>JAIUOX010000065.1 GCA_020160955.1 Pseudomonadota bacterium
ACGGGTCGAAGACCTGGAACACGATGGGCCACTGGGCCGACTGGATCTTCTGCCTCGTGCGCACCGATCCCAAGGCCAAGCCGCAGGAAGGCATTTCCTTCCTGCTGATCGACATGAAGACCCCGGGCATCACGGTGAAGCCGATCATCATGGCCGACGGCGGCCACGAGGTGAACGAGGTGTTCTTCGACAACGTCAAGGTCCCGGTCGAGAACCTGGTCGGCAAGGAGAACGAGGGCTGGACCTGCGCCAAGTTCCTGCTCGCCAACGAGCGGCTGGGCATCGCCGCGGTACCGCAGTCCAAGCGCGGCGTCGAGGCGCTGAAGGACATCGCCCGCGCCGAGCAGGACAACGGCAAGCCCCTGATCGAGAACCAGGCCTTCGCCGAGAAGATCGCCGACCTCGAGATCCAGGTGACGGCGCTCGAGTACACCGAGCTGCGCGTGCTGTCGCAGATGGCGCAGGGCGGCCAGCCCGGTCCGGAGGTCTCCGGCCTCAAGATCCGCGGCTCGGAGATCCAGCAGCGCATCACCGAGTTGACCATGGAAGCGGTCGGCGAGTACGCCGCGCCGTACCTGCCGGGCCTGCTGTGGCAGGGCACCAACGAGGAGCCGGTCGGACCGTCCTACGCCCACCTCGCCGCGCCGCGCTACTTCAACACGCGCAAGACGACGATCTACGGCGGCAGCAACGAGATCCAGAAGGGCATCATCTCGAAGATGGTGTTGGGCCTCTGATGGACCTTTCCCTGTCTCCCGAGCACAAGGCCTTCGCCGACGAGGTGCGGGCGTTCGCGCGCGCCAACCTGTCGCCGGCGACCCGCGACAAGACGTGGGCCGGCAAGCACTACGACAAGGAAGACCACGTCGCGTGGCAGAAGGCGCTCGGCCGCAAGGGCTGGCTGCCCTACACGTGGCCGAAGAAGTACGGCGGCCCGGGCTGGGACGTCACGCGCCGCTTCCTGTTCGAGAACGTGCTGGCCGAGGAGGGCGCGCCGCGCATCATCCCGTTCGGCGTGAAGATGGTCGGGCCGGTGATCTACACCTTCGGCAGCGACGAGCAGAAGGAGCGCTTCCTGCCGGGCATCCGCTCGTCCGAGGTGGCGTGGTGCCAGGGCTACTCCGAGCCCGGCGCCGGCTCTGACCTCGCCTCGCTGCGCACCCGCGCGGTGCTCGACGGCGACCACTACGTCGTCAACGGCCAGAAGACCTGGACCTCGTTCGCCCACTGGGCCGACTGGATCTTCTGCCTGGTGCGGACCAATCCCGACGCCAAGGCGCAGGAGGGCATTTCCTTCCTGCTGATCGACATGAAGACGCCGGGCGTCACCGTCCGGCCAATCGTCATGCTGGACGGCGCCCACCACGTGAACGACGTGTTCCTCGACAACGTCCGGGTGCCGGTCGCCAACCGCATCGGCAAGGAAGGCGAGGGCTGGACCTGCGCCAAGTTCCTGCTGGCCAACGAGCGGCTGGGCATCGCCGAGGTCCCGGCCTCCAAGCGCGGCGTGCGCACCCTGCGCGACATCGCCCGCAGCGAGCCGATGAACGGTGGCACGCTGGCCGACGACCCGGCCTTCACCGCCCAGGTCGGCGACCTCGACCTGCAGCTGCAGGCGCTGGAAATGAGCGAACTGCGCGCGCTCTCGACCATGTCGCTGGGCGGCGCGCCGGGACCGGAGGTCTCGACGCTGAAGATCCGCGGCTCGGAGATCCAGCAGCGCATCGCCGAGCTGGCGATGGAGGCGGTCGGCGAGTACGCCGCCCCCTACCAGCCGGGCATGCTGTTCCACGACAGCAACGAGACGCCGATCGGGCCGGACCACGCCCCGCCGGCCGCGCCGCGGTATTTCAACATGCGCAAGACCAGCATCTACGGCGGCAGCACCGAGATCCAGAAGAACATCGTGTCGAAGATGGTGCTCGGGCTATAACACCCGGCAACGAATTTGGAGGAAGAGAACCATGGACCTGTCCCTTTCCGACGAACAGAAGCAGCTGCAGGAAGCCGCCGAGCGCTTCGTGCGCGACAAGTACCAGTTCGACGCGCGCAAGAAGATCGCCGCGACCGAGCGCGGCTGGCTGCCGGAGAACTGGGCGCAGTTCGCCGAGCTGGGCTGGCTCGGCATGGCGTTCTCGGAGGAGGACGGCGGCTACGGCGGCGGCCCGATCGAGACCATGATCGTGATGGAGCAGTTCGGTAAGGGCCTGGTGCTCGAGCCGTTCCTGCCGACCGTCGTGCTGGGCGGCGGCATGATCGCCCGCGCCGGTTCGGCCGCCCAGAAGGAGGCGCTGCTGGCGCCGATGATCGAGGGCAAGAAGCAGTTCGCCTTCGCCTGGCTGGAGCGCCAGTCGCGCTACAACCTGGCCGACGTGTCGCTCAAGGCGACCAAGGAAGGCAACGGCTGGTCGCTGTCGGGCCACAAGGGCGTGGTCTACAACGCCGCCTCGGCCGACCAGGTGATCGTGCTGGCCCGCACCGCCGGCGGCGCGCGCGAAGAGAAGGGCCTCACGCTGTTCGTGGTCGACGGCAAGGCGAAGGGCCTGTCGCGCCGCGACTACCCGACCCAGGACGCGCTGCGCGCCTCGGAGCTCACCTTCGACAAGGTCTCGGTCGGCGCCGACGCCGTGCTGGGCAGCGTCGACGGCGCCTTCCCGGTGGTCGAGGAGGCGGTCGACCGCGCCATCGTGGCGATGTGCGCCGAGGCGACCGGCTGCATGGACGCGATCAACGCCGGCACGCTCGAGTACATCAAGACCCGCAAGCAGTTCGGCGTGCCGATCGGCAAGTTCCAGGTCCTGCAGCACCGCATGGTCGACTGCTTCACCAATGCCCAGGAAGCGCGCTCGATGACGCTGATGGCGACGCTCAAGATCGACGACAAGGATCCCGTCGTGCGCCGCAAGGCGGCCTCGGGCGCCAAGGTCCAGATCGGCAAGTCGGGCAAGTTCTGCGGCCAGAGCGCGGTGCAGATGCACGGCGGCATGGGCGTCACCGACGAGATGGCGGTCAGCCACTACTTCAAGCGGCTGACCATGATCGACCTGATGTTCGGCAACCAGCAGCATCACCTGACCCGCTACAGCAACCTCGCCATGGCGGCCTGAGGACGATGGGGGAGGGGCCGCGCCTCTCCCCCGTTCTCCTTCCATGACGGCCGTCATCGACATCATCGTGCCGGTGTTCGGCACGGTCGCGATCGGCTGGTTCCTCGGCCGCTCGCCGCTGCTCACGCCCGACGGGCTGCGCGGCCTCACCAACGTCACCTTCTTCGCGCTGTTCCCGGCGCTGCTGTTCCGCTCGATGTCGCGGGTGCGCGTCGACGCGCTCGAGCCGGGCATCATCATCGCCTTCTTCGGCACGGCGCTCCTGCTGTTCGCGCTGGCGCGCTGGATCGCCCGTCCGCTCGGCCTGTCGGGCGGCGACCGCACCATGTTCGCGCTGTCCTCGACCTTCTCGAACGGCGTCGGCATCGGCATTCCCTTCGTGTCCTACGCCTTCGGCGAGGCCGGGCTGGTGCCGCTGCTGATGATCATCAGCGTCAACTCGCTGATCCTGCTGACCCTGACCTCGTTCCTGCTGGAACTCGATACCGGGGCCCAGTCGGGCGAGCGGCTGCTGGCCAAGCTGGGCGGCGCGGCGCTCACCATGCTGAAGCACCCGGTGATCCCGCCGATCTTCGCGGGGCTGGCGTGGTCGGAACTGACCACGCTGGTGCCGGGGCTGGCGACACCGATGGTGATCGACCGCGTGCTGCAGGCACTGGCCCAGGCGGCGCCGCCCTGCGGCCTGATCATGGCCGGCGCCTCGCTCGCCCATGTCGGCATCAAGGATCACTGGCAGCCGGCGGCGCTGACCGCGGTGCTCAAGCTGGTGGCCATGCCGCTGCTGGTCTTCCTCGGCACCCGTTACCTGTTCGGGCTCGACCCGCTGTGGGTCACCGTCGCGACCATCAACGCCGCCATGCCGGGCGGGGCCAACGTCTACCTGATGGCCCAGCTCTACCGCTCGGGAGTGGGGCTGGCGACCAACGCCGTGGTGATCTCGACCGGGGCCAGCGTCGTCACCCTGTCGATCGTCCTGCTCCTCCTCGACGTCCAGACGCGCTAGGCTCTCCCCCAGGAGGAAACGACATGGCTTATGAAACCGTGAAGGTGCGCAAGGTCACCGGCGGCTGCGGCGTCGAGGTGACGGGCGTCGATCTCAAGTCGATGAGCAACCGCCAGTGGGACGAGGTCCAGCGCGCCTTCGTCGAGAACGGCGTGGTGTTCTTCCGCGACCAGTCCCTGACGCCGGAGGAACACATCGCCTTCGCCCGGCGCTGGGGGCCGATCGACGTCAACCGGTTCTTCTCCGCCGTGGCCGGCCACCCCGAGATCGCCGAGGTGCGCAAGGAGCCCGAGCAGAAGACCAACATCGGCGGCGGCTGGCACACCGACCACAGCTACGACATCGAGCCGGCCATGGGTTCGGTCCTGCTCGCCCGCGAGCTGCCGGACGAGGGCGGCGACACGCTGTTCGCCAACATGTACCGGGCCTTCGAGGCGCTCTCGCCGGGCCTGCAGCGCACGCTCGAGGGCCTGCGCGCGGTGCACGGCGCGGCCCACATCTTCGGGCCGAAGGGCGTGCACAAGAGCAACCCCGAGTCGGCCAGCCGCTACGGCAACGACCACCTCGCCGGCGACGACGTGCTGCACCCGGTCGTGATCCGCCACCCGCTGAGCGGCCGCAAGGCGCTCTACGTCAACCCGGCCTTCACGCTGCGTTTCGAGGACTGGTCGGTCGAGGACAGCAAGCCGCTGCTCGAGCATCTCTACCGGCACGCGACGCGGCCGGAGTTCACCTGCCGGTTCAATTGGCAGCCCGGCTCGATCGCCTTCTGGGACAACCGCGCGACGTGGCACTACGCGGCCAACGACTATCACGGCGAGCGGCGCCTGATGCACCGCATCACCGTCGCCGGCTGCCCGCTGCAACCGGCGACGGCGCACTGATCGCGGTTACTTGACCTTCAGGGTCATGGCGGCGATGCCGGTGGCGAGGTTGTAGCCCGCGTCCTGCACCACGCCCGAGGCCAGCATGCCGATCTCGGCATTCGGGCCGCCGTAGATCCAGTTGCCGCCCGCCTGCGCGCCGGCGGCGACGGTGCCCTGCTCGCCGACGTAGGTGCCGGAGAGGTTCCACGGGCCGCGCACCGAGCCGAGCGAGTAGACGCGCCAGATCGTGTGCACCGCCTTGGTGTAGCCGATGTCGATGCCGACCTTGTCGATCGTGCCGGTGTACTGGGCGCTCAGCGTGCCTTCCTTGTCGAGGAACACGCAGTCGAGGGTCTTGCGCGAGGCCAGCACGTAGCCGGTGCTGCCGCCGACGTTGCAGCTCAGCGAGCCGATGTAGATCCGCGAATTCGCGTTGGTGGTGTTGAGCTGCTGCGGCGTCGACTGGTTCATGTTGCAGCCGGCGAGCGAGGCGGCGAGGGTGGCCGCGACGGCGGCCTTGGCGATCAGGTTCATTGCGAACTCCGGTTGAGGGTGCACCGGGTATGGCACAACCGGGTTTCCTCGTAACCCCCTCACCCGGCCTCTCTCCCCACAGGAGGAGAGGCGGGGGCAGGGGTCAGGCCAGCGCCTGCCACAGCAGGGCGAGGCCCGACACGACCATCACGACGTCCAGCAGGCCCTGGAAGGTGGTGACGCTCAAGCGCTCGACGACCAGCCGTGCGGCGTAGGTGCCGGCCATCACCGACGAGCCGGTGATCAGGCCCTTGACCACGATGTCGCCGGGCAGGGCGCCGAAGGTGTGAAATGTCGCGGCCTTGCTGACGTAGAGGGCCAGCGACCCGGCGGCCTCGGTGGCGATGAAGGCGCCCTTGACCAGCCCGTAGGCGGCGAAGGCGGGCACGCTGAGCGGCCCGGTCGAGACGACGATGCCGGTCAGGAAGCCGATCGGCGCGCCGGCCGCCGCCAGCCCCCAGGGACCGATCGTGCGATGGCGGCGGGCCAGCCAGCGCCGGCCCGGCACCATGGCGAGGAAGAACAGGCCGAGCGCGATCTCGACGGTACGCTGCGGCAGGACGAGCAGGGTCCGCGCGCCCAGCGCGGCGGCGGGGATCCCGGTCGCGGCATAGGCGGCGCAGGCCCGCCAGTCGATCGCCTTCCACCACGAGGTGATCTTGGCGAAGTTCGACATCAGCGCGACGACCGCCATGATCGGCACCGCCTCGCGCGGCCCGAACACCATGACTAGCACCGGCAGCAGGATGACGGTGGCGCCGGTGCCGACGATGCCGCTGACCAGCCCGGCGACGGCGCCGACCGCGAGGACGAGGGCGTAGCTCATCCCGGGGCGCCGACAGCAAGGGTCCCTCGCTGCGCTCGGGATGACAGCTTGATTGTCATCCCGAGGGCGAAGCCCGAGGGACCTTTCCCTAGTAGCCGATGTTCGGCCGCAGCCACTTTTCCGCCTGCTCGAGCGTGACGCCGCGCCGCTTGGCGTAGTCCTCGACCTGGTCGCGGCCGATCCGGGCGACGCCGAAGTACTGCGCCTCGGGATGGGCGAAGTAGTAGCCCGACACCGACGCGGTCGGCAGCATGGCGAAGCTCTCGGTCAGCGACAGGCCGGCGTTCTGGCCGGCATTGAGCAGCCGGAAGAGTTCGGGCTTCTGGCTGTGGTCGGGGCAGGCCGGGTAGCCCGGCGCCGGCCGGATGCCGCGGTACTTCTCGCGCACCAGCTCGTCGTTGCTCAGCGCCTCGTCGGGCGCGTAGCCCCACAAGGTCTTGCGCACGCGCTCGTGCAGCCGCTCGGCGAAGGCCTCGGCCAGCCGGTCGGCCAGCGCCTTGAGCAGGATGTCCGAGTAGTCGTCGTGGTCGGCCTTGTAGCGGGCGAGGTGCTCCTCGATGCCGTGGCCGGCGGTCACGGCGAAGCCGCCGATCCAGTCGGCCTCGGGCGAGATGAAGTCGGCCAGGCACATGTTGGCGCGGCCGGCACGCTTCTCGATCTGCTGGCGCAGGAAGTAGAGGCGCGAGATCTCCTTGCTGCGGCTCTCGTCCTCGTACAGCACGACGTCGTCGCCGTCGCGGCGGCACGGCCAGAAGGCGACCGCGCCCTTGGCGGTCAGCCACTTCTCGCGGACGATGCGCTCGAGCATCTTGCGCGCGTCGCCGTAGAGCTTCTTCGCGCTCTCGCCGACCACCTTGTCCTCGAGGATCGAGGGCCAGGTGCCGGCCAGTTCCCAGGCGCGGAAGAACGGCGTCCAGTCGATGCGCTCGACCAGCTCGTGCAGCGGGTACTCGGCGAACACCCGGGTGCCCGACACGGCCGGCTTCGGCGCGCTGTAGGCCTTCCAGTCGATGGCGAACCCGTTGGCCCGCGCCGCCGCCAGCGGCACCAGCTTCTCCTTGCCGCCGCCGTCGCGTTCCTTGCGGATCTTCTCGTACTCGGCGGCGACGCCGGCGACGTAATCCGCCGCCTGCTCGCCCGACTCGGAGATCAGGGCGCTGCACACGCCGACCGCGCGCGAGGCGTCCAGCACGTGCACGGTCGGGCCGTGGTAGCGCGGCGCGATGCGCAGCGCGGTGTGGACCTTGGAGGTCGTCGCGCCGCCGATCAGCAGCGGCACCTTGAAGCCGGTGCGCTCCATTTCCTCGGCCACCGTGACCATCTCGTCGAGCGACGGGGTGATCAGGCCGGACAGGCCGATGATGTCGGCCTTGTTCTCGTTGGCCGCCTTCAGGATCTCCTGGAAGGGCACCATGACGCCGAGGTCGATGACCTCGAAGTTGTTGCACTGCAGGACCACGCCGACGATGTTCTTGCCGATGTCGTGGACGTCGCCCTTCACGGTCGCCATGACGATGCGGCCCTTGCTGCGCGCGCCGGCCGACTTCTCGGCCTCGATGTAGGGCAGCAGGTGGGCGACCGCCTTCTTCATGACGCGGGCGCTCTTGACGACCTGCGGCAGGAACATCTTGCCGGCGCCGAACAGGTCGCCGACCACGTTCATGCCGGCCATCAGCGGGCCCTCGATGACCTCGATCGGCCGCGCGATCTGCTGGCGCGCCTCCTCGGTGTCCTCGACGATGAACTGGTCCATGCCCTTGACCAGGGCATGCTCCAGCCGCTTCTCGACCGGCCAGCTGCGCCACTCCGCGTCCTGGGTGGCGACGACCTCGCCGGTGCCCTTGTACTTGGGCGCCAGCTCGAGCAGCCGCTCGGTCGAGTCGGGCCGCCGGTTCAGGATCACGTCCTCGCAGGCGTCGCGCAGCTCCTGCGGGATCTGGTCGTAGACCTCGAGCTGGCCGGCGTTGACGATGCCCATGTCCATGCCCGCCTTGATGGCGTGAAACAGGAACACCGAGTGCATCGCCTTGCGCACCGGCTCGTTGCCGCGGAAGGCGAAGGACAGGTTGCTGACGCCGCCGGAGATGCGGACGTGCGGGCAGCGCGCCTTGATCTCGCGCGTCGCCTCGATGAAGTCGACGCCGTAGTTGTTGTGTTCCTCGATGCCGGTGGCGACCGCGAAGATGTTGGGATCGAAGATGATGTCCTCGGCCGGGAAGCCGACCTGGTTGACCAGGATGTCATAGGCCCGGCTGCAGATCTCGACCTTGCGCTCCTTGGTGTCGGCCTGGCCCTTCTCGTCGAACGCCATGACGACGACGGCGGCGCCGTAGCGGCGCACCTTCTTCGCCTGCTCGATGAACGGCTTGACGCCTTCCTTCATCGAGATCGAGTTGACGATCGGCTTGCCGGCGACGCACTTCAGGCCGGCCTCGATGACGCTCCACTTCGAGCTGTCGATCATGATCGGCACGCGGGCGATGTCGGGCTCGGACGCGATCAGCTTGAGGAACGTGTCCATCGCCTTCTCGGCGTCGAGCAGGCCCTCGTCCATGTTGACGTCGATGATCTGCGCGCCGCTCTCGACCTGCTGGCGGGCGACCTCGACCGCGGCGCCGTAGTCGCCGTCGAGGATCAGCTTCTTGAAGCGGGCCGAGCCGGTGACGTTGGTGCGCTCGCCGACATTGATGAAGGTGGCGCGCGGGGCGGCGCCGGCCTCGAGTGTGGTTTCGTTGCTCATCAGAAGAAACTCGCCGCTTCCATTCCAGACAGGCGCAGCGCCGGCGGCAGGGCGTGCCACTGGCGCGGCTTGATGCCCTTGACCGCCTCGGCGATCGCCTTGATGTGGGCCGGCGTGGTGCCGCAGCAGCCGCCGACCATGTTGATCCAGCCGTTCTCCGCCCAGCCGCGCACCAGCTTGCCGGTCATCTCCGGCGGCTCGTCGTAGGCGCCCAGCTCGTTGGGCAGGCCGGCGTTGGGATAGATGCACATCATCGTGTCGACCTGCGGGTTCAACGCGCTGACGTAGGGGTGCAGCTCGGTGGCGCCGAAGCTGCAGTTCAGGCCCATGGTGAGCGGCCTGGCGTGACGCACCGAGTGCCAGAAGGCCTCGACCGTCTGGCCCGACAGGTTGCGGCCGGCGAGGTCGGTCAGGGTCATCGACACCATGACCGGCAGTTCCTCGCCGCGCGCCTCGGCGGCCTCGTCGGCGGCGACCAGCGCGGCCTTGGCGTTCAGCGTGTCGAACACCGTCTCGATCAGGATGAAGTCGACGCCGCCGTCGAGCAGGCCGTCGATCTGCTCGCGGTAGATGCCCTTGACCTCGTCGAAGGTGACGGCGCGGTAGCCCGGGTCGTTGACGTTGGGCGACACCGACAGCGTCTTGTTGGTCGGGCCTAGCGCGCCGACCACGAAGCGCGGCTTGTCGGGCTGGCGCGCCGTCGCGGCGTCGGCGCAGGCGCGCGTCAGCTTGGCCGCCGCCATGTTGATCTCGCGCGCCATCTCCGGGATGCCGTAGTCGCCGAGACTGATCGCGTTGGCATTGAAGGTGTTGGTCGCCAGGATGTCGGCGCCGGCGTCGATGTAGGCGTTGCAGATCTGGCCGACGACGTCGGGCCGCGTCAGGTTCAGCAGGTCGTTGTTGCCCTTCTGGTCGGACGCGAAGTCGCGGCCGCCGCGGTAGCCCGCCTCGTCGAGCTTGAAGGTCTGGATCATCGAGCCGTACGGCCCGTCCTTGATGAGGATTCGTTCGCTGCCGATCTTGCGCAGCAGGTCGGCCTTTTCGGCGCGGGTCATCGGGGGCGCACTCCCAGGAGGTGGCAGATCGCGAAGGTGAGATCGGCCCGGTTCAGCGTGTAGAAGTGGAACTTGTCGACGCCCTCGGCCTGCAGGCGGCGGCACAGGTCGCCGGCCACCGTCGCGGCGATCATGCGGCGCGTCTCGGCGTCGTCGTCGAGGCCCTCGAACAGGTTGGCCATCCAGCCCGGCACCTTGGCGCCGCACAGGCCGGCGATGCGGGCGATCGACGCGAAGTTCGACACCGGCATGACGCCCGGCACGATCGGCGCGGCGATGCCGGCCGCCGCCGCGCGGTCGCGGAAGCGCAGGAAGTCGTCGGCCTCGAAGAAGAACTGGGTGATGCAGCGGTCGGCGCCGGCATCGACCTTGCGCTTCAGGTTCTCGAGGTCGGCCTCGGGGCTGGGCGAATCGGGATGCTTCTCGGGATAGCCCGCGACGCTGATCTGGAAGTCGCCGATCTTCTTCAGGCCGCCGACCAGGTCGGCGGCGTTGGCATAGCCGCCGGGATGCGGACTGTACTTGCCGCCCATGCCGCTCGGCGGGTCGCCGCGCAGCGCCACGATGTGGCGGATGCCGGCATCCCAGTAGGCGCGCGCCACGTCGTCGATCTCGCCCTTCGTGGCGGCGACGCAGGTCAGGTGGGCGGCCGGCTCGATGGCGGTTTCCTTCTTCATCCGCACCACGGTGTCGTGGGTGCGCTGGCGGGTCGATCCGCCGGCGCCGTAGGTCACGGAGACGAACGACGGCTGGAGCGGCGCGAGGCGCGCCACGGCCTCCCACAACGACTTCTCCATCGCCTCGTTCTTGGGCGGGAAGAACTCGAAGGAGACCTTGAGCGGCTGCGGCGTGCGGGCCGGGAAGTCGGTCGCCGCGGGATCGGGACTCATCGCGTTACTCCATGGGACGGTTGGCTGGCCTCGCGGGCGGAACTGCGCGCCGGCAGTTCGCGCTCGCCGCGCCAGATGCCGGTCATCAGTCGACGGCCGGGGAAGTGGATCGGGTCGAGCGGGTTGAGGCCGGCGCTGCGCAGCCAGCCCTGGACCTGGTTGTCGGCGAAGCCGAGATGGACGTGGGCGTGTTCGCGCTTCAGCTCGACCAGGTCGTGCGGCGAGAAGTCGACCACCAGCACGGCGCCGCCCGGCCGCACCACGCGGGCGGCCTCGCTCAGCACCGCCGCCGGGTCGTCGGCGTAGTGCAGCACGTGGTGGATGGTGACGGCGTCGAAGGCGCCGGACTCGAAGGGCAGGGCATACATGTCGCCCTGGCGGATGTCGGCGTTGTCGATCCCGGCGCGGGCCAGGTTGGCGCGCGCCAGCGCCAGCATCTCGCGCGACTGGTCGATGCCGATCGCCTGCTCGACGCGCGGCGCCAGCACCTCGAGCAGGCGCCCGGTGCCGGTGCCGATGTCGAGCAGCCGGCGCGTGCCGACCGGCAGGTGATGGGCCAGCGCCCGCTCGATCTCGCGGTCGGCGACGTGCAGGGCGCGCAGCTCGTCCCAGCGCTGGGCATTGTCGCGGAAGAAGCGCGCCGCGGCGCTCTGGCGGCGTTGCTGCAGGGCATCGAGGCGGGCGCGGTCGGCGGCGACGCGCGGCTGGCGCGGGTCGATCCGGCGCACGAACTCGCGCACCAGCGCGGCATCGTCGCCCTCGGTGACCAGCCGGAAGCGCGTGAACTGGGCCTCGCGGAACCGCTCGAGCAGGCCGGCCTCGACCAGCAGCTTGAGGTGTCGGGACACCCGCGGCTGGCTCTGGCCGAGGATGTGGACGTAGTCGCTCACCGTGAGGTCCTCCCGCGCCGCCAGCGCGAGGATGCGCAGCCGGGTGTCCTCGGCGGCGGCGCGCAGGAGCGTCAGGAGGTGTTCCATGAATGTATGCATATAAGCATATCTTTATGTATGCAAGGGGGAAATCCCGGGTTGGCGGTGAATGAATCGCCGGTACTTCTGAAACAATCTCGGCGGGGTATTACCCTTCAATCCGTGTGCGCCCTGTGCGACACTCCGCCGGTGCGGGAGTGGCGTCGCGAGACCCCTTCGGCAGGTTTTCTGGCCCGCGTGCGGGTCGCGGGTACGAGACTCCGGGGTTGGCGTCGATGATCGCAAGCGTGTTCAAGGTGGCCGCCCGGGTCCGTCGTTCGGTCGTCCTGACGGCATTGGCGGGTGGGCTGCTCGGCGGCTGCGCGGTCAACGATACCGGGGCGGCCGAGGTGTGGGATCCCATCGAGACCCCGAACCGCTTCGTCTTCTCGATCAATCGCGCGCTCGACGTGATGCTGTTGCGTCCTGTCACCGTGATGTATCGCGACTGGGTGCCGGAGCCGGCCCAGAAGGGCGTGCGCAACCTGCTCGACAACCTGGGCGAGCCCGTCACCGCGGTGAACGAGGTGTTCCAGGGCGACCCGAGCCGCGCCGGCGTGACGCTGGCCCGCTTCATCGTGAATTCCACGCTCGGCCTCGCCGGCCTGTTCGACGTCGCCGCCACGTTCGGCCTCGAGCGGACCAAGACCGACGCCGGCCAGACCATCGGCATCTGGGCAGGCAAGGGCGTCGAGCCGGAGAACGGCGGCTTCTACCTCGTGCTGCCGCTGGCCGGGCCGTCGAACGCGCGCGACGCGACCGGCCTGATGATGGATTACGCGGTCGACCCGTTCCAGATCCTGCCGATCGCCTTCAATTGGAACTGGTTCTACTACTCAACGCCGCGCTACGCGGTGAACGTGATCGACTACCGGTCGCGCACCATGTTCGCGCTCGACGACCTCGAGAAGAACAGCGTCGACTACTATGCCGCGCTGCGCTCGGCCTACACGCAGAACCGCGCGGAGCTCATCCGCGCGAAGCGTGAGAAGACCGACACCAAGGCCGAGCTGGAACGTCGCGACAATCTCGCGCTGGTTCGCTGACCGGCGCCCGCGCTAGGAAACGCGACACCGCGCTCGCGCGTTGAGCCGCATCCCGTACCCGTCATCCAAGGAGCCACCGGTGCCCCTGCGCCCCTCCCGCCGTCACCTGTTCCGGCTGGCCGCCGCCTCGACCCTCGCCGGCTCGACCCTCGCCGCCGCGTCTCCGGCCTTCGCCGCCGATCCCGCGTCCGACCTGATCAGCGCCACCGCGCAACAGGTCATCGACATCATCAAGACCCAGACCGGCGCCGCCCGGCAGTCCGCCATCGCCCAGGTCCTCGCGACCCGCTTCGACCTGCCCTACATGGCGCAGGTCGCGCTGGGCACCCACTGGGCCAAGGCGACGCCCGAGCAGCAGGCGCGCTTCGTCAAGGCGACCGAGAGCGCCGAGGCCAAGGCCTACAGCGAGCGGTTCGGCCAGTACGGCGGCCAGACCCTGCAGATCACCAAGACCACGTCGCGGCCCAACGGCGTCACGGTGGTCGACAGCCGCCTCAACCAGACCAGCGGCCAGCCGATCAAGCTGGAGTGGGAGGTCCGCCAGGTCCCGGCCGGGCTGCGCATCACCGACGTCAAGGTCGAGGGTGTCAGCATGGTCATGACTAGACGTTCCGACTTCAATTCCTACATTCAGCAGAACGGCGGCAAGGTGCAGGCGCTGATCGACGAGCTCGAGGCCCGCGCCGGCCGCTGAATTGCGCCCCCGGGCGGGGCGTCCTAGACTTTTCTCGCCTGGGGAGGCGATTGGAACGGCTGCCGTGCAAGGGTACGGCGGTTGCCGGAGGAGATATCCGATGGATAGTGCGATCGCGATGAACACCGTGGAGCCGCGTTCCGTGGATCCCGTCTGGACCCGAATTCGTGACGCCGCGCAGAAGGCCGCCGCCGCCGAGCCGGTGCTGGCCGGCACGCTGCACGCGACCATCCTCAGCCAGCCGCGCTTCGAGAGCGCGCTCAGCTACCATCTCGCCCGGCTGGCCGGCACCACCGAGGTGCCCGCCGCGCTGATCCGCCAGATCTTCGACGAGGCGCTCAATGCCGACCCGGGCATCGGGCTGGCGGCGCGCGCCGACATCGTGGCGGTGACCGAGCGCGATCCCGCCTGCACCTCGCACCTCGACCCGCTGCTGTGGTTCAAGGGCTACCATGCCCTGCAGACCGCCCGCGTCGCCCACTGGCTGTGGGGGCAGGGGCGCCAGACCCTGGCGCACTACCTGCAGAGCCGCGCGTCGGCGCTGTTCGGGGTCGACATCCATCCCGGCGCGGTGCTGGGCAAGGGCCTGTTCATCGACCACGCCACCGGCGTGGTGATCGGCGAGACCGCGGTCGTCGAGGACGGCGTGTCGATGCTGCACGGCGTGACGCTGGGCGGCACCGGCAAGGAGCGCGGCGACCGCCACCCGAAGGTGCGGCGCGGCGTGCTGCTGGGCGCCGGCGCCAAGGTGCTGGGCAACATCGAGATCGGCGCCTGCGCCAAGATCGCCGCCGGCAGCGTCGTGCTCGAGCCGGTCCCGGCCGGCTGCACCGCGGCCGGCGTGCCGGCCCGCATCATCGGCTGCGTCGACGTGCCGGAGCCGGCGCTGGAGATGGATCAGCGAATCTGAGCGGGCGTCCCGCCGGCGGCCGGCTTTTCCTCGATCGGCGGGGCCGGGTGTTGCGGGTCGCGCAGGTGCAGCGCCTTGATCGAGGCGATCAGCTTGTGAAGGTGTTCCTTCTGCTTCCGGTCGAGCGGCGCCGAATCGTCGGGATGTTCGTGTAGCGCGAACTCGGCCTCCTCGAGGTAGCGCACGAAGGCGAGCGCGCGCTCCGAGCGCTGCTGCTCGGTGCCCTCGAGCATCTGCGTCAGCGTCAGGAACATCGAGGCGAGGCTGCGGTTCTGCAGGTCGGGGGCGAGCGGGGCCCGGCTCTTGTACATGCCGTCGAGCGCGGCCTTGGCCTGGCCGACGGTCTGGGCGCGGCGCAGCGCGTACTGCATCTCGTCGAGACGGTTGGTGATCTCGAAGCGGTGCTGGACGATCGTCTGGCGATCCTTCTGCGCCATCTCGTGATCGTGCTGGATCCGCTGCAGCCACGCCGCGCCGCCGGTCAGCACCACCGACGACAGCAGCCACAGGCCGAGCGCGCTGTTGAAGAAGTCGAACAGCCGCTTGCCGAAGGTCGGCTTCGGGGCCGCTACGGCGGCGGGTGCGGCAGCGGGCGGCGGCGACGCGGCATCGAGCTTGCGGCGGACCTCGTGGCGCAGCGCCTCCTCGTCCTCGATCGCCTTGCGTTGGTCGTCGTTCAGCATGCCGGTTCTCTCAGGGTCCACTGTGGTCTTCTGGCTGCTTGATCGGCCAGATCCGGGCCATCGCGTAGCTCACGCACAGGCCGACCAGGCACCCGAACAGGACCTCGCCGACCTTGTGCAGCCCGGACTCGATGCCGCCCAGCTTGGAATGCGTTTCCACGCCGGTGGCGATCACCAGCGCGGCGTTGATCGGCGCCTGCCGCCACATCGTCTGGATGTGGATCACGTAGGACGACAGCAGCACCGTGACGGCCAGCGCGATCGGCAGCATCCACTCGGACGGGCCGCCGACCGCGAGGAACAGCAGGCCGACCGCGGCGCCGACGCAGACGTTGATCAGGCGGGCGCGGAACATGCGCTTCGCCTCCTTCACCTGCGGTTCCGACGAAGCGACCATCGAGGCGATCGCCCAGATCGGGTTGGCGTCGGTGAAGTAGCGCAGCGTGTACCAGACGATGACGGTCGAGATCGCGACGTTGACGGCGAAGCGGATGCCGAGGATGTCCTCGGGTACCCATCGCCACCAGGCCGGCCGCTCCGCCATCGCCGCCGCTCAGCCGCGGACCAGCGGTTTGTACTTGATGCGGTGCGGCTGGTCGGCGTCCGAGCCCAGCCGGCGATGCCGGTCGGCCTCGTAGTCCTGGTAGTTGCCCTCGAACCACTCGACGTGGCTGTCGCCCTCGAAGGCCAGCATGTGGGTGGCGATGCGGTCGAGGAACCAGCGATCGTGGGAGATGATGACGGCGCAGCCGGCGAATTCGTTCAGCGCCTCTTCCAGCGCGCGCAGCGTGTCGACGTCGAGGTCGTTGGTCGGCTCGTCGAGCAGCAGGACGTTGGCGCCGCTCTTCAGCATCTTGGCGAGGTTGACGCGGTTGCGTTCGCCGCCCGACAGCTGGCCGACCTTCTTCTGCTGGTCGGGGCCGCGGAAGTTGAACGAGCTGCAGTAGGCGCGGCTCGACACTTCCTTGTTGCCCAGCTTGATGATGTCGAGACCGCCCGAGAGCTCTTCCCACACCGTCTTGTTGGGATCGAGCGTCTCGCGGCTCTGGTCGACGTAGCCCAGCTTGACCGTGGGGCCGACCGAGAAGCTGCCGGTGTCGGGCGTCTCCTGGCCGGTGATCATCTTGAACAGCGTGGTCTTGCCGGCGCCGTTCGGGCCGATCACGCCGACGATGCCGCCGGGCGGCAGGTTGAACGACAGGTTGTCGATCAGCAGGCGGTCGGCGAAGCCCTTGGTGATGCCCTCGGCGCGGATCACGTGGTCGCCCAGCCGCGGCCCGGCCGGGATGACGATCTGCGCCGTGTCGAGCGTCGCGTTCTGCTCCTCCTCGACCATCTGGTTGTAGGCCGCGATACGCGCCTTGCTCTTGCTGCGCCGCGCCGACGGGCTCTGGCCCATCCACTCCAGCTCGCGCTGCAGGGTGCGGCGCCGGGCGTCGGCGGCCTTCTCCTCCTGCGCGAGGCGGCCTTCCTTCTGCTTCAGCCAGGAGGTGTAGTTGCCCTCCCAGGGAATGCCCTGGCCGCGGTCGAGCTCGAGGATCCAGCCGGCGACGTTGTCGAGGAAGTAGCGGTCGTGGGTCACGGCCACGACGGTGCCCGGGAACTCGGCGAGGTGGCGCTCCAGCCACGCCACCGACTCGGCATCGAGATGGTTGGTCGGCTCGTCGAGCAGCAGCATGTCGGGCTTGCTGAGCAGCAGGCGGCACAGCGCGACGCGGCGGCGCTCGCCGCCCGACAGCTTCTCGACGTTGGCATCCGGCGGCGGCAGGCGCAGCGCGTCCATCGCGATCTCGACCGTGCGCTGGAGGTCCCAGCCGTTGCCGGCGTCGATCTTCTCCTGCAGCTCGGCCTGCTCGGCGATCAGCTTGTCCATGTCGGCGTCGGGATCGGAGAAGGCGTTCGACACCTCCTCGAAGCGGGCCAGCATGGTCGCCATCTCGCCGGCGCCCTCCATGACGTTGCCCAGCACGTCCTTCTCGGCGTTGAGCTTGGGCTCCTGCTCGAGGAAGCCGACCTTGACCCCCTCCGCCGCCCAGGCCTCGCCGGTGAAGCTGTCGTCCTGGCCGGCCATGATGCGCAGCAGGGTCGACTTGCCGGTGCCGTTGAGGCCGAGCACGCCGATCTTGGCGCCCGGCAGGAACGACAGCCAGATGTCCTTCAGGACCTGCTTGCCGCCCGGGTAGGTCTTGTTCAGACCCTTCATGACGTAGATGTACTGGTACGCGGCCATCGGCGGCTCCGGTCGGGTCCGGGAGGCTCCCGGACGGGGTGAAAAGGGGTTGGCGCGCTTGTAGCGGCCCCGCCGCTCGGGTTCAATGTCGGCGGGAGAAACGCGCGAAGAATGCTGGCGGAACCGACCGTCCTGGGCCTGTCCGTGGCCTACCTGGCGATGCTGTTCGCGGTCGCCTGGTGGGGCGACCGGCATGCCGCCCGCTGGTCGGCCAGCTCGCTGGCCCCGGCCGTCTACGGCCTGTCGCTGGCCATCTACTGCACCTCGTGGACCTTCTACGGCGCGGTCGGCCGGGCGGCGACCTCGGGCATCGACTTCATCCTGGTCTACACCGGCCCGGTGCTGGTGGTGGTGCTGGGCTACCCGATGCTCGCCAAGATGGTGCGGCTGGCCAAGCAGCACAACGTCACCTCGATCGCCGACTTCCTGGCCTCGCGCTACGGCAAGAGCCGCGCCGTCGGCGTCACCGCCACGCTGTTCGCCACGGTGGGCGTGCTGCCCTACATCGCCCTGCAGTTGCAGGCGGTGTCCTCGACCTTCGGCACCATCGCCGCGCCGACGCCGCTGCCGGGCAGCGTGCCGGGCGTGGTGCACACCGACACCTCGCTGATCGTCGCCGCCCTGATGGCCCTGTTCACCATCCTGTTCGGCGTTCGCCACGTCCATGCCTCGGAGCAGCACCGCGGCATGATGCTGGCGATCGCCTTCGAGTCGGTGGTCAAGCTGCTGGCCCTGCTGACGGTCGGGCCGTTCGTGCTGTTCGCCCTGTTCGACGGGCCGTCCGACCTCCTGTCGCGCATCGCCTCGGTGCCGGCGATCGCCGACCGCGTGACGCGCGAGGGCTCGCCGCTCACCTGGGTGGTGATGACCCTGCTGTCGGGTATGGCCTTCCTCTGCCTGCCGCGCCAGTTCCACGTCGCCGTCGTCGAGCACGACCACCCGGCCAGCCTGCGCACCGCGCGCTGGCTATTCCCGGCCTACCTCGTGCTGATCAACCTGTTCGTGGTGCCGATCGCCGCCGCCGGCCTGCTGCTGCTCGGCAGCCAGACCAGCCCCGACCTCTACGTGCTGCAGCTGCCGCTGGCCAACGGCGAGAGCTGGCTGTCGGCCTTCGTGTTCATCGGCGGCCTGTCGGCGGCGACCTCGATGGTGATCGTCGCCTGCATGGCGCTGTCGGGCATGATCGGCAACGAGCTGGTGCTGCCCTACCTGCTGCACCGCCAGGCGGGGCAGGCGCGCGACATGGGCCGGCTGGTGGTGTTCGTGCGCCGCGCCGCCGTGGTGCTGATCCTGGGCGCCGGCTACGCCTACGAACGCATCATCTCGGGCTACCTGCCGCTCGCCTCGATCGGCCTGATCAGCTTCTGCGCCGTCGCCAACTTCGCGCCCGGCCTGGTGCTCGGCCTGTACTGGCGGCGCGCCCACCGCTACGGCGTGATCGCCGGCCTCGCCGGCGGCTTCGTGATCTGGCTCGACGCGCTGCTGCTGCCGACCCTCGGCCAGGAGCTGGGCGGTGGCCAGCTGGCGCCGCTCAAGCCCTACCTCCCGGGCGCGCTGGCCAGTCTCGACCCGGTCGGGCAGGGCTTCCTGGCCGGCATCCTGGTCAACACGCTGCTGCTGGTCGGCGTGTCGCTGGCGGTGCGCGCCCGCGGCGCCGACGCCGAGCAGGCCGATGCCTTCGTGCTGGGCGCCGAGCCGGCGGTGCCGCAGCGTCCCGCCCCGGCCGATGCCGCGCGCATCGCCGACCTGCGCGAACTGCTCAGCCGCTTCGTCGGCGCCGAGCGGGCGCAGCGCGCCCTGCCGGGCGAGGGCCTGTCGATCCAGGAGGCGCTCGGCCGGGCCGAGCGCGTGCTGTCGGGCACCCTGGGCGCCGCCTCGGCGCGCGTCATCGTCGCCGCCTTCGGCCGGCGCGGCCGGCTGATGCCGCGCAGCGCGCGGGCGCTGATCGACGAGGCCTCGGCGGCGATCCGCTACAACTACGAGATCCTGCGCAACACGCTCGACCACGTCGGCATGGGCATCGCCGCCTTCGACTACGGCCGCCGCCTCGAGATCTTCAACGACCGCTTCACCAGCCTGCTGTCGCTCGACGACGAGCGGGTCGCGGTCGGCGCCTCGCCCGAGGAGTTCGGCGCCTCGTCGCACGTCGCCGCCCTGCTGCGCCGGCCGCAGGCGCCGCAGACGCACGAGATTGCCACGCGCGAGGGCCGGGTGATCGAGCTGCGGCTCGATCCCTTGCCCGATGGCGGCTTCGTGGCGACCTGCAACGACGTCACGGCGCGCGTGCATACCGCCGAGGCGTTGCGCGACTCCGACCGCCAGCTGCGCCAGGCCGCCGAGACGCTCGAGCAGCGCGTCGTCGAACGCACCGCCGAGCTCGAGGCCAGCCGTGCCGAGGCCGAGGCGGCCAACCTCGGCAAGACCCGCTTCATCGCCGCCGCCAGCCACGACCTGCTGCAGCCGCTGCACGCGGCGCGGCTGTTCACGGCGGCGTTGATCGACCGCGATCCCGGCAACGATCTCGGCGGCAAGATCGACACCAGCCTCGGCGCCGTCGAATCGCTGCTCGACGCGCTGCTCGACATCTCCAAGCTCGATGCTGGCGCCTTCAAGCCCGAGAAGCGGCCGTTCGCCCTGCAGCCGCTGTTCGACTCGCTGGCCACGGCCTTCGCGCCCGTGGCGGCGCGGCGCGGCGTCGAGCTGGCGGTGATGCCGACCCGCGCCTTCGTCGATACCGACCCGGCCTTCCTGCGCCGCATCCTGCAGAACTTCCTGTCCAACGCGCTGCGTTACGGCCGCGCCGACGGGCGGCGGCCGCGCGTGCTGCTGGGCTGCCGCCGCGCCGGTGACGGGCTGCGCATCGAGATCCGCGACAACGGCCCGGGCATCGCGCCCGACAAGCAGGCGCTGATCTTCGACGAGTTCGTGCGGCTCAACGCCGAGGACGAGGGCGGGCGCGAGGAGCGGGGGCTGGGGCTGGGCCTCGCCATCGTCGACCGCATCGCGCGCATGCTCGACCTGCCGGTCGGACTGGCGTCGGCGCCGGGCCGCGGCTCGACCTTCTCCATCACCGTGCCGCGCGTCGCCGCGGTGGTCGCCGCCCCGGTGGCCGCGCCGGCGCCGCAGCCGGTGCCGTCGATCGAGGCCGAGAGCCTGGTGCTGTGCCTCGACAACGAGGCGCGGGTCCGCGAGGCCATGGCGACGCTGCTGGGCGGCTGGGGCTGCCGGGTGATCACCGCGGCCAGCGGCGCCGAGGCGCTGGAGCGGGTGCGCGCCGCCGGCCGGTTGCCCGACCTCGTGCTGGCCGACCTCCATCTCGAGGACGGGCCGGAGCCGGGGCCGGACGGGCTGGAAGTCGTGGGCGCGCTGCGCGCCGCCTGGGGGCAGGTCGTGCCGGCGGCCCTGGTCACCGCCGACCGCGAACCGACGTTGCGGCTGCGCGCCCGGGCGCGCCAGGTCGAACTGCTGCACAAGCCGGTCAAGCCGGCGGCGCTGCGCGCCCTGTTGCGGCTCAGGTCCCGGGTCAGCCCGGCGGAAGCGCCAGCCCGCGCGCTTCGATGACCGCCTGGGTGCGCGAGCGCACCCCGAGCTTGCGCAGGATCACGGTGACATGCGCCTTCACCGTCGCCTCGCCGACTCCCAGCTTGTGGGCGATCACCTTGTTCTGGTCGCCCTGGACCATCAGCGACAGCACGCGCCATTGCTGCGGCGTCAGCTGGTTGGCGCGCTGGGCGAAGCTGTCGCCGGCTGCCGCTTCCGGCGGGACGAGGACCTCGCCGTCGAGCACCGCCCGGACGGTGCGGGCGATCTCCTCCAGCGAGGACGACTTGTCGATGTAGGCCGAGGCGCCGAGGTCGTGGGTGCGCCGGGCGACCCCGGGGTCGCGGGCGGCCGAGACCACGATGATCGGCACGATGGGATGGTTGGCGCGCAGCAGGCCGAGCCCGGTCAGCCCGTCCATGCCGGGCATGTCGAGGTCGAGCAGCACGGCGTCGGTCTCGGGATTGGCCTCCAGCGCGGCCTCGACCTCGGCCAACGCCTGGGCCGTTGCGATCGCGGCGCCCGGGAAGGCCTGGGCCAGCGCCGAGGCCAACGCGTCGCGCACCATCGGGTGATCGTCGGCAATCAGGAAGTTCAAGCCGGTGTCGCCCGACATCTTCTCCCGGTCTCCGTTGCTGCGATGCAGCGAGTTTCGCTGCGCCGCACAATTCCGTCCCTGCCGGTTGGACCTTGGTCGAATTGCGCCTCGGCTGAAGCACAGCCTAAACCGGTATCAACTAGATGCACCAACTGCATCTTTTAACCAAGGGGAGTAATCGCACATGGCCGTGGCATCCGCCGCCGCTTCGCCGTCACGCCCGATGACCAAGGAAGAGCGCAAGGTCATCATCGCGTCGTCGGCCGGTACCGTCTTCGAGTGGTACGACTTCTACCTGGCCGGTTCGCTCGCCGCGAACATCAGCGCCACCTTCTTCTCCGGCGTCAATCCGACCGCCGCCTTCATCTTCACCCTGCTGGGCTTCGCCGCCGGCTTCGCGGTCCGCCCGTTCGGCGCGCTGTTCTTCGGCAGCCTGGGCGACCTGATCGGCCGCAAGTACACCTTCCTCGTCACGATGACCCTGATGGGTGTCGCGACCTTCGTGGTCGGCCTGCTGCCGAGCTACGCCACGATCGGCATCGCCGCGCCCGTCCTCTTCATCGCCTGCCGCCTCGTCCAGGGCCTGGCGCTGGGCGGCGAGTACGGCGGTGCGGCGACCTACGTCGCCGAGCACGCGCCGCACCATCGCCGCGGCTTCTACACCTCGTGGATCCAGACGACCGCCACGGTCGGCCTGTTCCTGTCGCTGATCGTGATCCTCGTCCTGCGCCTGTCGATGACGCCGGCCGACTTCGCGGCCTGGGGCTGGCGCATCCCGTTCCTGCTGTCGATCCTGCTGCTCGGCGTGTCCATCTGGATCCGTCTGCAGCTCGAGGAGTCGCCGGCCTTCGCGCGCATCAAGGCCGAGGGCAAGGGCTCCAAGACGCCGCTGCGCGAGGCCTTCGGCCAGTGGAAGAACCTGAAGATCGCGATCTTCGCCCTGCTCGGCGGCACCGCCGGCCAGGCGGTGGTCTGGTACACCGGCCAGTTCTACGCGCTGTTCTTCCTGACCCAGACGCTGAAGCTCGACGGCACGACCTCGAACATCGTGATCGCCGTGGCGCTGGCCATCGGCACGCCGTTCTTCATCTTCTTCGGCTGGCTGTCCGACAAGATCGGCCGCAAGCCGATCATCCTGGCCGGCTGCCTGCTGGCCGTGGTGACCTACTTCCCGCTGTTCCAGGCGCTGACGGGGGCGGTCAACCCGCAGCTCGAGAAGGCCCTGGCGTCGGCGCCGGTGACGGTCGTCGCGGACCCGAACGAGTGCTCGTTCCAGTTCAACCCGACCGGCACCTCGAGCTTCACCACCTCGTGCGACATCGCCAAGTCGTTCCTCGCGCGCAACGCGGTGAACTACTCCAACGTGGCCGCCCCGGCGGGCACGCCGGCGCAGATCAAGATCGGCGACAAGGTGATCACCTCGTTCGACAAGGCCAAGGCCGGCGCCCAGGGCGCCGCGCTGGAGAAGGCCTTCAACGACCAGGCGACCGCCGCCATCCGCGCCGCCGGCTACCCGGCCGCGGCCGATCCGAAGGCCGTCAACACGCTCGTCGTGGTGGCGATCCTGACTGTCCTGGTCATCTACGTGACCATGGTCTACGGCCCGATCGCGGCCATGCTGGTCGAACTGTTCCCGACCCGCATCCGCTACTCCGGCATGTCGCTGCCGTACCACATCGGCAACGGCTGGTTCGGTGGCTTCCTGCCGCCGACCGCCTTCGCCATCGTGGCGGCGACCGGCAACATCTACTCGGGCCTCTGGTACCCGATCGTGGTTGCCGGCATGACCTTCGTCATCGGCCTGCTGTTCGTGCCGGAGACCAAGGACCGCGACATCTACCACGCGGACTGATCGTCCCGTCGTCCCGAACCGACAGCCGGCGGCCCGCGAGGGCCGCCGGTTTCTTTTTGGGCCACTTCGTCCAATTCCGGCCGGGGCCGGGATGGACTAGGATGGGGCCATGAACCTCGATCGCCTGGCCATCGGCCACAACCCGCCCGAAGACGTGAACACCGTGATCGAGGTGCCGATCGGCGGCGAACCGGTGAAGTACGAGATGGACAAGGCGGCCGGCGCGCTGGTCGTCGATCGCTTCCTCTACACGCCGATGCGCTATCCCGGGAACTACGGCTTCGTCCCGCACACCCTGTCGGACGACGGCGACCCGATCGACGTGCTGGTCGCCAACACCCGCCCGATCATTCCCGGCGCGGTGATGAACGTGCGGCCGATCGGCGTGTTGAAGATGGAGGACGACGGCGGTGGCGACGAGAAGATCATCGCCGTGCCGTCCTCGCGCATCACCCAGCGCTACGTCAACGTGAAGACCCACACCGACCTGCCCGAGATCACGCGCCACCAGATCGAGCACTTCTTCGTCCACTACAAGGACCTCGAGCCGGGCAAGTGGGTGAAGCTGTCGGGCTGGGGCGACGTCCACGAGGCACACCGGCTGATCGCCGAGGCGATCGAGCGCGCGAAGCAGCGCAAGAAGTAGCCGCCGCCGGCGCCATGACCGCGCCCTTCGCCCGCTGGGCCCGGCGGCTGTCGTTCTACTACGGCTGGCTGATCGTCGCGGTCGCCTTCGTCACCATGGCGGTCGCGGTGACGTCGCGCACCGCCTTCTCCCTGCTGGTGCCGCCGCTGATCGCCGAGTTCGGCTGGGACCGCGGCCTGGTGGCCGGTGCCTTCTCCTTCGGCTTCCTCGTCTCGGCGGTGATGAGCCCGATCGTCGGCCGCGTCATGGACCGGCGCGGTCCGCGCCTCGTCATCGAGACCGGCGTCGTGCTGGTCGCCGCCGGCCTCTTGTTCGCACCGGCGATCGCCGCGGCCTGGCAGTTCTACCTGACGCTCGGCGTGCTGGTCGGGGCCGGCGCCAACCTGATGAGCTTCACCGCCCATTCGCAGTTCCTGCCCAACTGGTTCGTGCGTCGCCGCGGGCTGGCGATCAGTCTTGCCTTCTCCGGCGTCGGGGTCGGCGCCATCGTGCTGTTGCCGTGGCTGCAGGCGATCATCGAGGGCGAGGGCTGGCGCGCCGCCTGCCGGGTCATGGGCGTGCTGGTCCTGGTGGTGCTGGGGCCGATCAACCTCCTGGTGCGGGGCGCGCCGCGCGACCTCGGCCTGCTGCCCGACGGCGCGGCGCCCGCCGCCGCCGGTGCGGCGGCGCGACCGTCGGCGACCGTCGTCGACGCGGCCTGGGTAGCGGTCGACTGGACGCTCGCCCGGGCGCTGCGCACCGCGCGCTTCTGGTGGCTGTCGCTGGGCTTCTTCGGCGCGCTGGTCGCCTGGTATTCCGTGCAGGTCCACCAGACCAAGTACCTGATCGAGGTCGGCTTCCCGCCCATGGTCGCGGCATGGGGGCTGGGCATCGTCAGCGCGGTGGCGATCCCCGGCCAGATCGGGCTGGGCGCGCTGTCCGACCGCATCGGCCGCGAATGGATCTGGACCGCGGGCTGCGCCGGCTTCGCGATCTGCTACGCCGCCCTGATCGCGCTCGAGGCCGGGCCGTCGACGCCGCTCCTGTGGCTGATGGTGATCAGCCAGGGCTCGCTGGGCTACGCGCTGACCTCGGTGATGGGACCGATCGTCATGGAGATCTTCGAGGGCCGCTCGTTCGGCGCGATCTTCGGTACCCTGACCGTGCCGTCGATCGCCGGCGGCGCGACCGGCCCGTGGGTCACCGGCCTGGTCCACGACGCGACGGGCAGCTACCGGCTGGCCTTCGTGCTGGCGATCGGCTGCAGCGTGGTGTCGGCCATTGCCATATGGTTGGCCGCGCCGCGCAAGGTCCGGCTGGTGCCGGGACGGGCAAGGGGAACAGGACGATGAGCGTGCGAAACCTCGGCGGAGCGGCCCTGCTCGCGCTGGTGACGGCGTCGGTGCTGGCGCTGCCCGCCGCCGCGGCCGACGACGACGCGGCCTACTGCCAGAAGCTCGGCCAGCTGGCGCTGCGCTACACCGGCAGCGCCGGCGCCGAGGGACGCATGGCGGCGGACCACGTCACGCTGGGCGCCATCGAGGATTGTCGCCGCGGCAACTTCGCCAAGGGAATCGCGGCGCTCGAGCGCAAGCTGCGCAGCAACGGCTTCTCGCTGCCGCCGCGCTGAGGCGTCCTCAGTCGGGCTTGGCGCCCGAGAACTTCACCACCTTGGCCCAGCGCTCGGTCTCCTCGGCCATCAGCTTGCCGAAGTCCGCCGGTGTCCCTGGCAGCGGCGTCGCGCCCAGCTCGGCGAGGCGCGCGGCAATCTTGGGATCGGCGATCGCGGCGTTGGCTGCCGCGTTCAGGCGGTTCACGATCTCGGCCGGCGTGCCGGCTGGCGCCCCCAGCCCGTACCAGCCGACCGCGAAGTAGCCCGGCAGCAGCTCGGCGATCGCCGGCACGTCGGGCAGCACGTCGAGCCGCTGCGCCGTCGTCACGCCCAGCGCCCGCAGCTGGCCGCTGCGGATGTACTGCATCGACGAGGCGACGCTGCCGAACGAGACCTGGACCTGGCCTGACAGCAGGTCGGTCATCGCCGGCCCGCCGCCGCGGTAGGGGATGTGCACCATGTCGACGCCGGCCATCATCTTGAACAGCTCGCCTGCGAGGTGCTGCGGGCTGCCGTTGCCCGGCGATGCCATGCTGAGCTTGCCCGGGTTGGCCTTGGCGTAGGCGATCAGCTCGGCCAGCGACTTGGCCGGGACCGACGGGTTGACCAGCAGGGCGATCGGCACGCTGCACAGCGACGCGACCGGCACGATGTCCTTGGCGAAGTCGAAGGACAGCTTGTCGTAGAGGGTGGCGTTGATCGCGTTCGCCGAGCCGACCAGCAGCAGCGTGTAGCCGTCGGGGGCCGCCCGGGCGACCGCCTCGGTGGCGATGTTGCTGGCCGCGCCCGGCCGGTTCTCGACCGGGAAGGCCTGGCCCAGCCGCTCGGCGAGGAACGGGCCGACCAGCCGCGCCAGGAGGTCGTTCACGCCGCCCGGCGCGTAGCCGACGACGATGCGGACCGGCCGCGCCGGCCACGCCGCCTGGGCGCGGGCGGGCAGGGAGGCCCACAGCGGCGCCAGGCCGGCAAGACGCAGGAAAGCGTAACGGCGGAGAGACATCTCATACCTCGTGAATCGGCACCTCATTTGAGCATCCTGAAAAAATTCGCCAAGGGGCTTGTTTTCCAAAATCTCTCAAGATATATCTTAGATATGATTAACCACACGAAAGAAGATCACATGAGACACCACCGGCATCCGATGGGGCATCGCCACGGGCGGCATGCGCCCGCGTTCCTCCACGGGCACGGTTCCGACCGGGCCGAGGGGCTGCGCGCCTTCCGCCATCGCGGCGGCGGCGGCGACTGGGACGGCCCGGGCGGTCGGCCCGGCGGCCGGCGCCGGCGCATGTTCGACGCCAACGAGCTCCGCCTCGTCCTGCTCAAGCTGCTCGCCGACAAGCCGCGCCACGGCTACGACCTGATCAAGGCGATCGAGGAGATGAGCGGCGGCGCCTATGCGCCCAGCGCCGGCGTCGTCTACCCGACGCTCACCCTGCTCCAGGAGATGGGCC
>JAIUOX010000066.1 GCA_020160955.1 Pseudomonadota bacterium
CAAGCGCCGCCCGACATCACCTTGGCGCGGGCGCGGTTCACCGTGATATCGTGACCCGCCTTCATGCGCTGAGCAGCGGGAGCGATCACGGCATTGGCCGCCGCAATGATATGGGCGGTCGAGCGATAGTTCTCGGTCAGCCAGACAGGCTTGGCGGAGTAATCGGCTTCGAACCTTCGGATGAAATCGATACTGGCCCCAGCGAAGGCGTAGATATTCTGGTCATCATCGCCCACGGCAAAGAGGCTGATGCGCAGGTCGTCCTCAAGCGACCGCCCCGCCACGGCGCCGATCAGGGCGTATTCCTCGGGGCCGATGTCCTGATACTCGTCCACCAAGAGCCAGCGATAGCCCTGGATCAGCGTCTCGCGTAGCGCCTCGGCCTCTACCTTGGTCAGACCATCCCCGCGCAGCAAGGCCACGGCTTGCATGACGATCCCGTCAAAGTCGCGGGGGCCTTCGTGATCGCCTGCAAAGCTCGCCCCCATCAGCCGCATCGCCAGCGCGTGGCAGGTGGAGACCGTCACCCCGGCCGCATCATCCCCGATCAGGCGGCGCAGGCGTTCGCGGATCTCGGCGGCGGCATGGCGGTTGTAGGTCAGCACCAGAATGCCGCGCGGGTCTTCGCGTTTCACTCGGACGAGGTAAGCGATGCGATGCACCAACACGCGTGTCTTGCCCGACCCCGGCCCGGCCAGCACCAGCACGTTGGTCTGTTCGCGATCATCACGGACAATCTCGGCTTGCACCAGGTTGTCCAGCGCATCGACAATCGTCCGCCATGAGGTGCCGGTGGTCTGCCTCCGGATTTCCGTGCCGCGTCCCGGCAGCCATCGACGCAGGAAGGCGTCGCGGTCCAGCACGAAGTAATCCTCAGACAGGCGCTGGGCCTGATCCATCGCCTCCAGCCCTTTCTCGGCATAGGCGGCCATCACATGGGTCTGGATCGTTTGCTCGCCATAGTGCTCATCGAGCGGTGTGAAGTCCTTTTGGGTAAAGCCACCGCTGCCGGGGCGCAGATGCACGGTCATCGCGGGTCGGAATACGGTCAGCCCCTTGCCGAGCGTCACCACCTCTTGCTCGTGCAGCCACAAGAGGGCACGCTCCATGAGCTTGTTCATGTCCTGCACGGCGCCACGAAGGAAGGCGTCCCCACTGAGCGAGGCGAGCAGATCGCCCATTGTGGTTTCGACCTGGAGATCCTTGCCGCGCGTCCCTTTGCTCAGTTTGCCGACCAAGTGGGCGAGCAGGAGTTCCGCGGCTTGCCGGCGGATCGCTGCAGTCTGCTCCAGCACCGGCCACGAGCGTTGCAAGGCGACCATGAGGGTGTTGCGCGAGGCTTTGCGCAGCCGGATGTTGCCGCGCCCGCCATCCTGATCACGCCCGTCTCCCGCAATCCCGCGCAGGAGCTTCTCGACGATGTCCGGGCGTGCGGATGCATGGTCACGGTCACGCAGCGCCTGACAGGTTTCGGCGAGATGCAATGGTGACGCCTCATCCCCTTCGATATCGGGGGCCGCCTCGCGCATCAGTGCGATCAGAGCCTCCTCAAGCCGGGATGCTTGACCCAGGCGCTGCGATGACTGTCCTTCAACACCGACGTGAATGAAGACAGTCACAACAACATCATTGCGCGCGATGCCGAGGGCTTCGAGATCAGACAGTGCCTTGTTCAGACCGCCGCCGGTCAAGCCGCTGACGCCGGTCAACTCGTCGGTTGAGATACCCTGGTCCGGTGGTGCGTTCATCAGGTGACGGACGATATCCAGAAGCTGCTGTCGCCGTGTGCCGGTGATGTCGGCTGCGGCGAGAATTGTCTCAGCTTCCTCGAGCCTCTGGACACGCAGTGAAGAGGGAAAGACCTGTACGCGATTTTCTTCGCGGGTCAGCAGCTTTGCTTCTTCGAGCCACGATACGGCTGTCTTGACCCGGGTGTCGTCGGTTGCGCTGTCGCGCTCGAACTCCAGATCCTTCTCGGCGCGCACGATCTCGCCGCCGCGGCGGACGAAGTCGCGGGCCAGCGCGTCGCACAGCCGCCACGGATCGTAGGCGCGCGCCACGTCGGGCAGCGACACCGCGCGCACCACGTTGGGCGACAGCGCCGGCTCCATCTGCCGCGCCTCGTTGCCGTCGAGGATGTCCATGTGCACGCCGTTGCGCCGCCGCAGCTCGAGGGCATAGGACGCGGCGGCGAACGCCGCCTCGCTCTCGAAGGTCAGCAGCAGCCCGTCCGGCCGCACCCAGTCCTGCGCGCCGGCGCCCTCGATCAGCGGCGCGTAGGCCGAATGGGTATGGACCAAGAGCGCGTTGCGCGCCGCCGCGATCGCCTCGACCCGCTCCGGCCGCGCCGCCGCGACGAAGCGCACGAACCAGGGCAGGGCCTTCGGCAGGTGGGTCCAGCGCATCTTGAGCGGCGACTGCTGGTCGAACAGCATCTTCGGCACGCGCTTCAGCACGCCCGGCAGGCTGAACGGCACGCACGAGGCGGTGCCGAAGCTGCCGGCGTTGCCGAAGGTGGCGCCGCGTCCCGGCTCGCCCTTCTCGACCACTCGCACCGCGAACCCCTCGCGCTGCAGGTAGAGCGCGCAGCAGATCCCGACGATGCCGCCGCCGATGACCGTCGCGTGCCGTGTCATGTTCCGCTCCGCTTTCCCTCTGCCGACCGATCGCGCAGTATGCACGGCCAAATCATCGGGGGAACCGCCATGCGCATGCGCCGCAACCTTCTTCGTGCCAGGCTCGACGCCGGCCAGCCGACCGTCGGCACGCACATCCTGTCGGCCTGGCCGACGCTGGTCGAGCTGATCGGCCACTCGGGCCAGTACGACTACGTCGAGTTCACGGCCGAGTACGCGCCCTTCACCATGCACGACCTCGACAACCTCGGCCGCTCGTTCGAGCTGATGAACATGGCCGGCATGATCAAGATCGAGCAGACCCAGTACACCCACCAGGCCATGCGGGCGATCGGCTCCGGCTTCCAGAGCGTGCTGTTCGCCGACATCCGCTCGGTCGAGGACGCGAAGTTGGCGGTCGACGCGGTGCGCGCCGAGACGACGATGGCGCGCGGCGCCCGCGGCCGCGGCCGGCTGGGCGTCGGCATGCGGCGCGACGTCGGCACGGTGCGCCACGGCGGCACGCCGGCCTACGTCGACGCGCTGAACGAGGTGGTGATCGCCATCATGGTCGAGAAGAAGTCCTGCGTGGACGACCTCGAGGCGATCCTGTCGGTACCCGGCATCGACATGGTGCAGTTCGGCGCCTCCGACTACTCGATGAGCATCGGCAAGACCGGCCAGTACGGCCATCCCGACGTGCTGGCGGCGGAGACCAGGACGATCAAGACGGCGCTGCGCATGGGCCTGCACCCGCGCGTCGAGCTGCGCGACCCCAGCCAGGCGGGACGCTACCTCAAGATGGGCGTGAAGCACTTCTGCATCGGCTGGGACGTCCGCATCCTCGCCGATTGGTGGGACGGCAAGGGCGCCGAGATGCGCGACCTGCTGAAGGCCCAGAAGGGCAAGGCCAAGGCTCAACCCAAGGCCCGTCCGAAGGCGAAGGCCAAGAGCCGCGGCAACTACGCCTGACGCATGAACGCGCCCGCCTCCTCCCGCCCCGCCCCGCCGGTCGCCGCCAGGCGGCCGACCGAGCGGACCTTCCACGGCGAAGTCCTGCGCGACGACTACGCCTGGCTGAAGGACCCACGGTGGCAGGAGGTGCTGCGCGACCCGTCTGTGCTCGATCCCGACATCCGCGCCTACCTCGAGGCCGAGAACCGCACCACCGAGGCGTTCCTGGCACCGCTCGAGGACCTCAAGAAGACGCTGGTCGCGGAGATGCGCGGCCGCATCAAGGAGGACGATTCGGGCGTGCCCGAGCCGGACGGGCCGTGGGCCTACCAGTGGACCTACCGGCCGGGCGGCCAGCATCGCGCGATCGGCCGCACGCCGCGCGACGGTGGCGACCTGCAGGTCGTGCTCGAGGGCGACGCGCTGGCCAAGGGCACCGGCTACTTCCAGTTCGGCGCCACCCGCCATTCGCCCGACCATCGGCTGGAGGCGTGGAGCGCCGACCTGCGCGGCTCGGAGTACTTCACGATCCGCGTGCGGCGCTGGGACACCGGGGAGGACCTGCCCGATACGGTCGAGCAGACCACCGGCGCGATGGTCTGGACCGCCGCCTCGGACGGCTTCTTCTACGTCCGCCAGGACGACAACCACCGGCCGCTGCAGGTCTGGCACCACCGCCTCGGCACGGCGCCGGCGAGCGACCGGCTGGTCTACGAGGAAGCCGACAAGGGCTGGTTCGTGCGCGTCGAGGAAAGCGCTTCGGGCCGCTTCCTGGTGATCGCTACCGGCGACCACGAGACGTCGGAGCGCTGGCTGCTCGACCGCGCGACGCCGGAGGCGCCGCCGCGCCTCGTGGCGGCCCGCCAGGCCGGCGTGCGCTACGGTGTTCACGACCGTGGCGACACGCTCTACATCCTGACCAACGAGGGCGATGCGATCGACTTCCGCATCGCCACGGCGCCGCTCGCCACGCCCGGCCGCGAGCACTGGCGGCCGCTGGTGCCGCACCGGCCCGGCGTCTACATCGTCGCCATGCTGCTGCAGGCCGGCCACCTCGTCCGGCTGGAGCGCGCCAACGCCCTGCCCTCGATCGCGGTCCGCGACCTCGCCGACGGCACCGAGCACGTCATCGCCTTCGACGAGCAGGCCTACAGCCTCGACATCCAGCGCGGCCTCGAGTTCGACAGCACCGTCCTGCGCTTCTCCTACTCGTCGATGACCACGCCGGCCGAGGTCTGGGACTACGACATGGCGAGCCGGCAGCGCATCTTGCGCAAGCGCCAGCAGATCCCGTCGGGCCACGATCCCGCGCGCTACGTCACGACCCGGATCCTGGCGCCGGCGGCCGACGGCGCGCTGGTGCCGGTGTCGCTCCTGCATCGCCGCGACCTCGTGCTCGACGGCACGGCGCCGCTCCTGCTCTACGGCTACGGCTCGTACGGCATGGCGATGCCGGCCTCGTTCGCCGCCAATCGCCTGTCGCTGGTCGATCGCGGCTTCGTCTACGCCATCGCCCACATCCGCGGCGGCTCGGACAAGGGCTGGGGCTGGTACCTCGACGGCAAGCGCGAGCGCAAGACCAACACCTTCGACGACTTCGCCGCCGCGGCCCGCGCGCTGATCGAGCGGCGCTACACCGCGGCCGGCCGCATCGTCGGCCACGGCGGCAGCGCCGGCGGCATGCTGATGGGCGCCGTCGCCAACCGGGCCGGCGACCTGTTCGCCGGCATCGTGTCGGAGGTGCCGTTCGTCGACGTGCTCAACACCATGCTCGACGAGAGCCTGCCGCTCACCCCGCCGGAATGGCCCGAGTGGGGCAACCCGATCACCGACGCCGCGGCTTTCCGCTACATCCGGTCCTACTCGCCCTACGACAACGTCGCGGCGCAGCGCTACCCGGCGGTCCTCGCCATGGCCGGCCTGACCGACCCGCGCGTCACCTACTGGGAGCCCGCCAAGTGGATCGCCCGGCTGCGCGCCACCATGACCGGCGGCGGCCCGGTCCTGCTGCGCACCAACATGGGCGCCGGCCACGGCGGCGCCGCCGGCCGCTTCGACCGCCTGGAAGAGGTCGCCATCGCCTACGCCTTCGCCCTGCACGTGACGACGAAGGCTGGACGAACCGCGTAGACCGGGTCGGCAAGGGAGACTTGCCGCTCAACCACCGGTAACGGTTGCACTCCTTGCGCAATTTCCCATGGCCTGCCACAGTCGGGGCGTTCAGGGTGGGGAGGGGAATGCGGATGGGAAGGCTGGTCGTCCTCGCGCTCTCGCTACTCGGCATGGCTTTCGGCGCGCTGGCGCAGGTCCCGCCGCCGAAGCAGGAGAAGGACCTCGTGGCGGCGGGTCACACCCGCTACACCGCGGCGCGCATCCGGCAGGAACTGATCGGCAATACCAGCTACATCGTGCAGCTCGCATCGGTGCCCGGCGCACCGGCGGGGATCCAGTACACGATCTACTACAAGAACGACCGCGAGCGGGTGATCCGTCCGGCTCCAGGCGCCGGCTCGGCGTTCACCACGCTGTGGTGGCTCGAAGGCGACCTGTCCTGTGGCGAGGAACGGGCGCCCGGGGCGCCGACGAAGCACGCCTGCTATGCCTTGTACGACGTCGGGTCGCTGCGCTACGCCTGTCGCCAGCCCGATGGCCTGTGCGCCAGTGCGGCACGCACGGTGCCCGGCAACCCGGAAAAGCTGTGAGCCCAGCCGTGGCCGGTTGCGCTTCACCATGACGAGCGAGGAAGACGCGCCCGTCGTCCGGGACGGCACCGTCCGACCCACCGAGATCGACCAGACCGAAGGCGCGCTGATCGCGGGAACGCGCGTCGGTCGCTACGAGATCCAGGCCGTCCTGGGCCATGGCGGCTTCGGCATCACGTACCGGGCGCGTGACGTCCAGCTCGGCCGTGACGTCGCCATCAAGGAGTACCTGCCGGTGTCCCTGGCCGTGCGCGTCGAGGGATCGACCGTGCGGCCGCGGTCGACGATGAGCGCCGATGACTTCCTGCAGGGCCGCGAGCGCTTCGTCGCCGAGGGCCGCACCGTCGCCAGCCTGGGCGACGTCCCGGGCATCGTGCGGGTGTTCGACTTCGTCGAGGGCAACGGGACCGCCTACATCGTCATGCAGCTGGTGCCGGGCATCACCCTGTTCGAGAAGCTGCGGCGCGACGGGCCGATGAACGCGCAGGCCGTGCAACGCATCCTCGACGCCCTGCTGCAGGGCCTCGAGCTGGTCCACGCCGCCGGCTTCCTGCATCGCGACATCAAGCCCGGCAACGTGCTGATCGACGACAAGGGCAGCCCGACCCTGATCGACTTCGGCGCGTCGCGCGTCGCCATGACCGACAAGTCGGTCGCCCTGACATCGATCTTCACCCCGGGCTACGGAGCGGTCGAGCAGTTCACGTCGGCGCGGCAGGGTCCGTGGACGGACATCTACGGCGTCGCCGCCACGTTGCACCACGCCATCACCGGCCGGCCGCCGCAATCGGCCATCGACCGGATGATCGAGGACCTGTACAGGCCGCTCGCATCTCTGGCTTTGCCGGGTTTCCCCCCGGCCCTGCTCCGCGGTCTCGACGCCGGGCTCGCCGTGCGTTCCGCCGACCGGCCGCAATCCATCGCGGCGTGGCGCGAGATCCTCGACGGCACGGCGGAGCCCGCGACGGTGATGCTGGCGCGGACACCGCCGCCGGCGGTCGAACCGGCCGTCACCCCCTCCCCCTCCCCCGCACCGGCGCCTCCGGCTGCTTCCGCGCCACCGAGGCGCGGCATCCGCCTCGCGCTGGTCGGCGCGGCCTTGGGGGTCCTCGCCATCGCGGGCGCGGCCTGGCTCGTGCTCCGGCCCACCGAACCGTCGGAGGAGCGCCAGCGCCTGGTCGAGGAGCTGAACCGCACGCGCCAGGCCCTGTCGGCCGCCGAATCGACCCGGACCTCGACAGCGACGCCACCGGTCGATGCCGCCGAGAAAGCCCGGGCCGAAGCCGAGGCGAAGGCCAAGGCCGATGCCGACGCGAAGGCCAAGGCCGACGCCGAGGCGAAGGCCAAGGCCGACGCAGAGGCGAAAGCCAAGGCCGACGCAGAGGCGAAAGCCAAGGCCGACGCAGAGGCGAAGGCCAAGGCCGACGCCGAGGCGAAAGCCAAGGCCGACGCCGAGGCGAAGGCGAAGGCCAAGGCCGATGCCGAGGCGAAGGCGAAGGCAGACGCCGAGGCGAAGGCCACGGCCGAGGCAGCGGCCGCCAAGTCCGAGGAAGACCAGCGCAAGGCCGCCGAGCAGGCCGAGGCGACGCTCCGGCTGACCCAGGCGGATCGCCAGCGCCTCCAGGTCGCCCTCACCGCGCTCGGCTTCGACACCCGCGGCGCCGACGGCATGTTCGGACCGCGCTCGCGCGAAATGGTGGCGGCGTGGCAGCGCAAGCAGGGGCAGCCCGCGACCGGCTTCGTGACGGCGGCCCAGCAGCAGTCCCTGCTGCGCGATGCCGCGCCCGCGATCTCGCGCTTCGAAGACGAGCAGAAGAAGGCCGAGGAAGCCAAGCGAAAGGCCGACGAAGAGGCCAAGGCGAAGGCCACCGCCGCGCCGCCGGCAGCGACAGCGCCTACGCCTGCGCCTGCGCCCACGCCGGGTCCCGCCGCCAGCGTGGCGCCGTCCTCTGGATCGCGCGACGGACTGTGGTTCGGCGCGCTGGATTGCAAGACCTCGGGGCGCTACTCGGTGCAGGGCAACATGGTCAACGGCGCTGGCCGGCTGACCGGGACGGGCACGACCGTGAACGTGACGCTGACCGGCAATACGGCCAACATCTCGGTGGCCAGCCAGCAGCAGGGGCCCAGCGGATCGATGTCCGGCGAGTTGCGCGGCCGCAGCATCTTCGCCCGCGGCAACCTGCCCCGCTCAGCCGGGACCCCGGACGATTGCACCGTCAGCCTGGTCGGCCCCTAGTGCCGCGGCGCTCGTTCCTCGGGACCATGATCGCCGGCTTCGCCGTCACCGCGACGGCCCTCGCGCAGGACACCCTGCCCCGGGCGCCCACCACCGCGGAGGTCCTGCAGAAGGGCGGGCGGCTGGTGTCGGGCGCCGAACTCAAGCAGCTGCTGCTCGGGAACACGGCCCACTACGTCTTTCTCGAGGATCTCTATGGCTTCAAGCGGGGCAGCGTCACGCCGGTGACCCACGTCGACGAACGCTCGACGGTCGACAAGAATGGAACGAAAAGCATCTGGTGGATCGACGGTGATGCGCGGTGCCAGCCGGCAGCCGACCGCTCACCCACCAACTGTGCATTCTGGTACGAGCTGGCCGGCACCTACTACGTCTGCAATCGAGAGGTGCAGAAGTGCCGGACACTGGCGCGGGTCACCCCCGGCGGCATGGGCCGCTAGCACCGGCTACAGCTTCTCGGGATTGCCCGGGAGCACGCGGACCATGAAAAAGCACTCGCCGGTCGGCTGCAGGCAGGAATAGTACGAACCGCCGGCCGTCCAGAGCGCGTAGCAGCGCGGCGCCAGCGTCGTGAAGCGCTGCTCGCTGCAATAGTGGTCCCCGTCCATCCACCACAGCGAGGTGTACTTGCTGCCCCCCACCTTCACGGTCCGGGTCTTCGCATCCTGGTGATGGATCGGGACGACGGTACCCTTGGCGACATTGCTCTCGTTCTTGAGGTAGACGACGTAGATGGTATTGCCGAGATAGAGTTCCCGGACTTCCGCGCCCGTGAGCTTGCGGCCGCCGGCCGACCGCACCTCGGCTTCGGTCTTGACCGACGCGTCCTGTCCGAGCGCCGGCCACGAAAGGGCGAGGATCGGCAGCAGGATCCTTGCCAGAAAGTGCAGATGATCCATGGGTACCCTTGTACGATGGCCTTGGCTGCAACCGTAGCATGCAGGCCCTTTCCGTGTAACGACCCACTGCTGGTGAGACCATGACCGCCGTATCCACCACCGTCACCGACGGCATCGCCCGAATCGAGCTGGCGCGGCCGCCGGTCAACGCGCTCAACCTCGCCACCATCCGCACCCTGGTCGACGCGCTGCGGGCCGCCGGCGCCGATCCGGCGGTGCGTGCCATCGTGCTGGCCAGCGGCATCCCGCGGCGGTTCTGCGCCGGGCTCGACCTCGATCACGTGCAGGACCGCAGCGTCACCGACATGCACGAGGTGCTGAGCGCGCTGTACGTCGAGATGAACGATGTCCAGGCCCGCCTCGGCAAGCCGACCATCGCGGCGGTGAGCGGCGCGGCACGCGGCGCCGGCATGACGCTGGCGATCTCGTGCGACGTCATCATCGCCGGCGAGAGCGCCACCTTCGGCTATCCCGAGATCGACGTCGGCCTGATCCCCGGCATCCACTTCGTGCACCTGCCGCGGATCGTCGGCCGCCACCGGGCCTTCGAACTGCTGTTCAGCGGCCGCAGCTTCGGTGCCCAGGAAGCCCTGTCGCTCGGCCTGCTGAGCCGCGTCGTGCCGGACGGCGAGGTCGCGGCCGCGGCCGAGGCGATGGCGCGCACTTTCGCGGCCAAGTCGCCCGAGGTGATGCGGCTGGCCCGTGCCGCCTTCCACCGCGCCTGCGATACCGACTATCGCAAGGGCATCGCCGAGATCGTCGACGTGTTCTGCATGATCGCCGGCACGCCGCACAGCCGCGAGGGCGTCGCCGCCTTCGTCGAGAAGCGTCCCCCTGCCTGGCGCCCGCCGCAGGGCGACTGAGCGGCCGCCAGGCGCGGCCTCAGCGCTTCTTCATCAGGTGATTGAGCTTGGGCGGGCCGACCCGGCGCAGGGTCGAGCGGTCGATGTGATCGAAGGTGTCGCGGCCGTGCAGCAGCAGCACCGTCGTCTGGTCGTACGACCAGCTGTCCGGACCGTGCACGTCGATCTGGATCCGGTAGGACACCGTCTGGAACTTGGCCTCGAGGAACGGGTTGGAGACGATGCCGCTGTCGGTCGCGCCGCGCTTGGCCATCAGCTCGAACCGGGTCGCCGTCGCGGTCGTCTTGCCGATCGCCAGCGCCGCCTGGCCGCGCGGGATGGTCAGCGACTGCAGGATCGCGCCGGTCGCCGGTTCCCACAGCCAGTAGCCGATCTGGTCATGGAAGGTCTCGGGCTTGCCCGGGCGCAGCACGAACTGGTGGTAGCGCAGGCCGTAGAAGTACTGCGGCCCGTTGGTCTGCGGATCGATCGGCTCGAGCTCCAGCCGCTCGGTGTAGGCCTCCTGCTCGGGACCGTCGGCGGTCGGGTGGATGTCGATGCCCTCGCCTTCCCACGTGCCGGCCAGCGCGCGCAGCGGGCCGAGGTTGGCCAGCGTGTCGGCATCGAGATCCGGCTCGGCATAGATGTCCTGCCCGTATGGCGTCGTCATCGCTACTCCTCGCTTACCTTGCTGCTGTTCATCATACCGTCCGCAACCGGTCAATCGATGCGTCGAATGTGCTGATTCTAAGCATATCCTTTAGGTTGTGCATAATTTAGTTGTTACACACCATTGGTTGTCCCTCGCGAGTCGATCCGTATGGTCGGGACGGGCTTCGTCCCGCCCGCCAGAACCCTGTCGGGCCCCTTCGAGTGGAGACCTTCATGCTCAATCTTTTCCGTCGCCTGGCGACGAACGACCAAGGCGTTACCGCCATCGAGTACACGCTGATCGCGTCACTCATCGCCGTGGCCTCGATCGCCGCCATGCGCACCTTCGGGAACACCATCGGCAACACGTTCAACTCCATCGGCAATACGCTCACCAACACCCTGCCGGGCGGCACCGCGCCGGGGACCTGACACCGCCGGCGGGACGCGGCCTCGCGATTGGCCGCGTCCCGGCCCTGCCGGAAATGCAACCGGGGACCTTCATGCTGGCCATCTTGCGGCGCCTGGCGAACCAGATGGACGACGCGCTTTCGATCGAGGGTACGTTGCTCGCGTGGTTGGCCGCCATCGGCGCCATCCTCGCGGTGAAGGAGGCGCGCGCGGCGCCGGAAGGCGGCCTGGGCGCCGTCACCGCCGCGCTGGCCGCCGTCTTCTGACCAAAGGCCTCGCCTAGCCGGCCGGCGCCGTCCGACAGACGTAATAGATCCACGGGTTGGGCAGGGCGGCCACGACCGGGTCGGCGCCGTCGATGAAGGTTGCCTGGTCGTGCCGCAGGCAGCGAACGTCCTGCAGGCCCCTCGCCCGCAGCTCGCGGACCTGGAGGTCGGGCCGGATGTAGCAGATGCCCGACGAGCGGAAGTTGTGCAGGCCGTCGTTCACCACCGCCTGCGCGACCGGCATGCGCCGCAGCAGCGTCGGGTTGTGATACCGGAACAGCAGGGAATCGCGCAGCGCCCGCGCCACGGCGCGGGGCCCATCCTGCAGCGGCAATCGCCAGCAAAAGCGTGCGACGATCTCGGGCAGGAAATTGGCGTTGTGGCTCGAGAAGGCGAGCGTGCCGCCCGGCCTCAGGATGCGCGCCATCTCGTCGAGGACCTGGCCGCGTTCCTCGAAGCCCACGTGGTCGATACCGTTGTAGCTGAACAGCACGAAATCGCAGGATGCGTCCGCGACGAAGTCGAGCCGGCAGGCGTCGCCGACCTCGAAGCGAAAGCCCGGCAGTTCGCGACGGCAATGCGCGACCATGCCGGGCGCGTAGTCGATGCCGAGGTAGGAGCGCATGGCCGGCGCGAAGTGCCGCGCCGTTCGGCCGGCGCCGACTCCCAGGTCGACCATGTCGAGTTGCCCGAGCGGGCCCAGCGAGTCGGCGATCGCCTGCTCCGCCGGTTGCAGCGCGCGGTCGCGATCGTAGCTCGCGACGAACATCGGGTCGTCGTAGGTCGCGCGATCGCGGTCGCCCGGCTTCGTCATCCTGCCCATGCGCCAGCCCTAGTCAGCGTCGCCGCGTCCGGCAAGCGAATCGCACCCGATCTGAAAAATTGCAGTTTCCGGTTGTGGTGGGAAATTGTTGATACACCCTGAATGTTGTTTGGGAGGCCCGTTCCGATATCCTGAACACAGGCAAATTTCCCTGCCCCCGGCGCGTCCGTGCCGGTCGAGGCCTGCCCTTACCCCGGGTGGGCCTCCCCCATTTCAGAGCGTTCATTTCGATCGGAGACCTTGATGCTGACCCTTTTCCGCCGGCTGACGAAGAACGAGTCCGGTGCCACCGCCATCGAGTACACGCTGATCGCCGCGCTCATCGCCGTCGCCTCGATCGTCGCCATGCGCGGCCTGGGCGGCACCGTGAACAACGTCCTGACCACGGCCGGCAACGCGATGACCTGAGCCACCACGGGCCGCCTTCGGCCCGTCGGTCCTACTTGATCCCTTCCGGATTGCCGGGCACCGACCGGAAGGAATACGGGCACGACTCCGTGCCGGCGATGCAGGCGTAGGTATTGCCCGCATGCTGGTACAGGTCGTAGCAGAGGTGCCCGGCCTGCACGATGCGTTGCTCGGCGCAAAGCCGCGGCCCCTCGATCCACCAGTTGCTTTCCGAGCGCCTGCCATTCCGCGCCTTGAGAATGCGCGTGCGGGCATCGCGATAGTACATCGGGAACACGTCGCCCTTCGCGAGGCCGTTTCCTTCCACCAGGACGATGACGTACGAGGTCGTGTCGACCAGCTTGGCGGCATCGGCGACGATCTGCTGTGCCCCCGCCGCCGCGAGTTGCTTGCGCGACATCGCCTCCTGCGCCGCGGCCGGCACCGCGAGAAGCCCCGCCAGCACGACGATCCAGACAGCCCTCACAGCGACCTCCCCGCTCCCGCGTGCCCCGGCAGCCTCACGCCGGGCCGAACAGTTCAACCTCCTCGCGCCGCCGCTCCGGTCATGCCGGTGGCGGCACCATCGTGCCCTTGGGCAGGCTCGCGCAGTGGTCGTAGATGTCCGACGGCCGCGTGAACCACACCTTGTCCTTCTGCGGGTGGTTGACGATGTGCTGCAGCGCCTCGCGCAGCATGCGCAGCCGGTAGGGCTGGCCGACGATCATGGTGTGCAGGGCGATGCCGCAGACCAGCGGCTGCTTCGCCGACTGGCGCAGCAGTTCCTCGAACTGGCCGATGATGAAGTCGCGGAACTCCTCGGGCGTGTGGTGGCGCACCAGGATCTGCGGGCTGTCGTTGATCTCGATCGGGTAGGGCACGCTCATCAGCGGGCCCGAGCGGGTCTTCATCCACAGCGGCTGGTCGTCGGCCGGCCAGTCCATCAGGAAGTCGAAGCCGACCTCCTTCAGGAGGTCGGGCGTGCGCGGGCTCGACGCCATCCACGGCGCCATCCAGCCGCGCGGCTTCTTGCCCGACGCCTTGACGATGGCGTCGCGCACTTCCTCGAGGAAGCGCTTCTCGTCGGCTTCCCACATCAGGCCGTGGCGCTCGGCGTTGGTGCGGCCGTGGCCGATGAACTCGTCGCCGCGCGCCTTGAGCGCGTCGACGATCTGCGGCGCGTAGTCGAACACCGTGGTGTTGATCAGGTGGGCGGCCGGCAGGTTCAGCTCGTCGAACAGCTCGAGGCAGCGCCACACGCCGACCCGGTTGCCGTAGTCGCGCCACGCGAAGGTGCGCGGGTCGGGCGGCGTGCCCGCCACCGTCAGCAGGTGGCCGTCGCCGGCGCCGAACGCGAAGTGCTCGATGTTGAGGCCGAGATAGACCGCCAGCCGCTTGCCCTGCGGCCACGAGTAGTCCTTGCGCTCGGTGATCGGTGAGTAGGCATAGCGGTCATGGTACGGCAGGCGCAGCATCGGTCGGTCCTTGTTGTCGAATTCCTAGCGCTTCACGACGGCGGCGCGGTTGTCCTGGCTCTCCGCCACGTTCATGGCGCGGAAGCGGGCCACCGCCTCGGCATGGAAGGCGCGCTCGGCCTCGCCGGCCTCCTCGACCGGCCGCCGCTCGTCGTCGAAGTGGCCGTAGCGGTCGACGCCGCGCACCAGCATCGCAGTGACCCGTTGGCTGGCGACGCAGCGCGCCGAGGTCGGGATGTAGCTGATGCCCAGCCCGATGCGCCGGTCGGTCGAGCGGTTGGGCCGCGAGTTGTGCACGAGGTGCGTGTGGTGCAGCGAGAACTGGCCGGCCTTCACCGGCATGTAGACGGTGCGGCGGCGATCGAAGTCGACCGCGAGGTGCTGGCCGCGCGACAAGAGGTTGTCGGTGTCCTGCAGCTCGGCATGGGGCATCTGGCCGAGCTTGTGCGAACCCGGCACGACCTCCATGCAGCCGGCCTCGACCGGCGCGTCGGTCAGCGCCACCCAGGCGGTGACGTGGCAGGCCGGATCGAGCGCGAAGTAGGTCGAGTCCTGGTGCCAGCTGACATAGGCGCCGGAGCCGGGATCCTTGGGCCACACCGAGAGGTGGAACAGCCTTATGTCGGGGCCGATCAGGTCCTCGACGGCGTCGAGCACGGCCGGCGAATGCACGATCTCGTCGACCCAGGGAAACAGCAGGTGCGGCTTGAAGTTGTGGCCGCGCGTCATCTTCTGGCCCTGCGCCGCCTCGAAGCCTTCCAGCCGGCCGCGCCATGCCCGCGCCTGCTCGGACGTGAAAGCATCGACCGGGCAGACGAAGCCGTCGCGTTCGTAGCCCGCGACCTGCTCGGCGGTCAGCTTGCGCGGCATGGCGGCGTTCCTCTCAGTGCGCCGTCCAGCCGCCGTCGACGAACAGCAGCGTGCCGGTGATGAACGAGGCGTCCTCGCAGGCGAGGAACAGGGCGGCGCGCGCCACCTCGTCCGGCTGACCGATCCGGCCCATCGGATGGCGGTGCTTCCAGAAGGTGCGCATCGCCTCGGGATCGGCATAGCGTTTCAGCGAGTTCGCCGGCATCGGCGTGTCGATCACGCCCGGCATCAGGGCGTTGATGCGGATGCCCTGCGCGGCGTGGTCGACCGCGATGGTCTTGGTGAAGGAGGCGATCGCGCCCTTGGAGGCGACGTAGGCGGCGTTGCGGCCGGGGCTCGACTGGGCGAGTTGCGAGCCGACCGTGACGATCGCTCCCGAGCGCGCGGCGATCATCGGCTTGATGGCATGGTGGATCCACAGGTAGGTGCCCTTGACGTTGACCGCGAAGGTGCGGTCCCACGCCGCTTCCTCGATCGTGTCGACGGTGCCGCCCATCGAGATGCCGGCGGCGGTCATCAGCACGTCGACGCGGCCCCAGGTCGAGAGCACCCGCTCGACGCCGGCCCGCGCGTCGGCGTCGCTGGTCACGTCGGCCGGCAGCGTCAGGACCTGGCCGCCCCGGGCCTCGATGGCGGCGGCGACCTGGCCCAGCCCCTCCTGGTCGCGGTCGACGAGGGCGACACCCGCGCCCTCGGCGGCGAACAGTGAGGCGGAGGCGGCGCCGATTCCCGACGCGGCCCCGGTGACGATGGCGACCCGGTCCTTGAGCTTCATGGCAGAAGCTTAGGGGCGGGCCGGGAGCTTGTCTCGCGTCCGATTCAGCGCGGCCGTTTGCGCAGCGGCCGGCGCTTTCGCTGGGCGCTGCGGGCCATCATGTTCAGCGCCTCGACCAGGGCCGAGAAGGCCATCGCGGCGTAGATGTAGCCCTTCGGCACCTTGGCCCCCAGCCCGTCGGCGATCAGCGTCGTGCCGATCATCAGCAGGAAGCCCAGCGCCAGCATGACGATGGTCGGGTTGTCGCCGATGAAGCGGCCCAGCGGGTCGGCGGCCAGCAGCATGACGGCGACCGCGACCAGCACCGCCACGACCATGATCGGCACGTCGTCGGTCATGCCGACCGCGGTGATGATGCTGTCGAGCGAGAACACGAGGTCGAGCACCAGGATCTGGCCGATCACGCCGGCGACCGTCACGCCGACCACGCCGGACGCGGGGGTCTCCTCCTCCTTGCCGCCCGTGACATGGTCGTGGATCTCGCTGGTCGCCTTGTAGATCAGGAACAGGCCGCCGGCGACCAGGATCAGGTCGCGCCACGAGAAGCTCTTGCCCAGCACGGAGAAGACCGGGGTCGTGAGGTGGACGACGTAGGCGACGCCGCTCAGCAGGCCGAGCCGCAGGAACACGGCGAGGCCGATGCCGATGCGGCGCGTCCGCGAGCGCTGGTGCTCCGGCAGCTTGTTGGTCAGGATCGAGATGAAGATCAGGTTGTCGATGCCGAGCACGACTTCCATGACGACCAGGGTGACGAGCGCCAGCCAGGCCTGCGGGTCGCGGACGAGCAGGAGGATTTCTTCCATCATGCCGTCACCATAGGGCAAGGCAGCCGCCCGCCAACAGGCCTTTCCTTTTCGCGGCCGAGCCGGTAACCGGGGTCCCGCCGATGGCCTCCCCCTCGCCTTCCTCCCCGGCCGCCGCGGCGGCGCCGACGCTCGCGCTGGTGCTGCTGTCGATCGCCGCCTTCGCGTCGGCCGCCAACATGCGGGTGATCGACCCGCTGCTGGTCCAGCTGTCGGCCGCCTTCGACGTCAGCGTCGGCCAGGCCTCGATCGCCGCCACCGCCTTCCTGTTCGCCAACGGCGTGTTCGTGCTGGTCCACGGCCCGTTCGGCGACCGCTACGGCAAGATGCCGGTGGTGGCGCTGGCCTGCCTCGGCGCCGCCCTGTGCTGCGTGTTCTCCGCGCTGGCCGGCTCGCTGGGCTGGCTGACCCTGGCCCGCTTCCTGACCGGCGTGACCTCGTCGGCGATCATCCCGCTCGCCATGGCGTGGGTCGGCGACAACGTGAGCTACGAGCGCCGCCAGATGATGCTGGCGCGCTTCCTGACCGGGCAGACGCTGGGCCTGATGACCGGCACGGCGATGGGCGGCGCGCTGGGCGACTGGCTGGGCTGGCGCTCGGTGTTCTGGGTGCTGGCCGGCGTCTACGTCGTCGCGGGCCTGCCCCTGTTCGTGATGATGCGGCAGCGTCCCGACCTCGCCCGCGCCGCCGGCCCGTCGCAGGGTTCGATGGTCGGCCAGATGCTGACCGTGCTGAAGCGGCCATGGGCCCTCACCGTCGTCGCCGTGGTGGCGATCGAGGGCGGCGCCTTCTGGGGCGCCTTCACCTTCGTCGGCGCCGACCTGCACGACCGCTTCGGGCTGAGCTTCGCCGCCGTCGGCTTCGCCGTCGCCGCGTTCGGCGCCGGCGGATTCACCTACGTGCTGGTGTCGTCGCACCTCGTGCGGCTGCTGGGCGAGCGCGGCCTGTGCACCTGGGGCGGCGTCGGGCTCGGCATCGCCTTCGCCGGGATGGCGCTCGCGCCCTCGCCCGAGGTCGAGTTCGCCGCCGTCTACCTGTCGGGCGTGTCGTTCTACATGCTGCACAACACGCTGCAGACCCACGGCACCCAGATGGCGCCCGAGGCGCGTGGCGCCGGCATGGCGCTGTTCGCGCTCTGCCTGTTCATCGGCCAGGCCGCCGGCGTCCCGCTGGCCGCCCCGATCGTCGACCGCTGGGGCGCCCCGCCGGTCTTCTGGGCCGCCGCCGTGGTGCTGCCGGTCCTGGCTTTCATCTTCGCCGCGCTCCTGAAGCGCCGCGCGGCGCGGCTGAGGGCGTGATCGGCCGGGAGCGGCTGTATCGTTCCGCGCGCGCCCGTCGTCTTACCAGCATGGACAAGACCGATGCCGCCAAGCTCGAGGGCCTGCTGCTCGGCGGGCGCCTGCATCTGCACGCGATCGCCGACCATGTCCGGGACCATGTCCCGGAGGAAGACAGGCGCGCCTGGCTGCTGAAGATCGGGACAGCAATGGCCGAACTGCTCCAGGTCTCCTGGACGCTCTACGAGCGCCACCCGGGCCTCGACCCCTACCCGGAGGAGACGCGACTGGCCGAGCAGATGCGTCGCGATCCGGGCAACCAGGACTAGCGTTCACGCACGCGCCTCTTTCCTCCCTGCGCGGCAGCGCGGGGAGGTGTCGGCGTCTTCGCCGACGGTGGGGTCATGGGCTTACGTCGAGGGGCTCATGACCCCTCCGTCCGCTGCGCGGACCCCTCCCCGCGCTCACGCGCAGGGAGGACATGAATGCACGCGCCTCGATGAGCGCGCGGGACGCGCGCGGTCCCAGCCGAAACTCATCCCTCGGGCGGCACCCGGAACTGGTAGGGCTGTTCGAGCAGCGCGTTGTCCTCGGCCGAGAGCGTGACCTCGGTGGCCTGCGCGGCCGAGGTCAGCTGGTCGAGGCTGGTGGCGCCGATGATCGGCGCGCCCATGTAGGACTTGCCCAGCAGCCAGGCCAGCGCGGCCTGGGCCGGCGAGACGTTCTTGCCCGCTGCCACCGTCTTCAGCCGGTCGACGATCTCCCAGTCGCTGTCGCGGTAGGTGCCGGCTTTCACGACCGTGTCGTTCTTCGCCCGCTCGGTCGCGCCGCCGCCGTCCTTGGCGCGGTTGGCCGCGAGGAAGCCGCGGGCCAGCGGCGAGTAGGGAATGAGACCGACGCCCTGCTCGTGGCACAGCCGGTTCATCTCGCGCTCTTCCTCGCGCTGCACGAGGTTGTACAGGTTCTGCATGGCAATCGGCCGCGCATAGCCCTTCCAGTCGGCCAGCATGATCATCTGGGCGAACTTGTAGGCCGGCATGGTCGAGCCGCCGATGTAGCGGACCTTGCCCGAGCGCACGATCTGGTCGAGCGAGTACATCGTCTCCTCGATCGGCGTGTGCGGGTCGAGCCGGTGCACCTGGTAGACGTCGATGTAGTCGGTCTGCAGGCGCTTCAGCTGGGCATCGACCGCCGACATCAGGTGCTTGCGCCCGGTGCCGACGTCGTTCTGGCCGTCGCTCATGCGGATGCCGACCTTGGTCGAGATCACCACGTCGTCGCGCCGCACCATCTTCATCAGGGTGGCGCCCATGATCTCCTCGGAGCGCCCGAAATTGTAGGCGTCCGCGGTGTCGAAGAAGGTGATGCCGACGTCGAGCGCGCGGCGGAAGTAGGCCGGCGCCTCGGCCTCGTCGAACTTGCCCCAGCCACGCCGCCCCTTGGCGCCCCACGAGTTGCCGCCGAGGCAGATGCGGCTGACGATCAGGCCCGAGCGGCCGAGCGGTCCGTACTTCATCGCGTGTTCCTTCTTCGCGCAACGTCAAGGGTCCCTCGGCTGCGCCTCGGGATGACACCATTTCTTGTCATCCCGAGCGCAGCGAGGGACCTTTCGCTAGCCCAGCACTTCCTTGTTAACGACGTTGGCGGCGTTCGGCCGGCCGTCGAACACGCTCAGGATGTTCTCGACGGCGGTGACGGCCATGCGGTCGCTGGCCTCCTTGGTGACGCCGGCCATGTGCGGGCTGAAGATCACGTTCTCCAGCGCGAACAGCTTGTTGTTCGGGTCCGGCGGCTCGCGGTCGAGCACGTCGAGGCCGGCGCCGCGCAGCTTGCCGGTGCTGAGCGCCGCGTAGAGCGCGTCCTCGTTGACGATGCCGCCGCGCGCGGTGTTCACCAGGAACGCGTCGGGCTTCATCAGCGCCAGCGTCTCGGCATTGAACATGTTCACCGTCTCGGGCGCCTTCGGGCAGTGCACCGACACGAAGTCAACCTTGGGCAGGATCGCCTTGAGGTCGGTGACCTTGGTCGCGCCGGCCTTCTTGATATCCGCCTCGGAGATGTTCGGGTCGAGGACGTAGGTGTCCATCTCGAAGGCGACGCAGCGCTTCACGGTGCGCGAGCCGATGCGGCCCATGCCGACCACCAGGATCGCCTTGCCCGACAGGTCGGCGGGCAGGTCCGACAGGCGCTGGCCCCACTGGTTCTCGCGCACGAAGCGATCGTACTTCTTCACCAGCCGGGCCGAGGCCAGCAGCATGTACATGGCGTGCTCGGCGACCGACACCGAGTTGGCGATGCCGGTGGTCATCAGCGGGATCTTGCGCTTGTTGAGCGCCGGGATCTCGACCGCGTCGAAGCCGACGCCGAGACGCGCCACCACCATCATGCCCGGCGCGGCGTCGAGCTCGGCCTGGCGGAACGGCGTGGCGCCCAGCGTCACGGCGTTGGCGTCCTTCAGCTTGGGGTGCAGCGCCGCGACGCTGTCATCGGTCACGACCTCGTAGTCGACGTCGTCGCGCTTCTTCAGCACCTCGATGCCGGCATCCGGCATGCGGCCGACGATCAGTACCTTCTTGCGGTTTTTCCCCGAACTCATCGCGTTTCCCCTGCTCATGCAAACGGAGGCGATCCTAGAGGCGGTTCGCCGGCCGCGCCACACCCGCGGGAACGCTCCGGCCGATCCCGCCGACGGGCCGGAAGAACGCTACGGCAGGTAGGTGAGCGGCACCCGGGTGGTCGACTTGATCTCTTCCATGGCGAACATCGAGGTCACGTCGCTCAGTTCGACCCGCGCGATCAGCCGCTTGTAGAAGGCGTCGTAGGCCTCGATGTCGGGCAGCGCGAGGCGGATCAGGTAGTCGATCTCGCCCGACATGCGGTAGCAGTCCATGACCTCGGGGAACGAGGCGATGGCGCGGGCGAAGCGGCCGAGCCAGGCCGCGCTGTGCTGGGCGGTCCGCACCGCCACGAACACCGTGACGCCGGCGTTCACCGCCTTGCGGTCGAGCAGCGCGACGCGGGCGCGGATGATGCCGGCCTCCTGGAGGCGGTTGATGCGGCGCCAGCACGGCGTGGTCGACAGGCCGACCCGGCGGGCGATCTCGACCAGGGCCATGTCGGAATCGTCCTGCAGGCAATCGAGAATCTTGCGGTCGAAGGAATCGAGCGAAATTTTCGCGGCCATCGCGCTATCCTGAGAAACTGGTTCTCTATATTGCCGGGATCGGCGGAAAACGAGCAAGCCGTTTCCAATCCTGCACCCTAGAATCGTCCCATGCTCCGCCGCTTCACCGATCACCCCGCCACGGTCAACGAGACCTACCTGCAGCACATGGGCCAGGCCTTCGGCTTCGCCTTCCGCATGCAGCTGGGCGCGCTGGCCTGCTTCGTCCACGGCGTGTTTCCCTGGCTGTGCCTGACGCGCGGCAGCGACACGATCCGCGCCCTGCACCACCGCATGGTGACCCACCGCGTGGTGCGCCCGCCGCGCGACGCCGCGCCGGAGTCCGCGATCGCCGCCGGCGACTGACGCAAGCTTCTTTCGATTTCCTCCTGCGCGCTCGGGCCGCTGCGATTTGGCCTTGGCGCGGACGCTTTTCGCTCCCAGATTCAGGGAGTTCAGCAGGAGGACAAGCATGCGCGCGCAGCTCAGGATCACCTTTCAGAACACGCCGTCGAGCGAGGCCATCCGCCAGCTGATCGAGGAGCAGGCCGAGCATCTCGAGCAGTACTTCGAGCGCATGACCGCCTGCCACGTCGTGTTCAAGCTGCCTGACGGCAACCACCGTAGCGGCGGCCTGTTCGAGGTCGGCATCCACATCAAGATGCCGGGCGGCCAGACGGTCGATGTCGGCCGCACGCCGCAGGCCGACGACCGCTACACCGATCCCCAGTTCGCGGTGACCGACGCCTTCCGCCGCGCGCGTCGCCGGCTTTCCGACCGCGCCAAGGTGATGCGCAACGAGGTCAAGGCGCTGCACAAGCGCGTCGAGCGCTCGCTCGACCAGCCGGACTGATCGAGCGGCGCGGCGGACGCGCCAATCGCGCCCGCGGCGGGCGCGCTAATCGCGCCCGCGGCGCGAGATGATCACGAACAGCACGGCGCCGCCGGCGATCAGCAGCGCGCTGATCAGCAGCAGCACGGCCGATTCCTGGACCCAGGCGACGGCCGGCACGGCCAGCGCCAGCAGCACGCCGACGACGCAGATCTTCCACACCGCGGCGTGGACGCCGGCCACGAAGGTGCCGAGCGCCAGCAGGATCAGCAGCGCGAGGCTGGTCGCGTTGTCGTTCACGACACCGCGCACCTCGGGCAGGAACATCAGCCACATCGCCCCGAGGAAGGCCGCCCAGTGCAGCAGCTGGGTGACCACCAGCCGCATCCGCTCGGCGCCGGTCTCGAGGTGCCGCCAGCCCGACACGATGACGATCAGCGCGTAGGCCGGCGCGAGCATCATCCAGTAGTACCAGGTGGCGCCCTTGAAGCTGGTCAGCACCAGCCCGCCGACCCCCAGCACCAGCATCGCCGCGTAGGGCAGGTCGCGCAGCAGGAAGCCCGCGACGCCGCCGCTCTCCGGTTGCCTGCCGGCGGTCATGACGGCCGCGCGTCGCGCGACAGCTTGCGCTCGACGACGCGGGCCCACAGCGTGGCGCCCAGCGTGATGATCTCGTCGTTGAAGTCGTAGCCCGGGTTGTGGACCTCGCAGCCGCCCTCGCCGCCGCCGTTGCCGATGTTGATGAAGGCGCCCGGCACCTTCTCCAGCATGTAGGAGAAGTCCTCCGACGCCATGACGTAGGGCCCCTCGCGGTTCATGTTCTCGTCGCCGACGATCTCGGCGGCGACGTCGGCGATGAACTTCACCGAGTCGCGGTCGTTGACCAGCGGCGGGAAGACGACGCGGACGTCCGGCTCGGCCTTGCCGCCCAGCGTCTGGGCGATGCCCCGGGAGATCGTCTCGATGCGCTCCTTGACCAGCGCCATCGTCTCCTTGCGGAAGGCGCGGATGGTGCCGCGCAGCACCGCCTCCTGCGGGATCACGTTGTAGGCGTCGCCGGCATGCATCTGGGTGACCGAGATCACCGCCGAGTCGAGCGGCGCGACGTTGCGCGACACCACGCTCTGCAGCGCCGAGATGATCTGGGTGGCGATGATCACCGGGTCGATGCCGGTCTCCGGCCGCGCGCCGTGCGCGCCCTTGCCGGTGATCTTGATGTCGAAAAGGCCGCCGCCGGCCATCTGCGGGCCCGAGCGGATGGCGAACTTGCCGACGTCGAGCTTGGGCCGGTTGTGCATGCCGAAGATCTGTTCGCAGGGGAACTTCTCGAACAGCCCGTCCTTGACCATGGCGTCGGCGCCGCCGCGGCCTTCCTCGGCCGGCTGGAAGATGAAGTGGACGGTGCCGTCGAAGTTGCGGGTCGCCGACAGGTACTGCGCCGCGCCCAGCAGCATGGTGGTGTGGCCGTCGTGGCCGCAGGCATGCATGCGGCCCTCGTGCTGGCTGCGATGGTCGAAGGTGTTGTGCTCGTCCATCGGCAGGGCGTCCATGTCGGCGCGCAGGCCGATCGCCACCGGGTTGTTGCCGACCCGGATGGTGCCGACGACACCGGTCTTGCCGATCCCGGTGGTGACCTCGCAGCCCCACTCCTTCAGCTTGTCGGCGACGATGCGCGCGGTCCGCTCTTCCTCGAAGCCGAGCTCGGGGTGGGCGTGGATGTCGCGGCGGATCGCGGTCAGCTCGGCGGACTTGGCGGCAATCTTCGGTTCGATCTTCATGGCACTCGTCACTCCGACAGGAAGGCGGTCATTACACGCCGAAACTCCGCGCCGTGCACGTTCGGATATGCATGGCCGCCGTCCGGCAGGACATAGGCGCGCGCGCCGGGAATCAATCGCACCAGTTCCTCGGTGAAATAGAGCGGCGTCACCGTGTCGTCGCGGGCGCAGATCGCGAGCGTCGGCGCCCTCACCCGCTGCAGCTCGGCGCGGCGGTCGTGCGCCACGATGGCGGCAATGCGCGACAGCACGATCTCGGGCACCGGGATGGTCTCGGAAGCCTTCGCCTCGGCGGCCGCGAGGTCGGCGTCGTGGTCGCGCACCCAGGCCGGCGAATTGAGCGCCAGCGCGCTGGCCTTGAGGTAGGCCGCCGGCCCGAGCTCGCGCAGCATCAGCGACCGCATCTCGAACAGCCGGCGGAAGAAGGCGTCGGTCTTCGCCCAGGTGGCGCTCAGCACCAGCCGGTCGATGCGCCCGGGATGCTCGGTTGCCAGCACCTGGCCCATCGCGCCGCCGGTCGAGTGGCCGCACCAGTGGACCTTGTCGAAACCCAGCGTGTCGATCAGCTGCAGCGCGTCGTCGGCCATCTGGGCCACCGAGTAGTCGATCCGCGACAGGGTCGAGCGCGCGGTGCCGCGATGGTCGTGCACGACCACCGTGAAGCGCTGCGCCAGCTCGGCGACGTTGGCGCCCCACCAGCGGCCGTCGCCGCCCAGCCCGGCGACCAGGAACAGCGGCGGGCCGCTGCCGTGGACCTCGTAGTAGAGCTCGGCGCCGTCGCGCAGCCTCGCCTGTGGCATCCCGTTCCCTTCCGTCGCTATAGTGGCTCCCCGGAGGTAAGCGCACGATGAAGCGCCTGTCGATTGTCGCGATGCTGCTGCTGGCGGCGGCGGCCTGCACCAAGGAGCAGCAGCCGCTGACCACGTCCATCCCGCGCCCGGCGCCGGACGACCCGACGCCGGCGGGCATCGCCTACCTGTGCGATGGCCGCAAGGAAGTGAGCGTGGTCTACGCCAAGAACCGCGCCTCGGTGACGCTGGAAGGCCGCACCTGGCGGCTCGAGTACCAGCCGGGCGACGGCGGCTTCCGCTACGCCGACACCGCCAACGAGTGGGTCGGCCGCGACGACATGGCGTCCCTGCGGCAGCTGGGCACCCAGCACCCGATCGCCTTCAACTGCCGGCCGCTGCGCCGGACGACCTAGCGCCGGACGACCTAGCGGCGAACCACCTAGCCCCAGGCGGCGAAGACACCGGCGATCACCGCGCGGTCCAGCCCGGCGCGGAGGCAGGTCTCCAGCAGCACCCGCGCCTTGAGCGGATGCAGCCGGCCGCCCCAGGTGAGGCCGGCCTTCAACAGCTCGATCTCCGAGGCCGGCCCGCCGTAGGTGTGGCGCAACAGCGGCCCGCCGCCGGCGCGGGCCGCCACCACGACCGGCATCGCCTGCGCCAGCTTGCCGGCCAGCGCCGCGACGCGCTCGGGCACGTGGCCGCCGCCCATCGCGCCGATCACCGCGCCGCGGTAGCCCAGCCGGTCCGAGCTGGCGAGGATCGCCTCGACCAGCGCGCCCGGTTCGTCGAGCCCCATCCACAGCAGCGCCACCGGCTGGCGCTCGCCCGAGACCGTGCCCAGCGCGCGGCGCGTCGCGGTCATGGCATCGCGCACCGGCTTGCCGAGCGGCACCACGCGGTCCTCGACCAGCGCCGCCAGCGGCCCGGTCTGCGGCGCGGCGAAGGCGTTGAGCCGGGTCGGGTGCGCCTTGATCGCGTCGGCCGCGGCGTAGACCTCGTCCAGCATCACCGCCAGCACGCCGAGCTCGCGCGCGTGGGCGCGGATCCACGGGTCGCAGGCGACGCGCACGGCGGCCAGCAGGTTGCCCGGCCCGTCGGGCGAGGTCAGCGCGGGATTGCGCATCGCCGCCGTGACGATCACCGGCACGTCGCGCTCGACCAGCAGGTCGAGCAGGAACGACGTCTCCTCGAGCGTGTCGGTGCCCTGCGTCACCACGAAGCCATCGGCGGTCGACGCCTTGATCTTCGCCGCCAGGGCATGGATCTGGTCGAAGCCCAGCGAGTGGCTGCCGACCCGCGACACCGTCTCGGCCTCGATCTCGGCCAGTTCGCCCAGCAGCGGCACCGCCTTCACGAGGTCGTCGGCGCCGGCGCCCATCTGCATGACGCCGCTGGCGTCGGGCCGCGTCGCGATGGTGCCGCCCAGCGCGAGGATGTGAATGCGTCTCTTGCCCATCAGCCCAGCCTTAGAGAGGAGAAGAATCGATCGACCGTCTGCGAGCGCATCTGCGCCGCCGGGCCGAGGCAGGCCAGCGACACGGTGCGCGAACCGCGCAGCAGCACCATCTGGCGCAGCACGCGGCCGTCGGCGACCGCGCCGGTCGCGTCGGCCACCGGCACGCCCTGCAGGTCGAGCCAGTCGATGCGGGTCCAGCGCCGCCCGGCCAGGCGCTGCGCGCGGTCGTCGAGCGCGGCCTGCAGCCAGGCCCGCGGCTGGCGCACGTCGACATCGGCCGGCAGCTGCGCGGTCTGCGCCACGAACGCGAGGCCGCCGTGATCGAGGCTGTAGGAATGGACGGTGAAGGCCGTGCCGGCCGGCGACCGGTCGTCGAGCACCTTGTAGGTCGGCTCGCCCGGCATATCGACGATGAAGACTCGGTCGGGGCCGCGCACCGCGTACCAGGTCGAGGCCTGCGCCCGGGCGGTCGCGGGCAGCGCCGCCGCCGCCCCCACGACCAGCAGCGCCCGTCGCGACAGGATCATCGGGCGTCGGGTCCGAACTTCGCGTGCGCCTCGGCCTCGCCGTAGTAGCCGCGGGCGATGTCGCGGGCGATCGCCGCCGGCGCGCGCTTCGCCGGGTCGCCGAAGCCGCCGCCGCCCGGCGTCGAGACGCGCACCACGTCGCCGACTTCCATGCGGATGTCCTGATCCTTCGACAGGTGCGGCGGCCGGTAGCGCCGCCCGCCCTGCTCGACCTCGACCGTGTTGGTGCCGCCGTCCCTGCCGCCCAGCACGCCCTGCGGGCCGGTGCGGCCGTGGTCCATCACCATCGAGACGCGGGCCTCGCCGCGCCGCAGCCGGATCGCGTAGTTGATGCCGAAGCCGCCGCGGAACTCGCCGGCGCCGCCCGAGCCCTCGCGCAACGAGAACTCATCGAACAGCACCGGGTAGAACTGCTCCAGCACCTCGACCGGCGGCATCTTGGAGATGCCGATGGTCGAGCAGCCGTTGGAGAGGCCGTCGCCGCCCTGGAAGCCGCCGTAACCGCCGCCGGTGAACAGGTACATGATGTAGTTGCGGTTGCGCTCGGGATCGTAGCCGCCGATGCCGAGGTTGCCCGAGGTGCCGGCGGGCGCGGCGAACAGCAGGTCGGGGATCGCCTTCGTGAGCGCGGCGAACACCGCCTCGGCGATGCGCTGGCTGACCTCGGCGGCGCAGCCCGACACCGGGCGCGGG
>JAIUOX010000067.1 GCA_020160955.1 Pseudomonadota bacterium
GCCATCACCAAGGGCAAGTGGTCGCTGGAAGGCGAGCGGATCTGCTTCAAGTATCCCGACGAGGACAAGGACTGCCAGTCGGTCAGCCGCACCGGCGACGAGGTCACCTTCGCGCGCAAGGGCGGCAAGTCGTTCCGCTTCAAGCTGCTGGCGGGGAACCCGAAGAACCTCTGAGCGGAGACGCCGGAAGCGCGCGGTATGCCGCCGGTCTTCAGCCTGCTGACCGAGGGCTTTCACGACCTCACCATCCTGGCCATCGTCGCGGCGCTGTTCGCGGTGTTCGGCCTGGTGGTGTCGTGGCTGGCCCACCATGTCTGGTTCCGCTTCTGGCCGGTGCGCGGCGAGGAAGACCACAAGCTGGCGGACACCGTGCAGACCAGCCTGCTCGGCTTCTCGGCCTTCGTGCTGGCGCTCGCCACGACCGCCGTGCTCGCCAACCTGTCGCGGGTCGAGGAGCAGGCCCTGCAGGAAGCCACGAACATTGCCGGTCTCGACCGCGAACTGGGCGCGCTCGGCGCCCCCGCGGCGGCCGCCCGGCAGGCGCTGGCGGATTACGTGAAGCACGTCGCGACCGACGAATGGCCGCGGCTGGCGCGCCCCGAGCCCGGGCTGTCGCCGCTGGCCGGCCAGGACCTCGACCGGCTGTGGGCCGGCATCCGCGGCGTGCAACGCAACGAAAGCCTGGCGCCGCCGCAGGTCCGCGACACCCTCGACAAGTACCAGATGGCGATCGCCACCAGCCGCACGCAGCGCCTCGCCGAGGCGACCAAGAGCATCCCGGCGATCTTCTGGGTCATCATCCTGGTGTTCGTCGGCGCGGCCGCCTTCATGAACGGGCGCAACCGGCTGCACCGCTACGGGCTGCAGGTGATGGTGATCCACATGGCGGCGATCGGCCTCGTCGTGGCCCTGATCCTGGTCGTCGACAACCCGTTCCGCGGCTCGACCAGCGTCAGCCCGGCGATCATCGCCCGCGCGCTCGACCGTCCGCAGTAGGCCCCGATCCGGTCGGCCCGATCCGGTCGGCCCGATCCGGTCAGACTGACGTGGATCAAGGCGGTGCCGGCCGGGGAGGCAGAGGGTCGCCCCAAAAGGAGCCCCCCGATGACCGACTGGAAGCAGACCCTGTCCGAACGCACCGCCCAGATGCGCGAACTGCGCGGCGGCACCCCCGATGTCATGAAGGCGTTCGGCGCGCTGGCGCAGGCCGCGACCGCGCCCAAGGCGCTCGACGCCCGGACCAAGGAACTGATCGCGCTGGGCATCGCCGTGGCGATCCGCTGCGACGACTGCATCGGCTTCCACGTCAAGGCCGCGACCCAGCACGGCGCCACCCGCGAGGAGCTGATGGAGACGCTGGGCATGGCGATCTACATGGGCGCCGGCCCGGCGGTGATGTACGCCGCCCGCTCGCTGGAGGCGGCCGCCCAGCTGGCCCCCGCCGCCCCGGCGGCCGGCACCGCCGACTAGTCCCCCTTCGGCCGGCGAAGCGTCTATAGTGGGGCGAGAATGAACCGCCCCCGATGCGCCTCGCCGTCGTCTATACCCTGCTCGCCCTGATCGCGACGGCGGCGAACCTGCTGGCGCAGGTCGTCGCCGTTCGCCTGTGGTTCGGCCCGTGGCCGGTCGAGGTCTCGATGCTGGTCGGGACCGGCGTCGGGCTAGTCGTGAAGTACGTCCTCGACAAGATCTACATCTTCCGTTTCACCGCCGAGAGCGCCGCCCACGACCTCCAGACCTTCGTGCTCTACGCCGCCATGGGCGTGGTCACGACGGTGGTCTTCTGGGGCTTCGAGTGGGCCTTCTACCGCGCCTTCGAGGACAAGAACCTGCGCTACCTCGGCGGCGCGATCGGGCTGGCGATCGGCTACTGGGCCAAGTACCGGCTCGACAAGCGCTTCGTCTTTCGCCCCGCCCCGCCATGAGGCCGGTCTCCGCCTGGGGCCGCCTGTCGGCCGATCCGCACGCCGTGGTCGAGCTCGGCGACCGCACCGCCGTGGGCGCCGCCCTCGCCCACGGCCATCCCGGCATCGCGCAGGGGCTCGGCCGCAGCTACGGCGACGAGGCGCTCAATCCCGGCGGCACGCTGTGGCGCACCGCGGGCCTCGACCGGCTGATCGCCTTCGATCCCTCGACCGGGCGCCTCGCCTGCGAGGCCGGCGTCACGCTGGCCACGATCCAGGACCTGTTCGCGCCGCGCGGCTGGGGGCTGCCGGTCCTGCCGGGCACGCGCTTCGTGACGGTAGGCGGCGCCATCGCCAACGACGTTCACGGCAAGAACCATCACCTGACCGGCACCTTCGCAGACCACGTGACGTCGCTCGTCCTGCAGCGGACCGAGGGCGAGACCATTGTCTGCGGTCCGGACCGTCGGCCCGAGTGGTTCGCCGCCACGGCCGGCGGGCTCGGCCTGACCGGCGTGATCGTCGAGGCCGAGCTGCAATTGCGCCGCGTCGCCGGCCCGTGGCTCGAGACCGAGACGATCCCCTACGAAGGGCTCGACGCGTTCTTCCGGCTGTCCGACGAGTCGGCCGACTGGGAGCACACCGTGTCGTGGATCGACTGCACCGGCGTCGCGCCGTTGCGCGGCGTGTTCCTGCGCGGCCGGCCGAGCGCCCGCCAGGACGGGACGTGGCGGCCGCGCCGCCTCGCGTGGCCGCTGACGCCGCCGGTGTCGCTGGTCAACCGTCTGACCCTGGCGCCGTTCAACCGCCTGTACCGCGCGCTGAACGCGCGCCACGCCGGCAGGACGCGCCGCGTCCACGAGGTGCCCTTCCTGTTCCCGCTCGACGCCATCGCCGACTGGAACCGCCTGTACGGTCCGCGCGGCTTCCGCCAGTACCAGAGCGTCGTGCCCGACGAGGCCGCGGTGGCGGCGACCGGCGAGATGCTGTCGGCGATCGCCGCCTCGGGCGAGGGCTCGATGCTGGCGGTGCTCAAGACCTTCGGGCCGCGCTGGCCCCGCGGACCGCTGGGCTTTCCGCGCCCCGGCGTGACGCTGGCCCTCGACTTCCGCGAGCAGCCCCGGCTCGAGCGCCTGTTCGAACGGCTCGACGCGATCGTCGCCGCGGCCGGCGGCCGGCTCTACCCGGCCAAGGATTCGCGCATGCCGCGCCGCCTGTTCGAGCAGGGCTATCCGCGGCTCGCCGAGTTCCTGCCGTTCCGCGACCCCGGCATCGGCTCGTCGATGTCGCGCCGCCTGCTGGGAAGCTGAGGAGACCGCATGAGGATCGTCGTGATCGGGGCCACCTCGGCCATCGCCGAACACTGCTGCCGGGAATGGCTGAAGCAGTCGCCCGCCGACCTGCTGCTGGTGGCGCGCGACACCGCCAAGGCCCAGCGCATCGCGCAGGACCTCGCGGTGCGCAGCCCGGCCTCGACGATCGAGGTCGAGACCGTCGACTTCCTCGACCCGCGCGCCATCGACGCGCTGGCCGAGCGGGCCGCGGCGCGGCCGATCGACATCGTGCTGATCGCCCAGGGCGTGCTGCCACCGCAGGCGACCCTGCAGGACGACCTCGTGCAATGCCGCGACACGCTGGCCATCAACGCGCTGTCGCCGGCGCTGTTCGCCGAGGCCTTCGCCGCGCGGCTGGCGCGCGCCGGCCGCGGCACGGTGGCGATCATCGGCTCGGTGGCCGGCGACCGCGGCCGCAAGTCGAACTACGTCTACGGCTCGGCCAAGGGGCTGGTGGCGCGCTACGCCGAGGGCATGCAGCACCGCTTCGCCGGGACCGGCGTCGCCGTCGTGCTGGTCAAGCCGGGCCCCACCGACACGCCGATGGCGGCGACCCACCGGTCGGCCGGCCTGAAACTGGCGCCGGTCGAGGACGTGGCGCGCGACACCGTCCGCGGCATCGCCGCGCGCCGGCCAGTGGTCTACACGCCCGGCCGCTGGGCGCTGATCATGCTGATCGTCCGCCACCTGCCGCGCTTCGTGTTCAATCGCCTCAACATCTGAGTGCAATTTCTGCGAACGATCCGCAATCCGCCGTCGCGTCTGCCCGGTGCCGCCGCTACAGTGGAAGGCGATGTGGGGATCCCTTGAAGGCATAGTCGTGCCGACGCTGCAGAGCGTCGGGCAGTTGCTGCATGACCGGCCGGGCATTGGCAGCCTGTACCTCGCGCTCGCACTGGCGACGCTCGCCCTGGTCGGCCGCGAATTGTGGCGCGGCGAGGCGCGCCGGGCCTACTGGTGGGCCGTCGCCTTCGTGCTGGTCAACACCGTGTTCTCGTGGGGCGACGACTCCTACAGCCACGTCTACCGCATCGCCGCGCTGACCGAGGAGTACAGCGCCGGCAAGCCCGGCATGCTGCTGACCAACCCGACGACCGGGCAGGTGCTGCCGGTCTTCGTGTTCTACAGCGTGCTGCCCTACCTGCCCGGCACCTTCCTCAACATGCTGGGCATCCCGGCCTGGATCGCCTTCAAGATCGTGCTGCTGGGCCAGCACCTCATCCTCGCCTTCGGCCTGCAGGTCCTGCTCGACCGCTCGCGCCCGGCCGGCGCGCCGGCCTCGCGCGTCACCGTCGACTTCGCGATCGGCATCCTGTTCCTGCTGGCCAACTACGTCTACACGCTGTGGCCCGCCCGTGCCGCGCTGGCCGAGCTCTGGGTCTACTCGCTGGTGCCGTGGGTCGCCGCGGCGATCCTGCGCCCCGATGGCGGCCGCGCACTGGTCGGCCTGTTCTTCGTCCAGGCGGTGTCCCACCCGATCGTGCTGGCGCAGGCGCTGATCTGCGAGATCGCCGTGCCCTACTGCATGGGCCAGATGACGATGCGCGAGTTCGTGCGGCGCTGGCTCGGCCCGCTGGTCATCGCCCTGGTGCTCGCCTCGCCCTTCTGGGCGGCGCAGTTCCTGTGGAAGGACCTGATCCTCGGACCGGCCGGCCTGCCGCTGCCGTTCGAGAACAGCTTCCGCACGCTGACCGGCCTGGTGCATGCCCGCGACTTCCGCAGCATCGGCCCGTTCATGCCGATCGCCCTCGTCGTTGCGGTCGTGGTGGCGCGCGCCCGGCTCGACCTCCGCTTCTGGCTGGCGACCGGCCTCACGGTGGCGCTGCTGCTGGTGCAGTGGGTCGGCGTCCGCGACCTGGTGTCGAAGGTGCCGGTGCTCAACCTGTCGGTCTTCGTGTGGCGCCTCATGCTGCCGGCCGCCTTCCTCGCCTTCGGCGCGGTGCTGGTCGGCTGGCGGCAGCTCGCCCGGCCGCCGGTCGGCATCGTGACGACGCTGGCCTTCCTCGCCGCCGTCGCCATGCTGTGGGCCTCGCTGCTGTCCAAGGAGAAGACACTGGCGATCGTCGACAACGCGCCGAACGATCGCGCCGCGCTGGTCGACTACAACCGCGGCGACGGCATCTTCGGCATTCGCGAGTTCCTGCCGAAATACAGCCGCGCTCCGGCCCTCTGCCCGCCCGAGGGCGAGATCCAGCGCGCCGCGTACAACGACCTGCGGCGTGGCCTGGTCGCCCAGAAGCCCTACGTCGCGGTGGCCGACGCGCCGTTCGGCTTCGTCGGCTACAGCGCCCCCTACGGCGCCTGCCGCGATGACCTCGTGCTGGGCCCGGTGAAGCCCGGCGACACCGTGCGGGTATCCGAGCAGGTCGTGAACGGCCTGTTCTTCGTGCGCATGGGCGAGATGGCGATCCTCGCCGCGCTCGCCCTCTTCCTTTTCCTGCCACGCCGCCGCCCGGCCTGATCGCGTCGCGCGGCCGGCGCGGGCGAAAGCGCGTTGACGGCCCAAGATGTTATAACATAACATTCATTCCGGTGGCATTCAGGAGGCGGACGGCGATGCGGAGACGGGCGGCGGGCATGGGATCGATCGTCGGGCTGTTCGCCGGCCTCACCGCGGCGTCGGCCCAGGAAACGCCGGCCGCGTCGCCGGCCGCGTCCCCCGCCCCGGCGCAGGAGGCGCTGCCCGGGATCACCGTCACCGCGACCAAGATGGACGAGGAACGCAGCGCCATCCTGCCGAGCCTCGGCGCCACCAGGTACGACTTCAGCCGTACCGCCATCCAGAACACCCCGCAGGGCGAGAACGCGCCGCTCAACCAGGTGCTGCTGCGCGCGCCGGGCGTGGTGCAGGACGGCTTCGGCCAGATCCACGTGCGCGGCGACCACGGCAGCCTGCAGTACCGGCTCGACGGCGTTCAACTGCCGGAGGGGCTCGCCCTGTTCAGCCAGGTCCTGTCGCCGCGGTTCGCCAACTCGCTGTCGCTGCTGACCGGCGCCCTGCCGGCCCAGTACGGCCTGCGCACCGCCGGCGTGGTCGATATCGGCGTCAAGTCGGGCACGACCAATCCCGGCGGCGACCTCTCGTTCATGGGAGGCTCCTACGACTGGGTGCAACCTTCCGGGGAGTATGGCGGCCGCAGCGGCAACATCGACTACTACGCGGCCGGGCAATATCTCAGCAACGGCATCGGCATCGAGAACCCGTTCTCCGCGTGGACGCCGATCCACGACCAGACCTCGCAGTGGTACGCGCTCGGCAAGGTCACCGGCATCATCGACGAGAACACGCGGCTCAGCTTCATCGGCGGCGGCGTCAACGCCAGCTACCAGATTCCCAACAACATCAACCAGGTTCCGAACTTCACGGTGTTCGGCAACTCGACCTGGGACAGTTCGATCCTCGACCAGCGCCAGTGGGAAACCACCTACTTCGGCCTCGCCTCGCTGCAGAAGACCTACCAGGACGTCAACCTGCAGCTCTCGGGATTCGCCCGCTACTCGCAACTGAACTACCAGCCCGACGCGATCGGCGACCTCCTGTACAACGGTGTCGCCCCGTGGGCGCAACGCACCAGCTTCGCGGTGGGCGCGCAGGGCGACGCCAGCTGGAAGGTCGCCCCCAGGCACACGGTGCGCGGCGGCTTCCTGGTCCAGCGCGAGCGCGTCACGAGCTTTGCGCAGGTCAACACCCTGCCCTTCGTGCCCGACCCCGCCGGGGGAACCGACCCGGTGCTCGGCGACCAGCCCGTCGGCCTCACCGACTTCGCCGACCTCACCGGCTGGACCTACAGCGTCTACCTGCAGGATGAATGGAAGGTGGTGCCGACGGTGACCCTGAACGCGGGCCTGCGCTTCGATGCCATCACCGCGCCGCTCAACGAGTACCAGTTCAGCCCGCGCGTCAACGTCGTCTGGGAGCCCACGCCCGAGATCAGCCTGCGCGCCGGGTACTCCCGCTACTTCGTGCCCGTCCCGCTGAACCAGGTCTCCACCGCCTCGCTCGCGGCGCGTGTCGGCACGGCGATCGCCCCGGAGGTCATGACCAACGATCCGGCGCGCGCCGAACGCTCCGACTACATCGATGTCGGCCTGACGGTGAAGCCGGTGGACGGCCTCACCGTCGGCTTCAGCGGCTTCTACAAGTGGGCGGAGAACTACATCGACAAGGGCCAGTTCGGGGCGCCGATCTTCCAGACGGCCTTCAACTACTCGAATGCCCAGGTGCGCGGCTTCGAGCTGTTCGGCAACTACGACAAGGGTCCGTGGTCGCTCTACGCCAATCTCGCCTGGTCGCAGGTCAGCTCGATCAACATCACCTCCTCGCAGTTCAACTTCGAGCAGGCGACGCTCGACTACCTCGCCAGCAACTGGATCTTCGCCGACCACAACCAGAGCTGGACCGGCTCGGCCGGCGCCGCCTACGTGTTCAACCGCGACACCGACTGGGCGACCCGCGTGTCGGCCGACGTGCTGTATGGCAACGGCCTGCGCCAGACGCTGGTCACGCCCAACGACGCCGCCCTGCCCGCCTACGCCACCCTGAACCTGTCGGCGACCCAGCGCCTGCCGATCAACGGCAGCCGAGGCACCAGCGTGCGGCTCGACGCGATCAACGTGACGGATGGCCAGTACCAGCTGCGCACCGGCACCGGCGTCGGGGTCGGCGCGCCGCAGTTCGGGATGCGGCGGGCCTTCTTCGTCACCCTGTCGCAAAAATTCTGACATCCGACGGGAATCCCCGCGGCCGGCCGGACGTGCTAAGTCCGGTGCCATGCTCCAGGCTCCCCTCCCGCACGTCGTCCCGCTGTCCGGCGGTTCCAACTTCCGCGATCTCGGCGGATACCGCACCGCGGACGGCCGCAGGGTCCGGCGCAGCGCGGTGTTCCGCTCGGCCCATCTCGGCGGCCTGACCGACGACGACCGGGCCGCGCTCGGCCGGATCGGCGTCCGCACCATCGTCGACCTGCGCGGCGTCGCCGAGGCGGCCGAGACACCGCACGCCATCGACGGGCTGCGCTGCCGCGTGGTCGGCGCCCACATCGAGCCGGGCGTCGGCGAGCGCATCCGCGGCGCCGTCGCCGACGGATCGGCGACGCCGCACCTGATGATGGAGTTCCTGACCGACCACTACCGCGACTACCCGCGGCGCTGTGCGCCGGGCTTCCGCACGCTGTTTGCGACGCTGAGCGACGGCACGCGCCGGCCCCTGGTGTTCCACTGCACCGCCGGCAAGGATCGCACCGGCTTCGCCTCGGCCCTGCTGCTCACCCTGCTCGGCGTGCCGTGGGAGACGGTGATGGAGGACTACCTCCGGACCAACGACCTGTGGACCGGCCATGTCGGCCGCTATCCCGAGCTCGACATCGACACGAGGGCGGCGATCATCGAGGCTCGCGCCGCCTACCTCGAAGCCGCCTTCGAGGTGGTGCGCGGCGATTTCGGCGGGCCCGAGGCCTTCGCCGAGCGGGCGCTCGGCCTCGACGCGGCCGCCCGGGCCCGGCTGCAGGCGGAATTGCTGGACGGCTGAGTTTGGCTTACGCAGGCGCATGAGCGACACGCGCCCCGGCCCGACCTTCGAGACGCCCGAGCCCTTCACGGTCGACATCCCCGAGCGGCAGCTGATCGACCTCGACGAGAGGCTGCGCCGCTGGCGGCCGCCGGTCGCCATCGCCGACGGCGGCTCGTGGGCATCGGGGACCGATCCCGCCTTCCTCGCCGACCTGGTCGACCACTGGCGCCACGGCTACGACTGGCAGCGCTGCCAGGAGGCGATCAACCGCTACCCCAACTACCTGGTCGATATCGGCCCGCAGCGCCTGCACTTCATCCGCGAGCCCGGCACCGAGGTCGAGGGCGCGCCGCGGCCGATGCCGCTGGTGATCACCCACGGCTGGCCCGGGTCGATCGTCGAGTTCCTCGAGGTGATCGACGCGCTGGCCCATCCCGAGGACCATGGCGGCGACCCGATGGACGCCTTCGACGTCATCGCGCCGTCGCTGCCCGGTTACGGCTTCTCGGGTCCGCCGGTCAGGCCCGACGGCAGCCTCGGCCCGATCGGTCCGCGCGCCATCGCCGGCCTGTGGCACACGCTGGTGCACGACAAGTTGAACTACCGCCGGCCCTACGGCGTGCAGGGCGGCGACTGGGGCGCCGTGGTGTCGTCGTGGGCCGCCTTCGATCACCCGGTCCGGCCGGAAGACGGCGACTGGCAGTCCGGCGTGCTCGGCCTGCACCTCAACATGATGGGCCTGCGGCCCGGCATCGACTTGCGCACCGCCCGGCTGGGCGACGACGAGAAGGCGTGGCTGGCGCGGGTCGAGGCCGAGCGCGACGAGAAGACCGCCTACCAGCGCATCCAGGCGACGCGGCCGCAGACGCTGGGCGTGGCGCTCTCGGATTCGCCGGTCGGGCTGGCGGCCTGGATCGTCGAGAAGTTCCAGGCGTGGAGCGATTGCGGCGGCAACCCGCTCAACCGCTTCTCGATGGACCTGCTGCTCGACAACATCATGGTCTACTGGCTGACCGGCACCGCCGGCTCGGCGACCTGGCTGTACCGCGGCGTCACCGAGCAGCCGCAGCGCGCGCTCCCGGCGGGCGAGCGCGTCGAGACGCCGACCGCCTTCGCCGCCTTCCCCGCCGATCTCCTGCCGCCGCCGCCGGCCGCGTGGATCGAGCGCGCCTACAACCTGCGCCGCCACACGCCGATGCCGCGGGGCGGCCACTTCGCCGCGCTCGAGGAACCGGACCTGCTGGTCGAGGACATCCGCGCCTTCTTCCGCCCGCTGCGCTTCGGCGCGGCGAACGACTGACGCTGTCATCCCGAGCGCGGCGAGGGACGCTTACTTCTTCAACGCGGTCTCGAGAAACGACTGCGTCACGCCGCGCACGAACGGCAGGTTGATCAGCGTGTGCGGCGCGCCGGGGATCAACACGATCACCGCGCGCCCGGACTCGGCGAACGCCGCTGCGCAATGGCCGCGCGCCGCCGGGTTGCCGAGCCAGCCATTCGACGGCGAGAAGAACGGGTCGACCGAGCTGATCACGTTCAGCACCGGCTGGTCGCCTACCACCTGCGTGGCGTGCGCCTCGACGAAGTAGTTGTCCTCGCAACTCCACGAGAAGATCAGCCGGGCGGCGAAGTCCTTCGCGCCCGCGCGCGCCACCGCGGTCGCGCCCTCGCTGGTGCCGGCCAGCACCAGCCGCGTCCTGTCCGCCCACGGCGCCTCGCCCACCGCCTTGAGCGCGAGCGCGATCTCGGACGCCCGCAGGCGATGGATCTTCTCGTAGGTGTCCCGCGGGATCGGCGACTTGTAGGTGACGCGATCAGGCAGCGCGAACGAGTCCGGCGCGACGCTGGCGATGCCGATCCCGGCCAGCCAGCGCTGCCATTCCTCGATCGCCGCCAGGCCCAGCCCGGAAGACCCATGCAGGAAGACCACCACCGGGACCTGCGCCTTCGCCTCCTTCGGCGCGTCGCGCCACTTGCCGAAGAACGCCGGGCCGCCGGTGACGGCGGCCGGCAGGGCGACATTGGCCTGCGCCACGACGGTGGCGGCCGAGGCCGGGGTGTGTTCGAACGCCTTGCCGGACAGTTCGCCGGCAGGCGCGGCGGTCTGCGCGTGGGTCGCGCCGGTGACCAGCGACAGGGCGACGGCGAGCGGCGCGAGGCCGCGGATCGGGAAGCGCAAGGTCTCAGTCCAGGGTCGCGGTGGCCTGCGCGGCGATGGTGCCCTTGGGCGTCACCGTCCACAGTTCGGCGCCCTTGCCGTCGGCGGTCGGCCGGCCGACCACGTCGAACGGCGCGGTGTCGAACAGCGGCGCGCGGGCGCGCACGGTGAAGGTCCGGATGCGGCGGCCCGGCATCGAGTCGCGCAGCAGGTCGAACAGGCACTGCTGGGCAAACGGCCCGTGCACGACGAGGCCGGGATAGCCCTCAACCTCCATGCAGTAGGGCTTGTCGTAGTGGATGCGGTGCGGGTTGAAGGTGATCGCCGAGTAGCGGAACAGCATCACCGAGTTGGGCGTGATCGTCCGCTTCCACGGCAGGCCGGTCGGCACGGCGTCGCGCACCGGCACGCCGGCCTTGGCGCCGGCCTTGACCTCCTCGCGGAACACGGTGCTGGCCGCCTCGGTGAGCGCCAGGCCGCGCGGCGTGTAGATGCGCCGCGTCTGGGTGGTGACGATCAGCGCGCCGGTGCTGCCCTCGCGCAGCTGCACGTCGGAGAACTCGATCTCGCGCCGCAGCCGGTCGCCGACCCGGATGTCGCCGTCGAACGTGAAGGTCGAGCCGGCATACATGCGGCGCGGCATCGGGATCTCGGGCAGCACGCCGCCGGTCACCGCCGCGCCGTCCTTGCCGAGCTGCGATGGCCGCGCGTGCGAATGCAGGTAGAGCAGGTGCCAGCCCGGCATGATCGGCTCGCCCTCGGCCGGCACCTTGTCGGGCCGGTCGAAGGTGGCGATCATCGCCTTGATCGGCGCCTGGGTGACGACGTCCTCGTCCTCGATCTTGCGGCCGAGCTGCTTGCGCAGCGGTTCGATGTCGATGGTCATGGCGCTATCCTCGAGGTTCGGCACAGGTTAGCGAATACCGCCATGATTCGAGCGCCCCGTCCGCAGGAAATCGCGCTGCTGCCGCAGATCGAAAACGCCGCCGACCGGCGATACGTGCGCGCCGGCCTGCGCCGCGTGCTCGACATGCCGCCCGCCAGCGTCGCGACGCTGGAGCGGGCGCGCCGGGCCGGGCGCCTGTGGGTCGCCGTGTCGCCGACCAACCGGCCGGTCGGCTTCGCGCTGGTGACGCATCCCGGCGGCGTCGCGTGGCTCGACCAGCTCTCGGTGCTGGAACCCTGGCAGGGACGCGGCATCGGCTCGGCCCTGGTCGAGCGGTGCCTGCGCTACGCACGCGACGGCGGCCATGCCGCGCTCCACCAGTCGACCTACCGGGACGTGGCGTGGAACGCGCCGTTCTACGCCCGCCGGGGATTTGCCTCGCTGCCGCGCGGGCTGTGGCCGCGGGCGTTCCGGCGACAGGTCGCGATCGAGAACGGCCACGGCCACCCGCCGTGGCGGCGCACGGTCATGCGCTGCCCGGCCTGACGGCCCTACTCGGCCGCGACGGCCAGTCCCATCTGCTCGCAGGTCGGCGCGACGTCCGACACGGTGGCGCGCCGCATGTCGCGGGCATAGCGCTGGTCGTCGAACGGCCGGCCGCGATGCATGGTGCAGCGGTTGTCCCACATCACGAGGTCCTTCACGCGCCAGCGGTGGCTGTAGACGAACTGGCGCTGGGTGACGTGCGCCGTCAACTCGTCGATCAGCGCGCGCGCCTCGGCATCTTCCATGCCGCGGATCACCCCGGCATGGCTGGCGACGTACAGGCTCATGCGGCCGGAGTCCTGGAGGCGGCGCACCAGCACCTGCGGCACCGGCCGGAACGCCTCGCGCTCGCCCTCGTCGAAGTCCTTGAAGCCGAGCCTGCGCGCGACGTCATGATCGAGTGCTCGGCGACCAGCCCCTCGAGCCGCCGCTTCATCGCCTCCGGCAGGGCGTCGTAGGCAGCGCGGGCGTCGGCGAACTCGGTCTGTCCGCCGGTCGGCGGGATCGAGCGCGCGTGCAGCATCGAGCAGTAGGCCGGCACCCGCTTGAACGACGAGTCGGTGTGCCACAGCTGGTTGCCGAGGTTGTACAGGCGCTGGCGGTTCTCGGTCTCGAGGATGCGGTTCTCGGCGTCGAGGTTGCCGACGTCGGCGAGGTTCTCGTGCAGCCGCAGCTTGTGATTCTGGCGCGCCTTGAAGACAGTGGTCTCGAGCGGGCCGAAATGGCGGGCGAAGGCGAGCTGGCTCTCGTCGTCGAGCGCCTGGTCGGGGAACACCAGCACGGCATACCGGGTGAAGGCCGCCCGGATCGCGGCGAGATCCTCGGGCGACAGCGGGCCGGCGAGCGACACGTCGCCCACTTCGGCGGCGAATTCCGGCGTGATCGGCTGGACAGTGAGACCCACGGGATTCTCCTAGGTTTCCCCTGGCCGGGGACCGTGCGATTGGAACACCGAACGGACATCCCTTCAATTGCCCGATAAGATGGCTGCCATGATCGAAAAGCAGGAAGTTCAGGAACTCTTTCCCACGCCGATCTGGATCGTGGACCTGCAACCGGCGACCGCCACCGTGCTGAACGCCCAGCTGAAGGCCGAGATCGAGCGCCTGATCTCGCCGCGGCCGGTCATCCCGCCGGGCAGCAACTGGCAGACGCCGCAGGATCTCCACACCCGGCCGGCCTTCGCCGAGTTCGTGAAGCTGGTCGACATGGCGGCGCGCGGCGTCGCCCGCTTCCTGCAGATCGACCAGTACCCGATGGGCATCACCGGCTGCTGGGCCAACATCAACCCGCCGGGCGCCTACCACCCGATGCACCACCACCCGAACAACTACCTGTCGGGCGTCTACTACGTGTCGATCCCGAGCGGCGGGTCGCAGATCATCTTCCAGGACCCGCGCGGCCAGGCCTCGATGATCATGCCCAAGCCCAAGCAGTACTCGAAGTTCACCGCCAACGGCGCCAACGCCCAGAGCCGCGAGGGCCGCATGGTGCTGTTCCCGTCGTGGCTGAAGCACACCGTGCCGACCAACGACGGCCAGAGCGAGCGCATCAGCATCGCCTTCAACCTGATGTTCCGGAACTTCAGCGAGACCATGGCGGCGCCGCTGTGGGACGCCACCGCCGGCAAGAACACCGGCTGACTACAGTCCCTTCTTGCCCATCGCCAGGAACTTGTCCTGGCGGTGACGGCGCAGCGCGTCGGGGTCGAGCTTGGACAGCTCGGCCAGCGCCTCGCCGATCACCTTGCCGACCAGGTCGACCGTCTCGTCGGCGTTGCGGTGCGCGCCGCCCATCGGCTCGGGGATGACCTCGTCGATCACCTCCAGCCGCTTGAGGTCGGCCGCCGTCACCTTCATCGCCTCGGCGGCGTCCTGGGTGTTGGCGTTCGAGCGCCACAGGATCGAGGCGCAGCCTTCCGGCGTGATCACCGAGTAGACCGAGTTCTCCAGCATGTAGACGCGGTCGGCGGAGGCGATGGCCAGCGCGCCGCCCGAGCCGCCCTCGCCGATGATCACGCTGACCAGCGGCACGCCCAGCGACAGGCAGGTGTCGATCGAGCTGGCGATCGCCTCGGCCTGGCCGCGCGCCTCGGCGTCGAGCCCGGGATAGGCGCCCGGCGTGTCGACCAGGGTCACCACCGGCACGCCGAACCGGTCGGCCAGCCGCATCAGGCGCTGCGCCTTGCGGTAGCCCTCGGGCCGCGGCATGCCGAAGTTGTGCTTGATGCGCGAGTCGGTGTCGTCGCCCTTCTGCTGGCCGATCACCACCACGCTGCGCCCGCCCAGCCGGCCGATGCCGCCGACGATCGCCGCGTCCTCGCCGAACGCGCGGTCGCCCGACAGCGGCTGGTAGTCGGCGATCAGCCGGTCGATGTAGCGCTGGGCATGCGGTCGCTCGGCATGACGGGCGACCTGCACGCGCTGCCACGGCGTCAGCTTGGCGTAGGTCGCGCGAATCTGCTTCTGCACCTTGTCCTGCAGGCGCGACACCTCGTCGGCGATATCGACGTCGCCGGAGTTCGGCAGGTGCCTGAGCTCGGAGATCTTGCTTTCCAGCTCGGCGATCGGCTTCTCGAAGTCGAGGTAGGTGGTCATTGATTTTCAGATGTCGCGCGGCACCGGTACCCTGTCAACCGGCCCGCCGCGCGTCCCCCGCCTCAGCCGGCGCGCGGCCGCTTGCGCCGGGCCAGCGGATGCTTGTCCTGGACCAGCGACCGCAGCTTCTCGTCGAGCACGTGGGTGTAGATCTGGGTCGTGGCGATATCTGCATGCCCCAGCATCAATTGGACGCTGCGCAGATCGGCGCCGCCCTCCAGCAGGTGGCTGGCGAAGGCGTGCCGCAGCACGTGCGGCGAGACCCGCGCCGGGTCGATCCCGGCGGCCAGGGCCGCTTCCTTCAGCAGCTGCGCAAAACGCTGCCGCGTCAGGTGCCCGGTCCGGCCGCGCGACGGGAACAGGAACCGCGAGGTCTCGCCCTCGGCCAGCCCGGCCGCCCGCATCGGCAGCCACGCCGCGATCGCCTTGCGGGCCGGGTCGGAGAGCGGCACCAGCCGCTCCTTGTTGCCCTTGCCGCGCACCACCAGCATCGACGGGTCGCGCTCGACGGCGACCAGCGGCAGGGTCACGAGTTCGGACACGCGCAGGCCGGCGGCGTAGAGGATCTCGAGCAGGGTCGCCATGCGGCCGAGGTCCTCGGCCGTGCGGCTGGCCTCGATCAGCCGGTCGACCTCGTCGCGCGACAGGACCTTGGGCAGCGGCCGGCCGAGCCGCGGCGAATCGAGCGTGCTGGCGGGATCGTCCTCGCGGAAACGCTCGGCCAGCAGGAAGCGGTAGAACTGGCGCATCACCGACAGCCGGCGCGCCACCGTGCGCGGCGTCATGCCGACATAGTCGAGCGACTTCAGGTAGGCACGCAGCGCGTCGGCATCGGCATCGACCAGCCGCGCCTTGCGCCGCGCGAGAAACGCGGCGAGGTCGCGCAGGTCGGTGCCGTAGGCCGCCATCGTGTTGCGCGAGGCGCCGCGCTCGGCCTGCAGCATCTCGAGGAAGGCTTCCGCCTCGCGCGACAGCGGCGGCAGGACCTTGCCCTTCACCGCCCCCTTCACCGCCTAGATCCCGTAGGCGATGGCGACCTCGACCGCGAACAGGCGGGCGGTTTCGTCCTCGCCGATCTGGCGAAGCGCCCGCACGATGGCGGCGGCGCCGGCTGGGTGCAGTTCGTTGAGCGCGATCTCGCCGGCGGCGATCGGCGCCAGCAGCGCGGTCTCGGCGATGCGACCGCCGGCCGCCGACGCGGCCAGCGACTGCAGGGTCGCGCCGTTCGGCATCACCAGCCGGGCGCCGCCCGGCGCCTGCTCGGGCAACGACGTCGCGCCGCGCGGGATGTCGAGGCCGGTGGCGCGCAGCAGTTCGAGCAGCACGTAGGCGCGCAGCCCGGCGCGACCGGCGTCCTCCTCCTTGAACATCTCGTACCAGCGGTCGAACTCGGTGATCGGCAGGGCCTGCGGGTTGTCCAGCCCGGCCAGCGCCACCAGCGGCATCTGGCGGTCGATCGCCAGCTGGGCGCGCGCGTTGTTGCGCGCCGCGTCGAGCGCCAGGCGGGTCCAGGCCTGGGTGCGGGCCTTGTCGCCCAGCAGCAGGAAGCCGCGCATCGCCTGCACCGCCACCGTGGCGTACTTCGGGTTGGCCGGCAGGTTCACGAGGCCGATCGCGCTGGCCCGCGCCACCGTCGGGAACAACGGGCTGCCGCGCGACTCGGCGTAGACGTCGGCGATGGTGCGCATCACCTCGGCCTCGTTGCTGGCGCTCTTGGCCGCCGTCACGAGGCGGGCGCGCCGCACCGTCGCGGCCGGCAGGCTGGCGCCGTCGCGCAACGCCTCCGCGTAGAGATCGCCCAGCCGGCTCGCCTCGATCACCGCCAGCGCCTCGCCGCGCTCGGCGATGTCGACCCGGGTGGCGAGCGGCAGCGAGCGCAGGCCGACCAGGGCGCGGATCACCAGCGGCTGGGTCGAGCGAAGCGCGGTCGCCGGCGGCGGCACGTGTGCGAGGTCCATCACCACCATCGCCGGGCCGTCGAACGTGCCGGGCGTCGCGCCGGCGGCGGGCTGGCCGGTCGCCACGGCGTCGACCAGCTTGGCGAAGCCGGGATCGCCGGCCCGGGCCGTGGCCGCGGCCTCGACCGCCCCCGCCATGTCGCCGGCGGCCAGCCGGCAGGCGGCCTGGGCGCGCGCGCCGAACGGCTCGGCCAGCGGGAAGCTGCGCACGATGGTGCAGCCCGAGTCGCGCGCGCCGGCCATCAGCAGCGCGTTGACGGTGGTCGCCGCAACGGCCGGATCGGCGTAGCCGTTGGCGTTGCGCACCATCTCGTTGAGGCTCTCGCTCTCGCCCATGGCGGCGATCTTGTCGACCCGGCGGGCGAACAGGCTGGGCGGTGGCCCGCCATCGGGGCGCGGCGGGTTGAGCGCGCTGACCAGCACCTTGAACTGGAGGTCGCGCAGCGCCCGGCTGCGCGGCGCCGCCGGCAGGGCCGACACCAGGGACTTGGCGGTGGCCATCGAGGTGCCGTTCCAGGCGGTGGCCGGGAAACCACCGGTCGTGGCGGTCAGGAAGCCGGTCGGCTGGCTGTCGAAGCTGGCCTGTGCGGCAGCCGGAAACGCGGCGAGCAGCAGGCCCACCACGACCGAGGCGACAGCCGGCAGCGCCAGCCTAGCGGGCGAAACGTTCATTGGGGACGGGAACCTCGAAATGCCTCATCGGCGGCCGCGGCTCGATCACGGCCAGTGCGACCAGCCCAGCGACCAGCAGGACGACGACGGTCACGGCCACCACCGGGCCGAGCTTGAGGGTGGGAACGCTGAAGCGTGTTTTGGAGCGGAACAGCGGCACGGTGCCGGCAACCTACCCGCCTCCCGCTGCAGCGGCAATCGTCGCGGCGGCTCGCTTGAAACCCCGGCCGGAATGGGCGACATCCATGCTGAAGCCGGCCATGGACCAAGAAGTTCCCCTGATTCCGCCGCGCACCGTCGCCCTCGTCGGGCTGATGGGCGCCGGCAAGAGCGCGATCGGCAAGCGGCTGGCGCTGCGCCTCGGCTTGCCCTTCGTCGATGCCGACGACGAGATCGAGCGCGCCGCGGGCTGTACCATCGCCGAGATCTTCGAGAAGTACGGCGAGTCCGAGTTCCGGGCCGGCGAACGCCGGGTGATCGCCCGCCTGCTCGAGCGGCCGCCGCACGTCCTGTCGACCGGCGGCGGCGCCTACATGGATCCCGAGACCCGTGGCCTGATGCGCCGGCACGCCATCACCGTCTGGCTGCGCGCCGACCTCGACGTGCTGTACGACCGCGTGCGCAAGCGCGGCCACCGGCCGCTGCTGCGCGAGGGCGACCCGCGCGAGATCCTCGGCCGCCTGATGGCCCAGCGCTACCCGGTCTACGCCGAGGCCGACATCGTCGTCGAATCGACCGCCCAGCCCGCCGACCGCACCACCGAGCAGGTGGTCGAGGCCCTGGCGGCCTGGCTGCAGAAGGAAAAGACTTCGGCATGAGCGTGCGAACCATCCGCGTCGACCTCGCCGGCCGCGCCTACGACATCGCGATCGGCCCCGGGCTGCTCGACCGCGCCGGCGAGCTGTGCCGGCCGTTGCTGGCGGCCCCGCGCGTCACGATCGTCAGCGATGCCACGGTGGCGCCGCTGTACGGCGCGCGGCTGGCCGCGTCGTTCGCCGCGGCGGGGATCGCGGCGACTGCGGTCACCGTGCCGGCGGGCGAGAGTTCCAAGGAGTTTTCGTCGTTCGGCAAGCTGATGAACGACCTGCTCGACCTCCGGCCCGACCGCAAGACCACGCTGGTGGCGCTGGGCGGCGGCGTGGTCGGCGACCTCACCGGCTTCGCGGCGTCGGTGCTGCTGCGCGGCGTCGACTTCATCCAGGTGCCGACCACCCTGCTGGCCCAGGTCGACTCGTCGGTCGGCGGCAAGACCGGCATCAACACGAGGCACGGCAAGAACCTGGTCGGGTCGTTCTACCAGCCGCGGCTGGTGCTGGCCGACACCGACATGCTGAACACCCTGCCGCGGCGCGAACTGCTGGCCGGCTACGCCGAGGTCGCCAAGTACGGGCTGATCGACGATGCCGCCTTCTTTGCGTGGTGCGAGCAGAACGGCGCCGCCCTGCTGGCCGGCGACGCGGCGCTGCGAACCTATGCCATCGAGCAGAGCTGCCGCGCCAAGGCGCGGATCGTCGCCGCCGACGAGCGCGAGACGACCGACCTGCGGGCGTTGCTCAACCTCGGCCACACGTTCGGCCACGCGCTCGAGGCCGAGACCGGCTTCGGCAGTGCCTTGCTGCACGGCGAGGCGGTCGGCACCGGCATGGCGCTGGCCTTCGACCTGTCGGCGCGGCTCGGCCTCTGCCCGGCCGACGACGCCGCCCGGGTGCGTCGCCACCTCGGCGACGTCGGCCTGCCGATGCGGCTGCGCGCGATCGGCGGCGACAATCGCCGGACCTGGGACGCCGGCCGGCTGATCGAGCACATGCGCGGCGACAAGAAGGCGGCCGACGGCAAGCTGACCTTCGTGCTGGCGCGCGGCATCGGCCGCTCGTTCGTGACCCGCGACGTCGACGAGGGCGCGCTGCGCGGCCTGCTCGACGACGCCATCGCCGCCTGAGGCCGGATGGAAGCCGACCTCCAGCTCGACCTGCCGATCGGGGTTGCCGCGCCGCTGGTGGTGCTGTGCCTGGCGCTGGGCGCCTACATGTCGGCCGCCGAGACGGCGATCACCGGCACGTCGCGGCCGCGCATGCACCGGCTGGCCCAGCAGGGCAACAAGCGGGCGGCGATCGTCAACGGCCTGCTCGACCGCAAGGACGAGGCGGTGAGCGCCGTGCTGCTGGGCAACAGCGTGGTCAACATCCTGTCGGCGTCGCTGACCACGGCGGTCCTGACCGCGGTATTCGGCGCCGCCGGCATCGTCTACGCCACCATCGCGGTCGGCGTCATGGTGGTGATCTTCGCCGAGGTGATGCCCAAAACCTGGGCGTTGCTGCGCGCCGACCGGGTGGCGCTGATGCTGGCGCCGTCGATCGTGCTGACGCTGGCGATCCTCGGCCCGATGGCCCGCGCGGTGGCCTGGATCTCGCGCGTCTTCCTGAGGCTGCTGGGCGTGCGGGCCGACCCATCGGCCGATGCCGAGGAACATGCCGACGTGCTGCGCGGCGCCATCGAACTGCACGGCCACGGCCAGGCCGACGAGGACGCGCCGGCCGAGAAGGCGATGCTGCGCTCGGTGCTCGACCTCGGCGACCGCACGGTGAGCGACGTGATGACCCATCGCGGCAACGTCGTGCTGATCGACGCCGACCAGCCGATGGCGGCGATCGTCAGCCACCTGCTGGCCGCGCCCTACACCCGCCTGCCGGTGTTCCGCGGCGAGCCGGACAACGTGCTGGGCGTGGTCCATGCCAAGGACCTGTTCCGCGCCATCAACGCGGCGGGCGGGCTCGAGACGGTCAGCATCGAGGGCGTGATGACGCCGCCGTGGTTCATCCCCGAGACGACCACCCTGTTCGACCAGCTGCAGGCCTTCCGCGCCCGCCACGAGCACTTCGCGATGGTGGTCGACGAGTACGGCGCGCTGCTCGGCATCGTCACCCTCGAGGACATCATCGAGGAGATCACCGGCGACATCGAGGACGAGCACGACGCGATCAAGCGCGGCGTGGTCACCCGCGAGGACGGCAGCCTGGTGGTGCGCGGCGACGTGCCGATCCGCGACCTCAACCGCGAGTACGGCTGGGGCCTGCCCGAGGACGTCGCGATTACCATCGCGGGCCTCGTCCTGCACGAGGCGCGGCGTATCCCCGAGGTCGGCCAGACCTATGCCTTCTACGGCTTCCGCTTCGAGATCCTGAAGCGCGAGGGCACGCGCATCGCCGAGTTGCGCATCGTGCCGCCCGCGGCCATACAGGCCGCCACCGACTGACGATCATCGGAGAGTAACGTTATGCCGCTTCCGCCGCCGGTCGCGCGTCAGCACCTGCATACGCGTCGAGTCACCTGCCAGGGCTTCTTCCGCGACGATGGCCTGTGGGACATCGAGGGCCGGATCACCGACGAGAAGACCTACGAGCACCCCAACGAGTGGCGCGGGCCGCTGAAGCCGGGCGACCACGTGCACGACATGTCGATCCGGCTCACGATCGACCACAAGTTCACCATCGTCGACGTCGAGGCGGTGACCGACAAGTCGCCCTACCAGGTGTGCGGCGGCATCGCGCCCGACTTCAAGAAGCTGGTCGGCCTGCGCATCGGCGGCGGCTTTCACCGGGCCGTGCGCGAGCGCCTGGGCGGCGTGCATGGCTGCACCCACATCGTCGAGCTGCTGGGCCCGGTGGCGACCACCGCGTTCCAGACCGTGTCGTCGGGCAAGGCGCGCGAACTGTCGATCGCCCATCGCCACAAGATCGGCAAGCCGCCGGCGCCGCGCGACCCCGCCGCGCCGAAGAAGAAGCCCTACGTGCTCGACACCTGCCATGCCTGGGCCTCGGACGGCCCGGTGGTGCGCCGCTGGGCGCCGCACTTCTACACCGGCCCCGATGCCGACGAGGTGCGCGCCGCCGCTGCCGGCAAGGATATCGAGATCGACGGCTGAGCGCGTCGCCTAGCTTCGAGCCACCTCGTCCGGCGTCAGCGTCGTCAGCGCCAGCGCGTGCAGGCCGGCGGCGAACTCGTCCTTGAGCAGGGCGTAGACCTGGCGCTGGCGCGCGACCCGCGACTGGCCGGCGAAGGCGGCCGAGACGATCTCGACGCGGAAATGGGTCTCGCCGCCCTCGCGCCAGCCGGCGTGCCCGGCATGGCGCGACGATTCGTCGGCGATCTCCAGTCGCACCGGCGCCAGCGCCGCGCGCAGCTTGTTGTCAATCGCCGTCGCCATCGTGCCCATCGCCCGCCTCACTTGCCGCGCCAAACCGATCCACACATATTACCCCGATGGCGAGACGGCGAGCGAAACCCTTGATGGCCACGGATGCCGCGGCGCCGCACCAGCGCGTCTGCGAGGCGCCGGGCTGCAAGCTGGCCGGCGAGTACCGCGCGCCGCGCTCGCGCGACGACCTCAACACCTACCGCTGGTTCTGTCTCCAGCACGTGCGCGAGTACAACAAGAAGTGGGACTACTTCGCCGGGCTCGATGCCGGCCAGATCGAGGCCCACATTCGCGCCGACACGACGTGGCGCCGGCCGGTCTGGCCGCTCGGCGCGCGGCGCCAGAACGGCCCCTACGTGCGGATCCACGACCCGCTGGACCTCGCCGACGACGCCGGGCTGGGCGAGCGGCCGGCCGCCAAGCAGATGGACGGCAGCGAGCTACTGACCCCGGCCGAGCGCACCGCGCTGGACGTTCTTGAACTTTCATGGCCGTCCACTCAGGCCGACGTGAAATCTCGTTACAAGGAACTGGTGAAAATTCACCATCCGGATGCCAACGGGGGCGCCCGGGAGGCCGAGGAAAAACTGAAGGAAATCAACGCGGCCTATTCCACTCTGCGGGCATCGGAGAACCTGCCCCTCGAGTGACCGGGCGAGCGATTAGCCCGGCTCAGGGCAGCCAAGCCAATTGGTCGCTTGCGATGCACTTTCGGGCCTGCGACACTGATTTTCAGCCCGCAATTTGGCGGGTTTTGTTTTGCAGGACTTGTGATGGCCTCTACGACGACCGCGGCCCGCCAGAACGTCTCGGGCATGCCGGATATCAAGGTTTCCGCCCGCCAGGTTTTCGGCATCGACAGCGACATGGAAGTGCCGGCGTTCAGCCAGCCGACCGAGCATGTCCCCGAGGTGGATGACGCCTACCTGTTCGACCACGACACGACGATGGCCATCCTGGCCGGCTTCGCGCACAACCGCCGCGTCATGGTCCAGGGCTATCACGGCACCGGCAAGTCGACCCACATCGAGCAGGTCGCCGCCCGCCTCAACTGGCCCTGCATTCGCGTCAACCTCGACAGCCACATCAGCCGTATCGACCTGATCGGCAAGGACGCCATCATCCTGCGCGACGGCAAGCAGATCACCGAGTTCCGCGAGGGCATCCTGCCGTGGGCGCTGCAGAACCCGACGGCGCTGGTGTTCGACGAGTACGACGCCGGCCGCGCCGACGTCATGTTCGTCATCCAGCGCGTGCTCGAGGTCGAGGGCAAGCTGACCCTGCTCGACCAGAACAAGGTCATCCGCCCTCACCCGGCCTTCCGCCTGTTCTCGACCGCCAACACGGTCGGCCTCGGCGACACGACCGGCCTGTATCACGGCACCCAGCAGATCAACCAGGGCCAGATGGACCGCTGGTCGATCGTGACCACGCTGAACTACCTGCCGCACGACCAGGAAGTGAACATCGTCGCCGCCAAGACGCCGACCTACGACAACGACGAGGGTCGCAAGACCATCGCCGCCATGGTGGCGCTGGCCGACCTGACCCGCGCCGGCTTCATCGCCGGCGACATCTCGACCGTCATGTCGCCGCGTACCGTGATCACCTGGGCCGAGAACGCCCGGATCTTCGGCGGCGATGTCGGCTTCGCCTTCCGCCTGACCTTCCTCAACAAGTGCGACGAGGTCGAGCGCGCGACGCTCGCCGAGTACTACCAGCGCTGCTTCGGCAAGGAACTGCCGGCCGGTAGCGCCAAGGGCGCCAAGCACTAGTAGCCAGTAGGAAGAGGGCCTCGTGGCCAAGGACACCACGCCGATCGAGGAATTCCGCCGCGTCACCGCCACCACCATGCGGGCGGTGTCGCGCAAGGAAGTGAACGTCTCCTTCGTGCCGGACGGCGGCTCGCTGCTGGGCAGCGAGGCGCGCATCACCGTGCCGGCCCGCGACCTCCCCACCGAGGACGTCAGCCGGGTGCGCGGCGAGGCCGACTCGATGGCGCTGAAGCTGCGCCACCACGATCGCAAGACCCACCTCCGCCGCGTGCCGCGCGGCGAGACCGCGCGGGCGATCTTCGAGGCGGTCGAGCAGGTCCGCGTCGAGGCGCTGGGTGCCCGCAAGATGTCCGGCGTCGCCGACAACCTGTCGGCGCTCTATCGCCAGCGCTCCGAGCAGCGCGGCCATGCCCGCATCAAGTCCAAGGACGACGCGCCGATCGCCGACGTGATCGGCCTGATCGCCCGCGAGCAGTTGCTGGGCGCCGCCCCGCCCGACGCCGCCAAGGCGATGGTCGAGATGTGGCGCTCCGACATCGAGTCGGCGGCCGGCCGCGACTTCCAAAAGCTGAAGGAGTCGCTGGCCAACCAGGAGGCCTTCGCCCGCGCCGCGCGCCAGCTGATCCGCGACCTCAAGCTCGGCGACGAGACCGCCGACCTGCAGGACGAGGACGACCAGGAGTCGCAGGACCAGGAGAACGCCGACGGCCAGTCGAACGAGACCGGCGACGACCAGAGCGATTCGAGCGAGACCCACGGCTACGGCGCGCAGGGCGAGGAGACCGAGGACGCATCCGAGCAGGAAGACGCTTCCGAGACGGTCGCCGACCAGGCGCAGACCGAGATGCAGATGGGCTCGGGCGACGAGGAGGAGCCGGGCCGCGCCGAGCGGCCGTGGCTGCCGCCGGGCGCGCTGTCGAACGAGCCGCTGGGCCAGCAGTACCACGCCTACTCGCTCAAGTTCGACGAGATCGTCGACGCCGACCAGCTGTGCGACGCCGAGGAACTCGGCCGCCTGCGCAACCACCTCGACCAGCAGCTGTCGCACCTGCAGGGCGTGATCGGCAAGCTGGCCAACCGGCTGCAGCGCCGCCTGATGGCGCAGCAGAACCGGTCGTGGGATTTCGACCTCGACGAAGGCATGCTCGACGCCGCGCGCCTCGCCCGCGTCGTCGCCAACCCGATGCACGCGCTTTCCTTCAAGATGGAGAAGGAAACCAACTTCCGCGACACCGTCGTCTCGCTGCTGATCGACAACTCCGGCTCGATGCGCGGCCGGCCGATCACGGTGGCGGCGATGAGCGCCGACATCCTCGCCCGCACGCTCGAGCGGTGCGGCGTCAAGGTCGAGATCCTGGGCTTCACCACGCGCGCCTGGAAGGGCGGCCAGAGCCGCGAGCAGTGGCTGGCCGCCGGCAAGCCGGCCAACCCGGGCCGCCTCAACGACCTGCGTCACATCATCTACAAGCCGGCCGACGCGCCGTGGCGGCGGGCCCGCAAGAACCTCGGCCTGATGCTCCGCGAGGGTATCCTCAAGGAGAACATCGACGGCGAGGCGCTGCTGTGGGCGCACAACCGCCTGCTGCCGCGGCCGGAAGAGCGCAAGATCCTGATGGTCATCTCGGACGGCGCGCCGGTCGACGATTCGACGCTGTCGGTCAACCCGGGCAACTACCTCGAGCGCCACCTGCGCGACGTCATCGACTGGATCGAGACGCGCTCGCCGGTCGAGCTGGTGGCCATCGGCATCGGCCACGACGTGACGCGCTACTACCGCCGCGCCGTGACCATCGTCGACGCTGACCAGCTGGGCGGCACGATGATGGAGCAGCTGGCCTCGCTGTTCGACGAGGAAGACGGCGGCGCCGGCGGTGCCGGCCGGGGCGGCGGACGCCGTCGCGGCGGCGGCGGCGGCAAGGCGCCGGGCGGTCCCGGCTCCAAGACGGGCCGCCGCGCGGCCTGATCGCGCGGCCAGCCTTGCGCCCGGTCCTGCGTTCGCTCCTCGCCGTCTGCCTGCTGGCGACGGCCTGCACCGCCGCCACGACCCCGCGGGCCGTGGCCCAGGAGCAGGCGGTCGAGATCAGGAGCTCGTCGCAGCCGTTCAAGATCGACGACCCGGCGGCCCGCCGCATCGGCCGGCTGCTGTGGCGCGGCGGCATCATGATGACGGCCAACAGCCCCGGCTTCGGCGGCTGGTCCGACCTCCACGTCTCGCCCGACGGCCGTTCGCTGACCTCGATCTCCGACGAGGGGGCGTGGCTCACCGCCACCATCGAGTACGACGGCGAGGCCAACCTCGCCGGCCTGTCGGGCGCCCGCATGGGCCAGCTGCGCGGCCTCGACGGCAAGCCGATCGAGAGCAAGGCCGAGGCCGATGCCGAGGCGATGGCCCGCCTGCCCGACGGCTCGTGGCTGGTCTCCTTCGAACGGCGCCACCGCCTGTGGCGCTATCCCAGCCTGACCGCGACGCCGTTGCCGATCGAGGGACCGGCCGAGATCGGCCGGCAGCCGGCCAACGGCGGCATCGAGGCGATGACGGCGATGCCCGACGGCCGGGTGATCATGCTGAGCGAGGAGTACGGCGTGCAGCCCGGCACGGTGATGGGCTGGATCGGCACGCCGGCCGGCCCGGACCGCTACGACTGGCGCTCGTTCGCCTACGAGACGATCCCCGACTTCAAGCCGACCGCGCTGGCGCCCCTGCCCGACGGCACCTTCGCGGTGCTCGAACGGGCCTTCGACATGGTGCGCGGCGTGCGCTGCCGGGTGATGCTGGTCGAGCCGCGGCTGTCGACCGGCGGCACGGTGCGCGGCGTCGAGCTGGCGCGGCTGGCCTCGCCCTACGCCGTCGACAACCTCGAGGGCCTAGCGGCGACCCGGGGGCCGCGCGGCGAGACCCTGCTGTGGCTGATGTCGGACGACAACTTCAACCCGCTCCAGCGCAACATGCTGCTGCTGTTCGAGCTGACGGCGCCGTGACGCGGCCGCCTGCCCCCCGGACATGAAAAAGGCCGCTCGCGCGGCCTTTGTTCGTTCGCTGCCGAAGGGGTCGCTTACGCGGCCGCCTTGGCGTCCTTCTTGGCCTTGGCCGTCACGACGCGACGCTTCAGCACCTTCATCTCCGGGCTGAGCTTGCTGTCGTTGGTGCCGAGCAGGTAGGCGTCGATGCCGCCGTTGTGCTCGATGGTCTTGATGCCGCGCGGGGTCAGGCGCAGGCGGACGCTGTGGCCGAGCGCGTCGGACAGCA
>JAIUOX010000068.1 GCA_020160955.1 Pseudomonadota bacterium
GGCGTGCTGAACGTGCTGACCGGGTTCGGCGAGGAGTGCGGCGGCGCCCTGATCAACCACCCGGGCATCCGGAAGCTGTCGTTCACCGGCTCGACCGAGGTCGGCAAGATCGTGATGCGCGCCGCGGCCGAGCGCATCGTGCCGGTGTCGCTGGAGCTCGGCGGCAAGAGCCCGTCGATCGTCTACCCCGACGCCGACGAGGACTGGGCGGTCGACGGCATCATCGCGGCGATGCGCTTTACCCGCCAGAGCCAGAGCTGCACCGCCGGCTCGCGCCTGTTCCTGCACGAGGACATCTTCGACAGCTTCCTCGGCAAGCTCGAGAAGAAGACCTCGGCGCTGAAGATCGGCGACCCGCTCGACGAGACGACCGACATCGGCACGATCATCAACAACAAGCAGTTCACCAAGGTCTGCAAGTACGTCGACGAGGGCCTGAAGCGGGCCGACGCCAAGCTGGTGTTCGGCGGCCTGCCGCCCAAGGCCGGCCCGCTGAGCGAGGGCTACTTCGCCATCCCGACGGTGTTCGCCGACCGTTCGAACGACTGGCGGCTGGCGCGCGAGGAGATCTTCGGCCCGGTGCTGGTGGCGATCCGCTGGAGCGACGAGGCCGAGGCGATCCGCATGGCCAACGACAGCCACTACGGGCTGGCCGCCTATGTCTGGACGCACGACATCGGCACCGGCCTGCGCGCCGCGCACGACATCGAGTCGGGCTGGGTGCAGGTCAACCAGGGCCTCGGCCAGGTTCCGGGCATGTCGTACGGCGGCTTCAAGCAGAGCGGCATCGGCCGCGAGTTCTCGCTCGAGGGCATGCTCGACAGCTTCACCCAGCGCAAGAACGTGACGGTGAACCTCGACGTCCGGCGCTAGCGGCGGAACGGCTCCTCGCTTTCCTCCCTGCGCGCGAGCGCGGGGAGGTGTCGCCGCGCAGCGGCGACGGAGGGGTCAAGGCTTTGTCAGGAAGGCGTAAATGGCCGCCAATACGTCGTCGGTCTGATGGAGTGCCTCCACGTTCGTGAACCGCAGAACGTGGAAGCCACGATCGAACAGGAAAGCATCACGACGGCGGTCATACTCGACCTGCTGGCCATGCTGGCTGCCATCGATCTCGACGACGAGATTGCCGTCGAGGCAGGCGAAGTCGCAAATGTATGGTCCGACCCGGTGTTGCCGCCGGAACTTGAAGCCGGCGAGTTGCCGGTTGCGCAGGTGGTACCAGAGGCAATGCTCGGCTTCCGAGGGAGCACGACGCATCGCGCGGGCATGGTGAAACATGCCCTAGACGTGCGCAGGCGTGGCTGCGTTACGGTTACTTGAGGCTTGACCCCTCCGTCACCGCTGTGCGGTGACACCTCCCCCTGCTTGCGCAGGGGGAGGAAAGGTCAACGTGCGAATCAGGCCGGCACCCGGCGGTGGTGGTCGGTGGCGCCCTGGTAGGCGTGGCCGACGCGGTAGAGCAGGGCCTCGTCGAACGGCCGGCCGATCGCCTGCAGGCCCATCGGCACGCCGTTGGCGTCGAAGCCGCAGGGCAGCGACAGGGCCGGCAGGCCGAGCGTGTTGAACGGCCGGGTGAGGCCGGTGAAGCGCGCCACCATGGCGAGCGTCGCCGGGCCGCCCGAGGCCTCGACGTCGGTCTCGGCGATGGTCGGCACCGGGAACGGGATCGCCGGCAGGATCAGCGCATCGACCCCTTCCATCGCGGTCGCGAGGAACTCGCGCACGAAGTGGGCGCGCAGGCGCAGCGCGTCGATGTAGGCCGTCGCCGGGATGAAGTAGCCGGCGTCGGTGCGGGTCCGCACCTGGTTGGCGTAGGGCGCGCCGGCCTCCATCCATGGCCGGTGCATCGACGCCGCCTCGCACTTCACGATCACCTCGGCGGCGCGGTAGAGCGCGGTGAAGTCCGGCATCTTCGCCGGCACGATGGTGGCGCCGAGCTTGCCCAGCACCGACGCGGCGGCCTCGACCGCGGCGCCGACCGCCGGGTCGACGGGGACCAGCGCCTCGGGCAGCGACAGGCCGATGCGCAGGCCGGCCACGCCGCCGGCCAGCGCCGCCTCGTAGTCGGGCACCGGCCGTTCGCTGGTCGTCGAATCGTCGATGTCGGCGCCGGCGATGGCGGCCAGCATCCGGGCGTTGTCGCGCACCGTGCGGGTCAGCGGCCCGACATGATCGAGCGTCCACGAGCGGGCGACCGCGCCGGCGCGGCTGACCCGGCCGTAGGTCGCCTTCATGCCGACCACGCCGCAGGCCGAGGCGGGCAGGCGGATCGAGCCGCCGGTGTCCGAGCCCAGCGCGCCATAGACCATGCGCGCGGCGACCGAGGCGCCCGAGCCGCTCGAGCTGCCGCCGGTGACGCGGGTGCCGTCCCACGGGTTGCGGCAATGGCCGTGGTGGACATTGTGGCCGGTCGGGCCGGCGGCGAACTCCGCCATGTTGAGGAAGCCCAGCTCGACCACGCCGGCGGCATCGAGCCGCTGCAGCACGGTCGCCGTGGTCGGCGCCACCCAATCGCGGCGGATCGCGCTGCCGCCGGTCGAGATCTCGCCGGCGCGGTAGTACATGTCCTTGTGCGCCATCGGCACGCCGTGCAGCGGGCCGCGGCGCTTGCCGTTGGCCAGCTCCTTGTCGAGGGCGCGGGCCTGCTCGAGTGCCTTGTCGGCCTTCAGCCGCAGGAAGGCGTTGGTGCGCGGCTGCCACGCCTCGATGCGCGCGAGGCAGGCTTCGGTCGCCTGGACCGACGTCACCGTGCCGGCGGCGATGGCGTCGGCGACCTCGGAGAGGTCGGCCAGCGCGAGATCGGCGACGCTCATTTCGCCTCCTTTTCCATCAGGCTGGCGAAGGCCGCCGGCTCGTCGTCGAAGGCGAGCCGCGCCGCGGCGGCCTTGCGCACCGCGTCGTTCAGCACCGCGACCTCGGCGGCGATCTCGGCCAGCCGCTTGTCGTCGTAGCGCAGCCCCTGGAGGTGCGCGGCGATGCCCGCCGCCAGCTTCGTCCTGTCGTCCATCGTTGTCTCCTCAGGCCGCCAGCTCGAGACGGCGCTCGCCCATCCGGGCCTGGTCCTCGGCGCTGAAGGTCATGATCCTGCGGATCTTCTGGTCGAACTTCATGCCGATCGCCTCGGCGCAAGCAGCAAGCATGCCGGTCTCGGCCTCGAACAGGAAGTGCGTGAAGGTGAGCACCTTGTCGGTGAAGGCGGCGAGGCCGCTCATCACCACGATCGGGTCGCCGGCGCGCAGCGGCCGGCGGTAGCGCGCCAGCATCTCGACCACGACCGAGCCTTCCTGGCGCTGCTGCATGGCGGCGCGGTCGAAGCCGAGGTGGTTCCACAACAGCGGCGCGCCGTCGGAGTAGCGGCCGAACTGGTGACGCGGCAGGAACATGCCGGTCTCGTCGCACTCGGCCGGCGACACGACGCTGCGGCCGACCTCGATCAGGCCGAGGCGCGGCGCATCGGCCAGCGCGATGTCGGGCAGGGTGATCTTACCGACACTGCGCGGCGCGGCGGCGGCGGGCGGCTCGACGATCGCGGCCGTGGCGCGGGCGCGGAAATCGGCCGGCCACGGGGCGCTGGAGGAGAGGCGGCGGCGCACCGTCGCGGCGACGCTGCCGTCGCCGGCATTGCGGACCTCGTGGTAGGCGAGCAGGTCGCGCTCGCCGACCTCGATCGGGGCGGACAGGACCTCGACGGCGTCGACCACGCGGAACTCGCGCAGGTAGCGGACGTGGTCCTCGACCACCGTCAGCTCGGCCCCGGCGACGCGCCGGGCGCGCGGGCCGAAGCCCAGGGAGGTCAGCAGGTGGGCCGAGGCCTGGTGGCCGAACTCGGTGTAGAACTGGACGTTGAGATGGTCGTTCTCGTCGCACTGCCAGGTGTTCACGGCGGTGCTGAAAGTGGGGATCAGGCGGGGCCTCGACACGCTTTGCACTCTCTGCAATCTGTGGATGACTGCTTCAAATGGCCGAAAAAGCCCCAAAAATCGACATTTTTCGTGCACGTAGCCCTTGCGGGGGAAGGATTCGTGGATAACCTTGGGCCCGTCAACGCTAGCCCTGGGGCGTCAGGTCGGCGCTGACGTACAAAAAACCTAAGGGACCCCTCATCATGGCTACCGCAAAAACTGCCGCTCCCACCATTCCGCTGTCGAAGGTGGCTGCTGAGCTCGCCGAGAAGACCGGCATGACCAAGAAGGACGCGACCGGCGCCCTCGAAGAGTTCATCGGCCTGGTCGTGAAGCACCTCAAGAAGGGCAACAAGGTCCGCATCACGGGCCTCGGCATCCTTCAGGTTCGCGCCCGTCCGGCGCGCATGGGCCGCAACCCGGCGACGGGCGAGGCCATCAAGATCAAGGCGTCGAAGAAGGTTGCCTTCCGCGTCGCCAAGGATCTCAAGGAAGCGATCTGATTCCTGTCGTCTCTCGACGGGACAGGATCGGGCGGGTCCCGGCGCAAGCCGGGCCCGCCCTTCTCGTTTGAGGCTTCGGCCTCGCGCATCCGCAGAGCGGCTACGGCCGGTTTCTCGCCCGGCCCGTCGCCGGTCTAGAATGGGTGGGCGCACCACCCATGGATTTCTTCACCTTCCTCAAGTTCCTGTCGAACGTGGTCCTGCCGCCGGCCTCGCTGGCGGCCGGGGTGGTGCTCGGCCTCGTGCTGGCCGCCTTCGGCTGGCGGCGTCTCGGCTTCTGGGTGGCGGCGCTGGTCGTGGCGCAGACCGTGTTGCTGTCGCTGCCGCCGGTCGCCGCGGCGCTGAACGCGCCGCTCGAGGCGCAGGCGCGGCGCGACACCGCGACCTCGGCGACCTGCTGCTACGACGCCATCGTCGTGCTGGGCGGCGGCGTGTCGCCGGCGGCGCCGCCGGAAGTGCCCGATCCCGATCTCACCGACGCGGCCGATCGCGTGTGGTACGCGGCGCGCCTGTACCACCAGGGCGTGGCGCCGCGCATCATCGTGAGTGGCGGCACGCTGCTCGACCGGCCGTCCGACCCGGCGGCCACCGAGGCCGAGGGCATGCGCCGCTTCCTCGTCGATCTCGGCGTGCCGAGTTCGGCGATCGTCTCGGAGGGTGATTCGCGCAACACCCGCGAGAACGTGCGCAACGTCCGCCGTCTCGTCGGCGATGCCCGCGTCGCGCTCGTCACCTCGGCCGTGCACATGCCGCGCGCGCTCCAGCTGGCGCGCGAGGCCGGGCTGAACGTCACCGGCCTCGCCACCGACTGGACCGCGCCGCCGCAGGCCCGGCCCGTGTGGGACACCTGGATGCCGACCGGCGGCGCGATGGGCTCGTCGGCCGCCGCCCTGCATGAGTACATGGCCCTGCTGTTCGATTGGCGGAAAGGCGCGACGCGATGATCCACCGTTCCCGACGACGGGCCTGGCGCCTCGGCCGCCGGGCCGCCCTGCGCGGCGCCGCCGGCCTCGCGCTCGGCGGACCGCTGCTGTCGCCGCTGGCGCCGCGCGCCGCCGCGCAAGCGCTCGACAAGCTGAGTTTCCAGACCGACTGGCGCGCCCAGGCCGAGCATGGCGGCTTCTACCAGGCGCTGGCGGCCGGCCTGTACGCCAAGGCCGGCATCGACGCCGACATCCGCCAGGGCGGGCCGAACCTGAACAACAGCCAGCTCCTGCTGGCCGGTCGCGTCGACATGGTGATGTCGAACAGCTTCGAGGCCTTCACCTTCGTGCGCGCCGGGGCGCCGTTCTTCACCATCGCGGCGATCTTCCAGAAGGACCCGCAGGTCCTGATCGGCCACCCCGGCACCGGCTTCGCGACCTTCGAGGACCTCAAGGGCCGCACCCTGCTGATCGGCAGCGGCGGGCGGGTGACCTACTGGCCGTACCTCAAGCGCAAGTACGGCCTGTCGGACAGCCAGGTCCGTCCCTACACCTTCAACCTCGCGCCGTGGCTGGCCGATCCCAACGCGGTGCAGCAGGGCTTCCTGTCGTCGGAGCCCTACTCGATCCAGCGCGAGACCGGCCGCGCGCCGGTCGTCCTGCTGATCGCCGACGCGGGTTTCAGCGCCTACCAGACGACGATCGCGGTGTCGCGCCGGCTGGCGACCGAGAAGAAGGACCTCGTGCAGCGCTTCGTCGACGCCACGCTCGAGGGCTGGGCGCAGTACCTCAAGGGCGGTCCCGGCATCGCCGCGGCGAACGCGCTCATCAAGCAGGCCAATCCGGACCAGACCGACGACCGTATTGCCTACGCGATCAGGGTCCTGAACGAGCGGGGCATCGTGATGTCGGGCGACGCGCTGGCGGGCGGCATCGGCGCGATGACCGACGCGCGCTGGCAGTCGTTCTACGACTCGATGGTCGCCGTCGACGTGCTGCCGGCCGGGCTCGATGTCGGCCGGACGCACACGCTGGAATTCGTGAACAAGGGCATTGGAAAGCCATAGGAGAGAGCGGCATGTACCAGGTCAACGAAGAACACCAGATGTTGCGCGAACTCGTGAAGAAGTTCGTGCGCAACGAGCTGATGCCGCTCGAGAAGAACATGCTCGAACGCTTCGCCAACGGCCAGCCGGCGGCGCTGAGCGACGAGGAGAACCAGCGCCTGTTCAAGCAGTGCAAGGACCTCGGCCTGTGGGCGCTCGACGTGCCGGAGGAGGCGGGCGGCGCCAACCTGCCGGCGGTCGCGCTGGTCGGCGTCAACGAGGAGCTGGGCTACACCTCGGTGCCGTTCACCTTCCCACCCGACTCGCCCAACCTGCACATGATGCTGGCGACCGTGACGCCTGAGCAGCGCAAGAAGTACCTCGAGCCCTACGCCGCCGGCGAGACGGTGTCGGCGATCGCCATCTCCGAGCCCGGTGCGGGCGGCGACCCGGCGGGCATGAAGACGAAGGCGGTGAAGGACGGCGATCACTGGGTCATCAACGGCCGCAAGATCTGGATCAGCCGCATCGCCAAGGCCGACTTCACCATCGTCATGGCGGTGACCGACACCAACCTCGGCGCGCGCGGCGGCATCACCGCCTTCCTGGTCGACAAGGGCACGCCGGGCCTGGTGGTGGCCCGCGCCATCCCGATGCTGGCCGGCCAGCGCACCTACGAGGTCGTGTTCGAGGATTGCCGCGTCCACGAGAGCCAGGTGCTGGGCCGGATCGGCGCCGGCTTCGCGCCGATGCAGCTGCGCCTCACGGTGCGCCGCCTGCAGATGGGCGCGTGGTGCATCGGCATGGCCCAGCGCGCGCTGGACATGCTGGTCGAGCACGCCAACCAGCGCGTGACGTTCGGCGAGAAGCTGGCCGACCGCCAGGCCATCCAGTGGTGGATCGCCGACGCCGCGACCAAGCTGCATGCCTGCCGCCTGATGGTGATGGACGCCGCGGTGAAGCAGGACGAGGGCCGCGACGTGCGCATGGAGGCGTCGATGATCAAGGTCTACGCCACCGAGATGGCGACCGAGGTGATCGACCACGCCCAGCAGGCGTTCGGCGCGATGGGCGTGACCCAGGAACTGCCGCTGTCGTGGCTGGCTCAGAAGGTCCGCACCATGCGGGTCTACGAAGGTCCGTCGGAGGTCCACCGCATGGTGATCGCGCGGCGCGTGCTGGGCGGCCGCTGACGCGGCCCCGGCGGGGAGGGGGAACCGGTTCGCCGCGCCCTAGCGCGCGGCGGACTCCTCCCGGTTGCCGGCATATTCCTCCGCGGCGACCGCGAAGTTCAGGTTCTGGCCGGCCTTGAAGTAGAAGGTGGTGATGCCGAGCAGGTGACCCTGGGCATCGAACAGGCCGCCGCCCGACGAGCCCTGCGAGATCGGGGCCGAGGTCTGGATGACCCGCGTGTTGTTGTAGAGCCGCTTCGACGAGACGATGCCCTCGGCGGCGGTCAGCTCCAGCCCCTGCGGCGTGCCGATCGTGATCGCCTTCTCGCCGACCTTGATGTCGTCGTAGGGGCGGACCTTGACCCAGCTCGGCAGCTTGGTGGCGGTGCGCAGCACGCAGCGGTCGGCATCGACGTTGCGCGACACCACTTCCGCCGGCATCTCGGTCTTGGCCCGCGCCAGCTTGACCTCCGCGAGGTCCTCGACGACGTGGCAGTTGGTCAGCAACTCGGTGTCGCTGATCGCCACCGCCGAGCCCATGCGCTTGTCGGCCTTCACGACGTAGACCGAACCGGAGACCTTCTCGAAGATTTCCTCGGCGCGCAGTTCCGGTCCCTCGCGCAGCGCCAGCTTCAGCGCGCTGGTGTGGCCCGATTCGTTGATCGACGACGCCTTGGTCGACTTCGGCTTGGCGACCGCCGGCTTGGTCGCCAGCTCGTCGGAGAAGCTGCCCGGCGCGAGCGGCAGTTCCTCGACCCTGGGCTTCGGCCGCACCGTCGGGTCGGGCGTGCGCAGCATCGTGAGGCTGTTGGCCATGGCGGCGAACAGGCCCGGGTTCTTGGTCGCCAGTTCGAGCGGCGCCGTGATCTCCGATGCCACCATGCCGTTCTGGTGGCACATCATCTTCAGGAAGGTGACCGACTCGGGCGTGCGGATCTGGGCCACCAGGAAGTTGTCGCCGCGGGCCTTGTAGGAGGCGCGCGCGGTCAGGCGGGCGAACACCGCACCCATGCTGCGGCAGTTGGGCGTGCCGAGGTGGACGCTGACGGTCTGCACGACCTCGCCGCTGCCGCGGTAGACGAGGGCGGAGCCGTCGAAGCGCGGCGTGCCGAAGGTCACGAGGCGGGCCGGGACGCCGACCGCGATGCCGACCGCGGGGTCGCGCATCACCGACCAGCCGAGCGAGTCGCGCTCCTTCAGTGCCTCGGTCATCAGCTGGCGGGTCTGGTCCTCGTCGAGCTTGCCGTTCTGCGCGAGGCCGTTGGCCTTCTGCCAGGCCCTAGTGCCGCGATCGATGGCGTCGGCAACCGCCCCCGCCTGGGTCGGGTCGAGGTGGCCGGTCCAGATCAGGGCCTCGCGGATATCGCTCGGCTGGACGACCTCCGCGGGCGGCGCGTCGTTCCAGCGGTAGGTGAAGACCTGCGCCCACGCATGTCCGGCCGCCAGGGTGGCGGTGGCGGCGAGCGCGGCAAGCAGGGCACGAACGGAAGGACGGACTGGAAACACGTGGATTCTCCCGGGCGCAGTGTCATCCAGGCGCCCGGTCCATCCCACCCGTCGGCTTGTATCAAATAAATCTGCGTAAACGCTGACTTTTGCGGGGCGTGTCAGTTCATCACATCGCCAGTGCAGCCAGCATGCGCAAAGGAGGGGCGCAGGGCCGTGGGGAACGGCCGCAGATGGGAGCACCAGCATGAAGCGATTGGCGTTCAGCGTCCTGGCCCTTGGCCTGGCCATGGCCAGCCTGGCCTTCGGCCCCCCGGCGGGAGCCCAGACCGGGGCGCAGACCGGCGGCACCGTCCCTCCCGCGCCGCAGACGCCGCCCGAGCGGCCGTCGACCAGCCAGATCGAGCAGGCCCGGTCGCTGGCCAACACGCAGTGGGGCAAGGGCCTGCCGGCCTTCTCCTTCGCGCTCAGCAAGGTGCCGATGACCCAGTACGACGGCGGCGCGGCGCGCCAGGCCGGCACCTACAACTTCCCGGTCAGCAAGAACATCGCCGGCGTCTACATGACGCTCGAGGCCGGCGCGATCCGCGAACTGCACTGGCACGCCGAGGCGGCCGAGTGGGCCTACGTCATCGAGGGCCGGTCGCGCATCACGCTGACCAGCCCGTGGGGCCAGGTCCAGGTCGCCGACGTCGATGCCGGCGGCATCTGGTACTTCCCCAAGGGCTGGGGCCACAGCATCGAGGGTCTGGGCCCCAACGGCACCAAGTTCATCCTGGTGTTCAACAACGGCGAGTTCACCGAGCAGTCGACCTTCAGCATCACCGACTGGATCGCCAACACGCCGATGTCGATGCTGACCGAGTACCTCGGCTGGACGCCGCAGCAGGTCGAGCTGCTGCCCAAGAAGCAGGTTTACATCTCGAAGTTCGACCGCGCGGTGCCGCCGATCGGCGAGGCCCGCCCGCGCGCCGCCGACACGCCGCCGCTGGCGCTCAGCCACGTCTACCAGCTGCGCTCGCAGAAGCCGGTCTCGGTGCTGACCGGCAGCACGCTGCGCCTGGTGTCGGCGCGCGAGTTCCCGGCCGCCTTCAACATGACCGGCGCGATCATCCGGCTCGAACCCGGCGCGATGCGCGGCCTGCACTGGCATCCCAACGCCGACGAGTGGCAGTTCGTGCTGAGCGGCTCGATGGAACTGACCGTGTTCGCCTCGCAGGGCCAGGCGAGCGTCAGCAAGCTCGACCCGGGCGACGTCGGCTACGTGCCGAAGGGCTACGGCCACGCGCTCAAGAACCCGTCGAAGGACCAGCCGATGGAGGTCCTGATCGTGTTCAACGCCGGCGACTACCAGACGATCAACCTCGACGACTGGATGGCGACCAACCCGGCCTACGTGCTGCAGAACAACCTGCAGATCCCGGCCGACGTGGTGAATCGCCTGCCGACGGCCGGCCAGGACTTCTCGGCGCCCAAGCGCTAGGAGGAAGCGAGACGGGCGGCGGCCGCCTTGTTGGCGGCCAGCCGCCCCTCGAGCATCGGCTTCATGCCGTCGAGCAGCTTGCGGACGCGGGCCTCCCCGGCCTTCTCCGGCGAGCCGGAATCGAACGGCGGCTGCGGGTCGTACTCCATCATCAGCTGGACCGAGCGGGCGACGTCCTCGCCGGCGATCTCGGCCACCAGGGTCAGGCCGAAGTCGATGCCGGCGGTGACGCCGCCGCCGGAGATCCGGTTGCGGTCGCGGACCACGCGCTCGGCCACCGGGATCGCGCCGAAATCCTTCAGCTGCTCGCGCGCCGCCCAGTGGCAGGCCGAGCGGTAGCCCTTCAGCAGGCCGGCCGCGGCCAGCACCAGCGAGCCGGTGCAGACCGAGGTGATGTAGCGTGCGCCCGCCGCCTGGCGGCGCAGGAAGTCGAGCGTCTCGAGGTCGTTCATCAGGTCGACCTGGCCGGCGCCGCCGGGCACGCAGATGACGTCGAGCTGCGGGCAGTCGGCGAAGGTCGTGGTCGGCATCACCGAGAAGCCGGAGTCGGTCGGCACCGGGTCGCGCGTCTTCCAGACGATGTGCATCTTGGCGCCGGGGATGCGCGACAGCACCTGGGCGGGACCGGTCGCGTCGAGCTGCGTCACCCGGGGAAAGAACAGAATGCCGATGTTCAGCGTGTCAGCCATGGAAACCTCCTGCGGCCGCCACTGTGCACCCGGCGGGCCGTGGCAGGAATGACAAAAAGGTGCTATTTTCTGCCAATGCCCCGGCCGCACCGCGTGTTCATCCTGGCCTATGACGGCTGCCAGCTGCTCGACGTCAGCGGGCCGGCGGCGGTGTTCGGCGCGGCCAACGACGCCTGCGGCCGGCCGTACTACGAGCTGCGGATCGTCTCGCCCGGCGGCGGCGCGGTGACGTCCAACTGCGGCGTCGCGTTGCACAGCCGGCGGATCGGCGGCCAGCCCGACACGCTGCTGGTGGCCGGCGGCTCGAAGGGACTGAAGGCGGCCATGGAACACCCGGCGCTGCGCCGCTGGCTGCGCAGCGTCGCGCCCCGGGCGCGGCGCTTCGGCTCGGTCTGCACCGGCGCCTTCGTGCTGGCCGCCGCCGGCCTGCTCGATGGAAGGCGGGTGGCGACGCACTGGGCGAGCTGCGAGCGGCTGGCGCGCGGCTTCCCGGCGCTGTCGGTCGACGCCGAGGCGCTGTACGTCGCCGACGGCGCGGTCTGGACGTCGGCCGGGGTGACGACCGGCATCGACATGGCGCTGGCCCTCGTCGAGGCCGACCTCGGCGCGGCGACCGCCAACCTGATCGCCCGCCACTTCGTGCTCTACGCGCGCCGCCCCGGCTACCAGTCGCAGTTCAGCCCGCTGCTGCAGGCGCAGGCCGAGGCCGAGGCGCCGTTCGGCCCGCTGATCGCCTGGATGCAGGACAACCTCGACCGGCCGCTCGACGTGCCGGCGCTGGCCGCCCGGGCCGGCCTGTCGGAGCGCACCTTCTATCGCCGCTTCACCGAGGCGACCGGCAAGACGCCGGCGCACTTCGTCGAGTCGCTGCGGCTCGAGGCGGCGCGGACCCTGCTGACGCGCGACCTGCCGCTGAAGGCGATCGCCGGCAAGGTCGGCCTGGGCTCGGCGGCGCGGCTCGGCCATGCCTTCGAACGCCGCTTCGGCATGGCGCCCTCGCTGTTCCGCGAGATGCACCGCGGGGCGATCTAGCCGCCCTGCTGGTGGATGCGGGACAGCACCCGCCGCTCGAACTCGTCGACCGGGCAGTCGATCTCGCAGGCGACGGCGCCGCAGCTCTCGCAGCGGCACTCGTAGCGCCCGACCGGGTGGCGATGGTCGAGGTCCTGCAGGACTAGGCGGTGGTCGCAGCGCAGGCAGTGCGGGGCGAGGTCGCGCACCGCCCCGCTCTCGTCGTACGACCAGCGCCAGCGGATGTTGAAGAAGGCCTCCTGGCTGCGGATCGGGGCGCGGCGCGGCGGCGCCCGCTCGGGCCGCAGCGAGGCGCCCAGCCAGCCGGCGACGATCACGGCGCACAGCGCGAACAGGCCGAGCAGCCAGTTCGGCACCTCGGTCGAGGCGGCGAGGAAGCGACCGAAGGCGGCGAGCCACGCCGCCAGCGAGGACCAGAAGCCGAGGAACCAGCCGACGATCGCCAGCCCGACGGCCAGCGCGACCAGCAGGCGCAGGCGGCCGCCCATGCTAGTGCCGCAGCCGCAGGCTGCCGACCACCAGCGCGGTGGCGGCGAAGCCGCAGGCCAGCCAGATCGCGGCCCGCGCCGCCTCCGGCGCGCCGCCGCCCGAGAAGTCGAAGGCGCCGAACACCACGGCGACCAGCGCCGCGCCCATCGTCTGGCCGAGCGTGCGGGCGGTGGCGATGATGCCGCCGGCGCTGCCCGAGCGGTCGCGCGGCACGGCGTTCATCATCAGCCGGTTGTTGGGCGAGGCGAAGATGCCGAAACCGGCGCCGCACAGCACCAGCCGCCACATGATGTCGGGGCTCGACGGATTCTCGGGCAGCAGCGCGGTCAGCAAGAGGCCGAGCGTCATCGAGCTGAGCCCGATCGCGCCCAGCAGCCCGGCATGATGGCGGTCGGCCAGCCGGCCGGCGATCGGCGCGATGCAGGCCAGCGCCAGCGGCCACGCGGTCAGCAGCAGGCCGGTGCTGGTGGCGTCGCGGCCCAGCACGGTGTGGAAGAAGAACGGCAGGCTGACGAAGGCGAGGCCCTGCGCGGTGAAGGTGCAGGTCGAGGCCGAGATCGACAGGGCGAACACCGGGCGCTTGAAGATGTCGACCGGCATCATCGGGTGGGCGAGCCGCAACTGGCGCCGGACGAACACCGTGCCGAGCACCGCCGCGGCCGCCAGCTCGGCCAGGATCTGCAGCCGATGGTGGCCGTGCGCCAGCCCGTCGATGCCGAAGATCAGCAGGCCGAAGGTCAGGCCCGACAGCACCGCCGAGGTCCAGTCGAACGGCCGGTGGGTGTGGGAGGTGCGCGGCAGGAAGCGCTCGGCGAGGCCGAACGAGACGATCCCGAACGGCACGTAGACGAAGAACAGGTAGGGCCACGGCGCGATCGACAGCAGCGCGGCGCCGACCGACGGGCCGGCGGCCAGCGAGGTCGCGACGACGGTGGTGTTGAAGCCCAGCCCGCGGCCGAGCTGGGCACGCGGGTAGATGGCGCGCACCAGCGCCGGCTGCACCGACATCACGGCGGCGCTGCCCAGCCCCTGCAGGGTGCGGCCGACCAGCAGCCACGACAGCGACGGCGCCAGCGCGCAGCCGATCGAGGCCAGCGAGAACAGCACCAGCCCGAAGCGGTAGACGTGGCGGTAGCCGACGATGTCGGCCAGCGCCGCGATCGGCAGCAGCGACACGATCATCGCGATCTGGGTGGCGTTGACGATCCAGATCGAGCTCTCGGCGGTGATGGCCAGGTCCTGCGCGATGTAGGGCAGCGCGAGGTTGGTCATCGAGTTCGACAGCACCGACATCATCAGCCCGATGGTGATGGTCGCGACCGCGAGGCGGCGCGGCCAGCCGGGCGGCATGCCGTCGGTGAGGGTCGGGGAAGCCGCTGCCGGTGCCGCCATCGGCTACTGCACGACGGTCGGCTGCTCGCCGCTGATGGTGGTGCGCTGCATCAGGCGCTTGTGCTTCACCGCGTCGTAGGAGGTTGCGCGATGCAGCACCGCGCGGTTGTCCCACACGATGACGTCGCCCTCGCGCCAGGCGTGGCTCAGCCGGAACGCCGGCTGGTCGGCGCGCTGCGACAGCTCGTACAGGATCGCCTCGCCGATCGGCCGCGGCCAGCCGACGATGTGGCCGGCATGGGCGCCGATGAACAGCGCGCGGCGGCCGTTGACCGGGTTGTCCTGGTAGAGGCGTTGCTTGACCGGCGGCAGCTCGGCCAGCGCCTTGGCGCTGAGGATGCCCTTCTGGACGCGGTTGCGCGAATGCTCGAGCGCGTGCTCGGCGACCAGCGGCGACACGGTCGCCTGCAGCGCCGGCGGCAGGGCGTTCCACGCCGCGCGCATGCAGAGGAACTCGGTGTTGCCGCCCTCGGGCGGGCAGATCCGCGCCGTCAGCACCGAGCACAGCGACGGGATGCGCTTGAACGACGAGTCGGAGTGCCAGAAGTAGTTGGCCTTCTGGTAGATCATCCGCATGTCGTCGGGCGGGATCGGCTCGCCGGTCATGATGTCGAGGTTCGACTGGCGCTGGAACTTGGTGCCGGCCGCCGGGTTGGCGCTGAGCGTCGTCTCGAGCGGGCCGAACAGCTCGCTGAAGGCAACCTGCTTGTCGTCGTCCATCGGCTGGTCGCGGAACAGCAGGACGGAGTGCTCCTCGAAGGCGGCGCGGATCGGCCCGAACTCGCGCGCCGACAGCGGCCGCGTGATGTCGATGCCGCTGATTTCCGCGCCGAACAGCGGGTGCAGTTTCGTGACCTTGAGGGGGCCGGTGTTGCGCATGGCTATCGCGTCTCCGCTCAGTCGACGATCGCCTGGTAGGTCAGCACGCGCAGCTCGCGGCGGATCGGGTAGGTCGAGGACGGCATCAGCTGGGTCAGCAGCACCACCGCCATGTCCTCGGCCGGGTCGCACCAGAAGGCGGTCGAGGCCGCGCCGCCCCAGGCATACTCGCCCGGGCTGCCGAGGATCTGCGCCTTGGCCGGGTCGAGCGTGACCGAGAAGCCGAGCCCGAAGCCGATGCCGTAGTAGGTCGACTCCGAGAAGCGCGGCATGCCCATGTCGGCCATGTCGCCCTTGAGGTGGTTCGAGGTCATCAGCTCGACCGTCTTGCGGCCGAGCAGGCGGGTGCCGCCCAGCTCGCCCTTGTTCAGCATGAAGCGGCAGAAGCGCAGGTAGTCGGCCGCGGTCGAGACCAGCCCGCCGCCGCCCGAGTTGACCGAGCGCGGTGCGAGGTAGCGGCTCTTCTCCGGGTCGTCGATCACCTGCAGCTTGCCGCCCTTCCCCGGGGCGTAGTTGGCGGTGAAGCGGCCGTGCTTGGCGGCCGGCACGTGGAAGTCGGTGTCGGTCATGCCGAGCGGGTCGATCACCTTCTGCTTGAGGTAGACCTCGAACGGCTGGCCCGAGATGACCTCGACGAGGTAGCCCAGCACGTCGGTCGCGACGCTGTAGTTCCACGCCTTGCCCGGCTGGGCGATCAGCGGGAAGGTCGCCAGCCGCTCGACGAGGTCCTTGAGGCTGGTGGTCGCGGTCTGGAAGTCGACGCCGGCGTTCTTGTCGCGGTACATCGCGTCGACCGGGTTGCTCTCCATGAAGCCGTAGGTCAGGCCCGACGTGTGGGTCAGCAGGTCGCGGAAGGTGATCTCGCGCTCGGCCGGCACCGTCTCGATCTTGCCGCGGCTGCCGCCGACCGCGACGCGCGTGCCGGCGAAGGCCGGGATGAAGCGCGAGATCGGGTCGTCGAGCTGGAAGCGGCCCTCCTCGTACAGCATCATGATCGCCACCGAGGTCAGCGGCTTGGTCATCGAGTAGATGCGGAAGATCGAGTCCGGCCGCATCGCCTTGCCGCGCTCGAGATCGGCCTTGCCCATCGTCTCGGCGAAGGCGACCTCGCCGCGGCGCATCACCGCCACGACCATGCCGGCCAGCCGGCCGCTGTCGACCCAGCCCTTCATCCAGTGGCGCACGCGGTCGAGCCGCGCAGCGGAAAGCCCGACCTGGTCGGGGGCGACGAGCGGCAGCGTGTCCATGGGTTCCTCCTTGCTTGGGGGGCCAGACTAGCGCAGGAAATTGCCCTCAGACACGCCAGAAACGGGAGGGAGCAATGGCAAGATTGTGCGAGGGCCGGGTCGCGATCGTGACCGGCGGAGCGCGCGGCGTCGGCCGCGAACACTGCCTGATGCTGGCCGAACACGGCGCCAAGGTGGTGGTCAACGACCTCGGCGGCGACCGCGCCGGCCAGGGCCACGACGTCGGGCCGGCCCAGCAGGTGGTCAACGAGATCAAGGCGATGGGCGGCGAGGCGGTGGCCAACGGCGACGACGTCTCCGACTGGAACGGCGCCAAGCGCATGATCGATCAGGCCGTCTCGGTCTTCGGCAAGCTCGACGCGGTGGTGCTGAACGCCGGCATCCTGCGCGACCGCATGCTGGTCAACATGAGCGAGGAGGAGTGGGACGCCGTCATCAAGGTCCACCTCAAGGGCACCTTCGCGCCGGCCCGCCATGCCGCCGCCTACTGGCGCGACCAGGCCAAGGCCAAGGGCGGCCCGGTCGATGCGCGCATCATCACCACGACCTCGGTCTCGGGCATCTACGGCAACATCGGCCAGACCAACTACGGCGCCGCCAAGGCCGGCATCGCCGCCTTCACCGTGATCACCGCGCGCGAGCTCGGCCGCTACGGCATCACGGTCAACTCGATCTCGCCGTCGGCCTTCACCCGCATGACCGAGGACCTGCGCAGCTACTCCGACGAGGACAAGAAGCGGCGCGACCCGAAGTGGATCGCCCCAGTCGCCACCTGGCTGGTCAGCGAGCAGAGCCGCGAGATCACCGGCCGCGTGTTCCAGGCCGGCAACGGCCAGTTCGCCGTCGCCGAGGGCTGGCACAAGGGCCCGATGGCCGAGCAGATCATGGATCCGTACCAGGCCGGCAAGGTGCTGACGGAGCTGGCGAAGAAGGCGCGCAAGAACGCCGGCATGGACGGCCTCGACCTCGATTGAAACCAGGACAACAGGGAGCCACTAAAATGAACACGATCAATCGCCGCAACCTCCTCGCCGCGGGCGCCGCCGCCGCCCTGGCGCCGCTTGCCGTCGTCCCGGGCGCGCGGGCGCAGGCCTGGCCGTCCAAGCCGATCCGCTGGGTCGTGCCCTACACGCCGGGCGGCCTGACCGACGCGGTGACGCGCCTGACGCTCGAGAAGATGAACGTCGGCCAGTCGTTCGTGGTCGAGAACAAGCCGGGCGCGAACTCGTTGATCGGCGCCGAGGCGGTCGCGAACGCGGCGCCCGACGGCTACACCTTCCTGACGGTGATCGCCGCGCACGCCGCCAACAAGACGCTGTACGCGGGCAAGCTGAAGTTCGATCCCGAGAAGGGCTTCGCGCCGATCTCGCTGGTCGCCGTGGCGCCGCTGATCATGACGGTGACCAATTCGCTGCCGGTCAAGAACTTCAAGGAGTTCGTCGACTACGCCAAGGCCAACCCGGGCAAGATCTCGTTCGGCTCGTCGGGCGTCGGCGCGGCGGCGCACCTGACCAGCGAGCTGATCAAGCAGGTCACCGGCATCGACATGGTGCACGTGCCCTACAAGGGCACCGCGCCGGCGCTGGCCGACCTGATGGCGGGCAGCATCCAGATGCTGCTCGACGTGCCGATCGGCCTGATGTCGCAGGTCCGCACCGGCAAGATCCGGGCGATCTGCATGCTCTCGAAGGAGCGCGTGCCGGGCGTCGAGGAAGTGCCGACCATCGTCGAGGCGGGCGGCCCGCTGATCGAATCGTCGAGCTGGGTGATGTTCATGGCCCCGGCCGGCACCCCGGCCGAGATCGTGAACAAGCTTCAGGCCGAGGTCGCCAAGGCGGTCAAGGACGAGGCCCTGCGCAAGCGCATGGCCGAGCAGGCCCTGATCCCGGTCGGCGCGACGCCTGCCGACACCGCCAAGTTCCTGCGCGATGAAATCGAGAAGTGGGAAAAGGTGATCAAGACCGCCGACGTGAAGGTCGAGTCCTGATCTGACCTGGGACCGCGCGCGGTCCCAGATGACTTCGCTTCGCGCCTTCACTTTCATGCTCCTCTCCCCCGCGAGGGGGAGAGGCTGGGTGAGGGGCGGCTGGTTAGCTAGATGATGGCTGATTGCCGCCGCACAGTCGGTCGCGCCATAGTTCGGCTACATCTTGGGGTGGCGTTCAGAACTATGGGGTTGAAGCGGTGATCCAGCCGACAATAGCGGAGGGCCTCGGACTGACGCAGGAGGCCGTGGAAGCAGTCATGCGTGAGTATGACCGGGACCCTCTTGCCTTTATGCGGAAGTACGATTTCGCCACGAACTTCGACTATGTTGTTTATCGACCGGGTGAGGCGCGCTGGTATCCAGCCAAAGCCATTTTTCTCGTTGCCTACAGTTCCATTCCCAACAATCCGGACATCACGGCGAAAGGCCAACGCGACAAGTTTAGTGACTCGGAAGGTGGCAAGATTCACCAGGAGCTGCTGCGCCTAGGATACCAAATCGAGAACCAGCGATTCAGCGAGAAGGAAGCTTGGGCAGACCGTATCCGCGAACACCTGATCGAGAAGTACATCGAACCGGCCCGGCAGCGAGGTGATGAGAGTGTATTGATTCGGGCGGGAGACGTGCACCGGGAACTTGGGCTGTCGAACCAATTGCCGAATGTATGTCAGGCCATCGAGGGCGATAAGCTTCGTAAGGCAGCCGGCTTGGGTGCACCCGAAGTCGTGTCTGGTCCGCCAAGCGGGCGTGGCAGCAACATGGTCTATCGCTTCACACTTAGGCCGGGACAGCAAGCGCTTGAGAAGCTGAGCGATGCTCAGGTTCTGGAGCGGTTCGATGGCGATCCGCAGTTTAGGGAGCTTCGCCCAACCTGGAGCCAGGAGCAGAGCGCGGCGTTCTGTAGGTTGGCACGTGCGGTCCATGCCGCGGGTCTGGATTGGTACCACACGGATATTCCGGAAACCCGATTTGGGCGCAAATCCTCGCGGCTCAGCAATGCCGAGGGCGTGCTGGGGTCCCTTCAATTCAAGAAGGCTGGACCGTTCTTGACGTTCAGCCACCGGAATGAGCTTCTAGCGTTGGCTGGCGACTATCAGTTCGATGCTCAATCTGCCGACCGCTTCGAGGTAGAGATGGCAGATGCGCACGAGGCCATCCGCAACTGGCTGCCAGTTTCCTCAGGCCGGCCAGGAAGGTGGCCGGACGAGTACAGCGACGCAGTCGATGGAACCAAAGCCACGGCAATGCCCACCAACCTCATCCTGTATGGGCCGCCGGGCACCGGCAAGACTTACAATACGGCGTTGGAGGCTGTGAAGCTCTGTGATGGCCTGGCTGACGATGGGCCGACCAAGGAAGGTCGCGCCGCTCTGATGGCGCGGTACGACGAACTGGCGAAGCAAGGGCGCATCGGCTTCGTCACCTTCCACCAGAACTACGGCTATGAGGATTTCATTGAAGGCTTGAGACCGTCGACCGCGGGAGAGAATGGCGAACCACTCACTTCTGGGTTCCGACTGAAGCCGGAGGCCGGAATCTTTGCCAGTTTCGCGCAACGGGCTGCTGAGAAGCCCGCCGATGCGTTCGTCCTGATCATCGACGAGATCAATCGGGCCAACGTTTCCAAGGTGTTTGGTGAACTCATCACCCTGCTGGAGCCAGACAAGCGGGCCGGCATGGCCAACGCGTTGTCGGTAACGCTGCCCTACTCCAAGCGGCTGTTTTCCGTTCCCGCGAACCTTCACATCATCGGCACGATGAACACGGCGGACCGATCGATCGCCCTGCTGGACACGGCATTGCGGCGGCGCTTCAACTTCCGTGAAATGGCTCCAGCTCCCAGACTGTTGGAAGACGCGGGCAAGCGGACTGGGATCGATCTCGCCGGCCTCCTCGACACAATCAATCAGCGCATCGAGTATCTGATCGATCGCGAACATCGCATCGGACATGCCTTCTTCATCGGTTGCGAGATCGCCGAAGATGTCGAGGCCGTCATGCGCGACAAGGTCATCCCGCTTCTCCAGGAGTACTTCTTCGAGGACTGGAGCCGTATTCATGCCGTGCTGGGCGACGGGTTCATCCAGAAGAAGCTGCTGGATCCACCTCCGGGCATCGAAGGAGAGAAAATTCCCAGCTGGTCGATCCGCGATACCTTTGGGGTGGAGGCATTTCGGGTGCTGACCGGGAAGACGGCGGGCGCGGCAGAGGAACCTGGAAAGTGACCGGGGCGATCTCCTGACGGCCGGGTGACAGCATGACTCACCTGACCGTCCACGAATGGGGCAGCATCGACATTCACAACGGCAGCAGAACTGGCCCCGCGAATGCCTTCACTCGGGGCCAGGCGAATGCCCTGCTCTCGGCTGCTTCGTCACACCCGTTGGCCGACCGTACCGGGACCAATATCCTCGTGGACCGCTACAGCAGGATCACGGCGCAACAGATCGTCGGCGTGATCTCTGTGCCGGGGTGCAGCCTGGAGATACTGCCGAAGATCGATGCGGCCGCCAACGAAAGCGATGAGACGATCCGTGCGCGCCTTGTCTCCATGCTGGATGTCGCTCTGGGACTTCAGCTAGGAGAGGGTCAAGCGCTGGCGATGGCGCGCCAGAAGCAAACACTGCTCGATATCCTGATTCGTCTCTTCGCGGATCGCCTTCTGGCTGAGGCGCGCCGCGGTCTGCCGCGCGCCTACATGGCGCAGGAGGAGGACCTTGCTGCGCTGCGGGGGCGGCTCAACGTTGTTCGGCAATTCACCCACCACGCGGTGCGACCTGACCGGCTTGCCTGCGGCTTCGACGCCTTGATGCCGGATACGCCCTTGCTGCGAATCATGAAAGCTTGCGTGCTGATGCTGCGCCGTCATGCCCGTGCGTTGGAGACACAGCGTCGCCTCGATGAACTCAGGTTCCTGTTGGCGGAGATCAGTGACGTTCCGGTCAACGCACTGCCTTGGGGGCAGGTGCGTATCGACCGCACCAATCGGCGCTGGGAAGGACTGTTCGAACTGGCCAGGCTGTTTCTGAAGCGCGAATGGCAGGGCACGCACCACGACGCCAGTGCCGGCCTCGGAACGACCCTGCTGTTCGCCATGAACGACTTGTTCGAGGCATACATCGCCGCGCTCACCCGACGGGCATTGCGCGGTAGCGACATGTCCGTCCACGTGCAGGGCGGCTTGCGTTATTGCCTGTTGGAGGAAGGGGAGGGCGGCAAGCAGCGCTTCCAGACCACGCCCGACATCCTGATCAGGCGGGGTGCGACGACCGTGATGGTGATCGATACCAAGTGGAAGCTGATCGGCCGGAATCTCGAGGACAGGAAGCGCGGCGTGTCGCAGTCCGACGTCTACCAGATGATGGCCTATGCGCGGCTCTACGCATGCAAGGAAGCGATGCTGCTCTATCCGCATCATGCCGGTCTTGGTGCCGAGGCACTGGATGCTGGTTACGGAATGATGGAAGGAGATGAACGGCTACGAGTTGCGAGTGTCGATCTCGTGCGGGGCGACGATGCCGTGTTGCGGCGCTTGGGGCAGTTGATCCTGGCCGGCAGGGCTGAGGCCGTGGCCGCGGCCTGAGGCGAGCCTCCCGGGCCAATGTGGGCAGAACCTTGGGGCCACGAGACCCCTCACCCAGCCTCTCCCCCTGGCGGGGGAGAGGAGCATGAGGGGGCGATGCGTTGCGCAGCGCGTTCAGTTGGTCGCGAAGCAGTACAGCAGGCCGGCGCCGCCGGTCGAGATCAGGCCCTTGGCGTCGCAGCCGCGCGACGGGTGGGACGTGTTCCACGACTTCGAGGGCTCGTCGTCGCGCAGGCCCATGCGATCGCCGTGGCCGACCATCGCGCTGCCCTCGGTGCCGCCCTTCGTCCAGTTGCCGCAGGTCATGTCCTTGTCCGGCGGGAAGGCGGTGCCGTCGGGCTGGGTGCCGGTCAGGATGTCGTGCTGGTTCACGGTGTAGAGGCGGCTCGGGATCAGCTTGCCGTTCTCGGCGACCAGCGACGCGGCGGTCAGCTTGTTGTTCGGCGAGTGCAGGTCGGCGACGCTGGTCGCGATGGTCACGCCGGTCGGGGTCACCCATGGCCCGTTGCCGATGCGGTCCTTGGCGTTGACCGCGGTGGCGCCGTTCACGGCCTGGGTGCTGAGGTAGGCGCGCCACGTCTTGGCGCCGGCGCCGGCCTTGGTCGCCAGCGCCTGGCAATGCCTGTCGGCACCCTCGAGGCCGCCGAAGTTGGCGCCGTTCGGGCCGCTCTCGCTGGTCACGAAGAACGACATGTTGGGAAACTGCGGCGGCGTCTGCTGGGCCTGCGCCCCGCCGGCCATCGCCAGCGTCAAAGCGGCGGCCGCGATCGCCATCATCTTCTGCTTGTCCATTGTCTCTCCTCCCGAATCCCGGTGTGGGAGGACATCCTGTGACGCGGGCCGGACACGCCCAAGTCACAAGAGCGTCAGGATGCAGGGGGCTTGCGCAGCAGTTCGAAGATCGAGGAGCTCTCGTCCTCGCCGTGGCCCTGCTCGATCAGGCGCCCGTACCACTCCAGCGCGGTCTTCAGCACCGGCGACGGCAGTCCCGCCGCCTCGGCCTCGGCCCGGATGTACTGCAGGTCCTTCCACATGATGCGGGCCGGCCCGGGCGCCGGCTGGTAGCGCCGCTCCGCCATGATCGGCGCGCGGAAGGAAAACACCGGCGAGCCGGCGAAGGAGGGGCCGATCGCCTCGACGATCTTGTGCGGGTCGAGCCCGGCCGCGGTGCCCATCGCCATCGCCTCGCCGAGTGCCAGCGTGTTGGCGATCACCAGGAAGTTGGCCACCAGCTTGGTCGTCATGCCGGCGCCGAACGGGCCGACCCGGCACTGCCGCGTCGAGATCCCGTCGAGCACGGTCGCGACCCGGGCGATCGCCGCGTCGTCGCCGCTCACGAACAGCATCGCCTCGCGTCGCGCCACCACCGGCGCGGTGCCGCTGATCGGCACGTCGATCATCGCCGCGCCCCTTGTGGCCAGGGCGTCGGCCAGCCGCTGCTTCAGCGCCACCGGGAAGGTGCCCATCTCGATCACGACGAGCCCGTCGTGCGCCCCCGCGACGAGGCCGGCCGGCCCGAGGAAGGCGTCCTCCATCTGGGCCTCGCTGGCCAGCGCCGACACCACGACGTCGCTGGTCGCGGCCAGCTGGGCGGCGTCGGCCCGGCGCGGGCCGTCGAAGTCGCGGGTCGACGGGCGGTCGAGCGTGGCGACGGCGAAGCCCAGCGGCCGCAGGTTGGCGGCGACGGCGCGGCCGATCCGGCCGAAGCCCAGGATGCCGACGCGGGTGGCCGCGGCGCTCATCCGAGGTAGGCCTTCACCAGGCGCTCGTCCGACAGGAACGACGCCCACTGGCCGGCCGGCACCTCGTGCACGATGCGGCCCAGCGCCATGACGTAGGCGCGGTCGGTGATCTCCGAGGCGATGCCGACGTTCTGCTCGATCAGCAGCAGCCCCATGCCGCGCTCGCGCAGCGCCTTGATGACCAGCAGGATGTCCTTCACCACCTTGGGCGCCAGGCCGGTCGAGGGTTCGTCCATGATCAGCAGGTCGGGCTGCAGCAGGAGCGCGCGGGCGATCGCCACCATCTGCTGCTGGCCGCCGCTCAGCAGCTCGACCGGCGCGTCGAGGCGTTCCTTGACCATCGGGAACAGCGCGGTGACCTCGTCCCAGCTGAAGCGCAGGTGGGCGCCGCGCACCCGCCGGCCGACCGTCTCGGCCAGCACCAGGTTCTCGCGCACCGACAGTTCGCCGAACAGCCGACGGTTCTCCAGCACGACCGCGAGGCCGTGGCGCGCGAGCTCGTGCGCCGGCAGCCGCGTGATGTCGGAACCGTTCTTGGCGATGGCGCCGCCCTGCGCCCGCATCAGGCCGCAGATCGTGCGCACCAGCGTCGTCTTGCCGGCGCCGTTGGCGCCGACCAGCGCCACCGCCTCGCCGTCGCCGACCTTGAGCGAAACGTCGTGCAGGACGGTGAGGGCGCCGTAGCCGGCCGAGACGGAGGTCACCTCGAGCATCGCTACACCCCGAGATAGACTTCGCGCACGCGGGCGTCGCGCTGGATGGCGGCCATGTCGCCGCTGGCGATGATCTCGCCGAAGTAGAGCGTGTGGACCATCGGCGCGACCGTCATCAGCCCCATGTCGTGCGATACCAGCAGCACGGTCATGCCGCCCTCGTTCAGCCGGACGATCCAGTCGCGCAGGTTCTCGATCTCCTGCGCGTTGAGGCCGGACGACGGCTCGTCGAGCAGCAGCAGCCGCGGCTCGCCGACCACCGCGCGGGCGATCTCGAGGATGCGGCGCTGGCCGGCGGTCAGGCTGGCGGCCGGCACGTCGCGCAGCGCGGCCAGCTGGAAGCGGTCGCAGGCGGCCAGCGCGCGCTCGCGGATCTCGCGCATCTGGCCGCGCGCCGCCGGGGTGCGCAGCAGGTCCTGCAGCATCGAGGTACGGGTGAGCTTGGTGACGCCGACCATGACATTCTCGAGCACGGTCATCTGCTCGAACACCTGCGGCGTCTGGAAGGTCCGCACGAGGCCCGCCATCCCGCGCTGCTGGATGGTGTCGCGGCCGAGCGGCGTGCCGCGGTACAGCACGGCGCCCATGTTGGGCCGGATGTAGCCGCTCACGATGTTGAACAGCGTCGTCTTGCCCGAGCCGTTGGGCCCGATCAGGCCGACGATGCCGCCCTCGGGCACGTCGAAGGTGACCGAGCGCAGCACCGACAGGCCGCCGAAGGCGTGGCCGACCTCGCGCAGGGCGAGCAGGGGCTCAGCCGCCATGGCCGTTCCCCGCCGCCACGCGCCGCTTGCGCAGGCGGCCCAGCGCGCCCATCAGCCCGTCGGGCACCAGCACGACGACGGCGACCAGCGCGAGGCCGAACAGGATCTGGTGGAAGTCGCCCAGCTTGCTCAGGAACTCCGGCAGGAAGGTGATGAACAGCGCGCCGACCACGATGCCGGGGATCGAGGTCGCGCCGCCGATCACCGGGATCAGCAGGAAATTGATCGAGCGGTCGACCGTGAAGCTCTGGGTGCTGACGAACGAGGCGTGGTGCGCGAACAGGCTGCCGGCGAGGCTGCCGAACAGGGCGCAGACCACGAAGACGCGGGTCCGGAGCGACTGCAGGTCGACCGACAGGGCGGCCGCCGCCGTGCTCGAGTCGCGCATCGCCCGCAGCATCAGGCCGGTGCGGCTGTCGACCAGGTTGGCCGCCACCGCCATGCAGGCGAAGGCGACGATCCAGACCAGGAAGTAGTAGCGCGACGGCCGGTCGAGCGCGAAGCCGAGCAGGTCGAGCTTGGGAATGCCGCCGATGCCCAGCGTGCCGCCGGTCAGCCAGTCCCATTCGAAGAACAGCGCGCTGGCGATGGCGCTAAGCGCCAGCGTGCCCAGGGCGAGAAAGTATCCGGTGAGGCGCAGGATGGGCCGGCCGATGACATAGGCCAGCGCCATGCTGATAACGGCGCCGACGATGAAGCCCACGATGCTGGGCAGGCCCATCATCACGGTGCAGTAGGCGCTGGCATAGGCGCCGAGCCCGTAGAAGGTGGCCTGTGCCAGGTTGACGATGCCGCAATGGCCCAGCAGCAGGCCGATGCCAAGGCCGGCGACCGTATAGATGCCGGTGAAGACCAGCAGGTCGGCCATGTAGCGCGGCACGACGAAGGGCAGCGCGGCCCAGACGACGAGGCCGAGGGCGAGCCAGGGGAGGGTGCGCGGCTTCATGCGCTCAACCTCCCCGCCGGCCGGCACGGCCGAGGATGCCCTGGGGCATCAGGATCATGATGATGATCAACACGGAGAAGGCGACGACGTCCTTGTAGCTCGACGAGATGCCGATGATGGCCAACGACTCGACCAGACCCAGCGTGAGGCCGCCGACGGCCGCGCCCAGCGGGTTGGTGAGGCCGCCCAGCACGGCGGCGGCGAAACCCTTGAGGGTGAGGTTGAGACCGAGCTGGTAGTCGACACCGATGAGCGGCGTCACGAGGATGCCGCCCAGTGCGCCCAGCAGGCCGCCGAGCACGAAAGTGAACGTGCGCATGCGGCCGACGTTGATGCCTGTGGTCGCCGCACCGTCGGCATCGATCGAGGCCGCCATCATCGACAGGCCGATCGTGGTGCGGTGATAGAAGGCGCGCAGCGCAAGGGTGGCGCCGATGCCGATGGCGATCAGCCACAGCGCGTGGAACTGGATGACGGCGTCGAGGATGATCAGCACGCCCTCGCCACCCAGCGGCGGCAGCAGGTGACC
>JAIUOX010000069.1 GCA_020160955.1 Pseudomonadota bacterium
CGCGACATCCGCCACATCCTGTTCGGCGCGATCGGCTCGACCCTGTCGGCCTTCCTCATCCCGGTGGCGACCGGTGCGGTGGTCGGCGTCGCGGTGCCCGACGCGCGCACCTCGCTGCTGCTCGACATGATGATCCTGCTGGTCGCCGCGGCGATCGGCAATTCGGGCTTCCACGTCGTGCGCGCGATCTCGATGATCCGGCTGAGCTCGGGCGTCGACCGCCGCCTGCAGCCCGCGGTCTGGGACCGCGTGCTGCGCCTGAACACCTCGTTCTTCCGCCGCTACACCGCGGGCGACCTCGCCGCCCGCATCGTCGGCATCGATACCGTGCGGCGCCTGCTGTCGGGTCACAACCTCAACCTGCTGATCGGCAGCACCTTCGCGCTGGCCAGCCTCGGCATCATGCTGATCTACGACGCCGCCCTGACCGCCTTCGCGGTCGGCTACGCCGTGGTCGCGGCGATCATCCTGTTCCTGCAGGGCCGCCGGAAGATGAAGCTGGATGCGGTCGTGCTGACGCACAAGGGCATCGTCACCGGCTTCCTGATGCAGGTGCTGGGCGGGATCGCCAAGCTGCGGGTCGCGGCCGCCGAGCAGCGCGCCTTCGCCCGCTGGTCGGACGCCTTCACCGCGCAGCGCGCGGCCGACGGCAAGTCGGGCACGGTCCGCGCGTGGGATGTCGTGGTGTCCACCAGCCTGCCGATCCTCGGCACGCTGGGCGTGCTGGCGATCGCCGGCGGCGGCGCCCACCCGATCGACGTCGCCGCCTTCGCCGCCTTCAACGGCGCGTTTGCCCAGTTCACCGCGGCGCTCGTCAACCTCGCGACGGTGATGAACGCCGTGATCGGCGTCGGGCCGCTGCTGGCGCGGGCGCGGCCGATCCTCGAGGCGCCGCTCGAGGTCGACGCACGGCGCCTCGATCCGGGCCGGCTGAGCGGCCACTTCGCCGTGCGCAACCTGTGGTTCCGCTACGCCGACGACGCGCCGTGGATCCTGCAGGACATCGACTTCGAGGTCCGTCCCGGCGCCAGCATCGCGATCGTCGGCGCGTCCGGCTCCGGCAAGTCGACGCTGCTGCGGCTGCTGCTGGGGTTCGAGACGGCGCAACGCGGCGGGGTCTTCTACGACGGCAAGGACCTCGCCACCCTCGAGCTGCGCGCCGTGCGCCGCCAGGTCGGCACCGTGCTCGAATCGTCCGGCCTGGTGCCCGGGACCCTCTACGAGAACATCTCGATGGGCGGCCGCGCGACGCGCGAGCAGGCGATGGAGGCAGTCCGGCTGGCCGGCCTGGCGGACGACGTCGCCGCCCTGCCCGCGGGACTCGACACCGCGATCACCGAGGGCGGCGGCCAGCTCTCGGGCGGCCAGCGCCAGCGGGTGATGATCGCGCGGGCGCTGGTCGACCGGCCGCGCCTGGTGATGTTCGACGAGGCGACCAGCGCGCTCGACAACCGCACGCAGGCGATCGTCGGCCACAGCCTCGCCGGCATGAACGCGACCCGCCTGGTGATCGCCCACCGGCTGAGCACCATCCGCTCGGCCGACCACATCGTGGTCCTCGAGGCGGGACGGGTCGTCCAGCAGGGCACCTTCGAGGCGCTGGTCGGCGCCGACGGGCCGTTCCGGCGCCTGGTGCAACGGCAGATGCTGTGAGCCGGCCGGCTCAGGACTCCAGCCAGAACGTGTCGGGCCGGTAGACGCCGAAGTAGCTGCCGGGATCCCAGGCGAACAGCCCGTCGCGCGGCACGTTGCGCAGCCGGCCACCGACGACGATCGGCTGCGGCACGGCGTTGACGGTGCCGATGGTGAAAACCTGCGCGGCGCTGGTCTCGAGAATGCGATGCCACGCCTGTTGCCGGGTGGCATCGTCGGCCGCGCGCTCCCAGGCCTGCACGTCGTCGAGCAGGCCGCGCGCCTCCGGCACGTCGCACGGCTCGCCGAGCTTGCCGCGGGAGGCGACGTACAGTCCCCACTTCGGCCACTGCAGGCCGCCCTGCATGGTCGGCGCGTACTCGCGCGGGCTCGAGGCGGCGCCCGGCACGGCGTTGAACAGCCCGCCATAGGCCGTCATGACGGCCTCGCCCGAGGTGACGCGCAGCCAGAACGTCTCGAAGGTCTGCTGCTTGACCAGCAGGCCGACGCCGACCCGCCGCCAGTGCTCGCCGATCAGCTTCAGCGCGTCGGCTTCCTCGGTCTGCTCGCTCTGGCTCTCGACCACGATCACCAGTGGGCGACCGTCCGGCAGGCGGCGGATGCCGTCGATGTCACGACCGTCGAGGCCCATCTCGTCGAGCAGCGCCGCCGCGGCCCGAGGGTCGTGCCCGGCCCACCGCGTCGCGTAGTCCGGCCGGAACAGCGGCGAGCGCGGCAGCACGGTGTTGTTGGACGGCTTGCCCAGCCCCAGCCAGACGACCTCGTTCAGCTCGCCGCGATCGATCGCCATCGAGAGCGCGCGGCGGAAGCGGACGTCGCGCAGGACCCGGCGCCACGCCGGGTCGGCGGCGTTGAAGTTCGGGTACAGCGCGAGCTGCGAGCCGCTGCCGAACTCCCAGAGGCGCACGCCGAAGCGCGCGGTCTTCGCGCCGTTCTGCAGGAACGTGTAGTCGCGCAGCTTGAGCCAGCGGGCCTGCAGGTCGGACTCGCCCAGCCCGGCGCGGGCGGCGATCAGGTTGGGCGTGGTGAGCGCGAAGACGAACCGGTCGACATAGGGCAGCTGCTGACCGCGCCGGTCGACGCGGTGATAGTAGGGATTGCGCTCGAAGACGTAGCGCTGGGCCGGCGGCGGAGTCGTCAGCACCCACGGGTTGAGCGACGGCAGGTCGGCGACGTCGTTGGCGAACATCGCGTCGAGCCGGCGGCGGAACGGCTGCACCCAGCCGCGCGCCGCCTCCTCGGCCGGCGGCGCGCCGCCATGCCGGGGGTGGAACCGGCGGAAGTAGTGCGCCGGCACGAACAGGAACAGCGGGTTGGCCCGCGCCTGGCTCTCGACGAAGTAGGGATTGGGCGCGTCCCAGCTGTAGCGGACGGTGAGCTCGTCGAGGATCGCGACGCGCGGCGGCCGGCCGTCGACCAGCAATTCGTCCGGCGGCCCGAACGGCGACAGCTCGGGATCGTTGGCGACGTCCTCCCACCAGAACCGGAAGTCCTCGGTGGTGAAGGATTGGCCGTCCGACCAGCGGTGGCCGGGCCGCAGCCGGAACGTGAAGTCGCGGCCGTCGGTCGTCTCCCAGCCCTCGAGGATGTCGGGCACCAGCGCCAGCGCCGGGTCGTAGACGATCAGCCGGGCGTAGCTGTAGATCGTCATCAGCACGTTGTCGCGGGTGGCGGTGACCAGCATGGTGAGCTGGCCTCCCGGCCGCCCCGGCCCGTCGGCGCCGGCGAAGCGGTCGACGACCAGCGGCCGCTGCGGCACCCGTCGGTCGACCGGCGGCAACGTCCCCGCTGCCACGCGCCCGGCGAACAGCGGCGTCTCGCGCAGCGCCGGCAACGGGTCGGCAGCGTGCGCGGTCCCGGCCCACGGACCGAGCAGCAGCCCACCGAGGAAGGCGCGCCGGTCCATGCGGCGCTCAGGCCGCCAGCACGGGCGTGGGCAGGGCTGCGACGACGATCTCCGCCTCGCCGAAGTTGCGCACCACCGTGCCGCAACCGACGCGGCCGTCGTTGAGGACCAGGCGGCCCGCCGCGATGTTGGCGTCGCTGCGCCGCTTGTTCACCCAGACGCTGCCGTCGCCGCCCACCGCCTCGCGGCCGAGGTCGCGGTAGCGCAGCTCGCGGCTACGTTCGGCGTCGTCGTGCGGGATGCAGCGCGCGTAGCGCGGATCGATCGACTGCAGGCGGTAGCCGCGCGCCCTGAGGCGACAGAACAGGTCCATGTCGTCGTAGCCCCAGCCGACATGCGCCTCGTCCATGCCGCCGACATCGAGGAAGGTCGACTTGTAGAGCGCGTAGCGGCCGACGCATCCCTCGTCGAACGCCACCCTGAACGCGTCGCCCTCGAGTTGGCAGCCGATCAGCACGTTGTCGGGCGCGACCTGCCCGGCGAGGTAGGACGCGAAGCCGCGGCCGGTGAAGTTGTCGGCGTCGACCACGCAGACGATGTCGCCGCCGGCGAGACGCAGCGACATGTTGCGCGAATGCGTGGCATGGAAGTGCGTCGGCTCGCCGGTGAAGTAGTAGCGCAGCCGGCCACTCGCGATCTCGTCGCCGAGTTCGCGCCGCACCCAGTCGCCCAGCCCGTCGCTCGAGTTGTAGTCGAGCAGGACGAACTCGAGGTCGGGATAGTCGCGGTTGTCGGCGAGGTTCTGCGGCAGCGTCTGGCGCAGGTGGTGCAGCCGGTTGCGGCTGGTGGTGCAGAGCGAGATCCGCGGCGACGGCCGTGCCCCGATGCGCAGGCAATGTTCCAGCCAGTGCGGACCGGCCTTGACCGCGCCCCAGAACAGGCGCTCGCCACGGCTGTCGAGGCCCTGCGAGACGAAGCGGGCCACCGTCGTCCCGGCGGGGTCGACGATCAGCAGGGCCTCGCCGTCGCGCTTCCAGGATCCGGCGAGACCATACGGATCGGGATCGACCGCGACCGTCCCGTCCGCCCGACCGACGACGCGCGCGACGAACCCGCCGCCGGCATCCAGCAACTCGAACGCCTGACGCAGGTGGGCGCCGTCATCCTGGAGAAGAAGCATCATCGCGGGGTCACGGTCCTGTCGAAAATCCCCGCGCGCGGCCGGGAGATTGGAAAAAACGATAAGTTGCTGCACGTTGACCGCAGGTTGCGCGGCCACCGAGTATAGCCTCAGTTGACGGGACAATATCCTGCATCGACAATGAGAGATAACCGGAGAGTACATGCTTAGCACCGCAGACGTACCGCACGCTTTTCCTTGCCTGAAGGCTCGGTGCGCCCGCCGTCAGGCCGCGTGAACGGCATGTTTCTCGTTCCGGAAGAGGCCGCCGCCGCGGTGCCACGCCTGTCGCTTTTCACGGTCTGCATGGGCCGGCGTCATCACCTGCAGCAGACCCTCGCCAAGAACATGGCGTGGAATGCCGATCACCCGAGCCTCGAGTTCGTGATCCTCGACTACGGCTCGCCCGACGATGTCGGGCCGTGGCTGCAGGCCGAGTTCGCGCCCGAGCTGGCGTCCGGCCGGCTGGTCTACTACCGCTACGACCACGCCCAGTTCTTCAGCTTCAGCCACTCGCGCAACATGGCCGCCCGGCTGTGCCGCGGCGAGGTGATCGGCAACGTCGACGCCGACAACTTCACCGGGCCCGGCTACGCCCGCTACATCGACGAGCAGATGCAGGACAAGGACCTGCTGGTCGGCTGCGATTTCGCCGATGGCGTGTTCTCGCCGATCGTCGGCGACCACGGCTGGACCGGCCGCATGGCCACCCGGCGGCAGGCGTTCCTCGATTCGGGCGGGTACGACGAGGACATGGTGGCGTGGGGCTACGAGGACCTCGACCTCTACAACCGCATGTGGCAGCGCAAGTACCGCTGCACGCCGATCGACAGGCGCTTCCTCGACTGCATCGAGCACGAGAACCGCGAGCGCATCGCCTTCACCCGCGTCAAGGACATCGGCCGCGACTGGGGCTCGACCAAGGGCACGCTGCTGGAGCATCACCGGCTGAGCGTCGAGAAGATCGCGCGCGGCGAGCTGGTCGCCAACCGGGGCCGCGTCGGGATCGGCCGGGTCCGCCAGCTGAACGGCGAGGACACGGTGCACCTCAAGCCCTGGATGCCGGCGGAGCCGGCGCGCAACGACCTGCGCGAGCGCAACAACAAGATCCTCGAGCGCGAGATCGCCAACGGCATCTCGACCATGCGCGGCATTCCCAACATCCTGTTCCTCGAGCTGACGCGACGCTGCAACCTCGCCTGCAGCATGTGCCGGTCGGGCATGATGACCGAGCGCAGCCTCGACATGAGCGAGGCCGTGCTGCGCCGGATCGAGGAGGACCTCTTGCCGACGGCGCGCGTCGTCGACCTGCGCGGCTGGGGCGAGAGCCTGCTGCGCCGCGACTTCCCGTCGATCGTCGAGCGCTTCGCCCAGCCCGGGGTCCAGCTCCGCGTGCTGTCCAACGGCACGGTCCGCAGCAAGTCCGACGTCTGGCAGCACCTGATGCGCCACGGTGCCTGGGTCGGCATCTCGGTCGACGCGATCGAGAACAGCCTGCTGCAGGAGCTGCGCGGCTGCGACATCGAGCCGATCGAGCAGGCGCTCAAGACGCTGGTGCACTGGCGCGACGTCTACGGCAACGACCCGGGCAACGTCTACCTGACGGTGACGGTCAGCGCGCGCAACCTCGGCAACCTCGAGCCGCTGCTGCGCTGGGCACACGACCTCGGCGTCGGCCGGGTCCACATGATCCCGATCGCCTGCTGGCCGACCGATCCCAAGCATCTCGAGCACGTCGAGCCGACGATCCCGCCGCTGTTCGAGCGGCTGCGCGAACAGGCCAACGGCTACGGCATCACGCTGCAGCTCGGCTCGGCGATGACCACCAACCTGGTGCTGAAGGACCGCCTGCTCGACCGCTGCATCCATCCCTGGATGTACACCTACATCACCTACGCCGGCGATGTCGGGTTCTGCGATCACCTGATCGGGCGCGACGACCTGACCTCGGGCAACATCCTCGAGAAGCCGTTCGAGGAGATCTGGAACAGCGCGCCGCTGGTCTCGCTGCGTGCCGACCACCTCGCGCGGCGCGAGGGTCACCCGTACCACGAGCACTGCAGCTGGTGCTTCCGCAACCGGTACGCCGACTTCGAGCACGAGATCAAGCCGGAGCTGTCGTCGATCCTCGTCACCAACTCGACCGTGCCGGCATTCGCGCCCGGGGCGCCGGCCGTGGCCCAGAAGGTGCGCGCATGACGATCGAGGAAGAGGACGTCTTCTCGCCCGCGGACCTCGAGCACTTCGACACCCACGGCTACGTCATCCTGCGCCAGGCGGTGTCGCCCGAGCAGGTCGCCGCCGCGACCGCCGCGATCTGGGACTTCCTCGGCATGGATCCCGACCGGCCGGACGACTGGTACCGCGCGCCGCACACGCCCGACGGGCTGGTCCACCTGCACCAGCACCAGGCCTTCTGGGACACCCGCCAGGCGCCGCGCGTCTACAACGCCTTCCGGCAGTTCTGGAAGACCCCGAAGCTGTGGGTCAGCCTCGACCGCGCCTCGATGAAGCCGCCGGTCAGCGCCGAGCACCCCGAGTGGGACTACCCGCCGTTCCTGCACTGGGACCTCGACCTGCGCGAGACCCCGATCAAGTTCGGACTGCAGGGCGTGCTCTGCCTGTCCGACAGCACCGCCGACCACGGCGGGTTCCACTGCATCCCGGGCATGCACCGCGAGACCATCGAGTGGTCGAAGACGCCGCTCGAGCAGCGCGACGTCAACAACCCGCCGCCCTACGACCTGTCGCGGGTGCGGACGATCGAGGCGAAGCCCGGCGACCTGATCGTCTGGCACCGCGCGCTGCCGCACGGCGCCGGCGTCAACCGCAGCAACCGGCCGCGGCTCGCGCAGTTCATCCTGTGCGCGCCGGCCGGCCACGAGATCTCCGACCAGCACTCGGTCGACGATCCCGACATCGCGATGTACGACCAGCTGCGCCGCCAGCGGATCGCCCAGTGGGAGCGGCGGATCGGGCCGTCCGGCCTCGGCCTCGACCCGCGCGAACTGGGACCGCCGGCCCACCTGACGCCGCTCGGCCGCAAGCTGCTCGGGCTCGACCTGTGGGATTGATCGCGGTCGCGCGCGCGTAGCGGCGGACGAGAGATGCGCGTCCCCCCCGTCACGGTCATCATCCCGACCTGCAACCGGGCCCACTTCATCGGCGAGACCCTCGACAGCGTGCTGGGTCAGACCGTCCCGCCGGCCCAGGTCATCGTCGTCAACGACGGATCGACCGACGCCACGCTAGAGGTCCTCGCCCGCTACGGCGACCGGATCGAGGTCATCGACCAGGCCAACAGCGGCCGGCCGCGCGCCGTCAACCGGGCGCTGCCCGAGGTGCGCGGCGAGTACCTCTGGGTGTTCGACGACGACGACCTCGCCGTGCCGCAGAGCCTCGAACGGCACCTCGCCGTGCTGGAGGCCGACCCGTCGGTCGACTTCACCTACGCGGGCTGCATCATCCTGCAGACCCATCCCGACGGGCGGACCGAGCAGAAGGGTCCCCTGCCGATGCCCGAGGTGTCGGACGACGAGACGTTCTCGCGCCTGCTCGAGCAGAACTTCATGCAGCTGCAGGCGATGCTGGTCCGCACCCGCTGCCACCGCGCGGTCGGCCCGTTCAACGACCGGCTGAACCTGTGCGACGACTACGACATGATCCTGCGGCTCGGCCGCCGCTTCACCGGCCGCCGGCTCGACGCCCCGACCTTCCTGTTCCGCCAGCATGCCGGGCTGCGCGGCCGGCCGGGCGCGCTGTTCCCGGCCGAGCACCGCAGCCGCTACTGGGTGCTGGAGAACCGCGACATCCACCTGCGGCTGCGCGAACAGCTGCGGCTGGGCGAATACCTGCCGCGCAGCCTCGGCGCCGGCGACCTCGACGGCGCCAACCGCCGACGGGCGCTGCTGCAGCGCGCCTGCGTGATGGCGCGCCTCGCCCTGTGGCCCGAGGCGCTGGCCGATCTCGAGGACGCGCTGGTCGACACCCTGCCCGGCGTGCCGCTGACCGCGCTGGAACGCGATCTCTGCCGCCGCGCGCTCGGCCGGTTCATCCGCTTCGATCTCGCCATCGAGGGCCTGGTCGACGACGACGCGACCGGCCGGCGGTTCGCAGATATCCTCGCCGGCTCGCGCAACGACGACGCGCGACGCGCCTTCGGCGGCGAGCTGGCGCGCTACGGCCGGGCGCGGCTGCGGGCGCGCGAGGTGCGGCGCGGCCTGCGCGCGCTGGCGCTCGCCCGACGGATCGGCGGGGTCGGCCGGCTGTTCGACCGCTAGGCGGGCGACAGGCCGACGATCCGGCTGTTCCAGAGCGCCATCAGTTCCTCGAGCAGCGCCGCCTTGTGCGCCACGAGGCCGTTCGCCGCGGCGCGCTCGGCAACCGTGCCATCGCCCGGCGCCGCCAGCAGCCGGTACGCCTCGGCCGAGATCGGCCGCACCGTCGGGAACGACGTCTGGCGGATTTCCCAGGCCGGCGGCGGGCCCGGCCGGTGCCACAGCTGGAAGACCGGCCGCAGCGCGACCTTCCAGTTCCACAGCGGCTCCAGCGTGTCGGCCCGCTTGGAGACCAGGAAGTCGCCGACGACCAGGTGGTCGAGGTCGGTGCTGACGAAGCAGGCCAGCGCGTCCTCGACCGAGCTGACGATCGGCTCGGCCTGGTTGTTGAACGAGGTGTTCAGCACCATCGGCACGCCGGTGCGATCGCCCAGTGCGCGGATGAGCGACCAGTAGCGCGGGTTGTGGCGCTTCGACACCGTCTGGACGCGCGCCGTGCCGTCGACGTGGGTGATGGCGCCGAGCTTGTCGCGCCACTCGGGCCGCACGTTGGCGGTGAAGACCATGAAGGGCAGCGTCCGGACATGCGCCGGCAGCTCGAAGAAGGTGTGGAGTTCCTCCTCCAGCACCGACGGCGCGAACGGCTGGAAGTTGTCGCGCTTCTTGATGACGCTGTTGATGCGCTTGGTCGCCGAGGCGAAGCGCGAGTCCGCGACGATGCTGCGGTTGCCGAGCGCCCGCGGCCCGAACTCCATGCGGCCCTGCGCCCAGCCCATGATGGCGCCGCCCTCCAGCAGGCCGGCGGCCTCGTCGAACGAGTCGCCGATCCGGCGGGCGGTGACGACGTCCTGCCATCGTCCCACGATGCGCTCGACCTCGTCGGTCGGCGGCAGCGCGGGGCCCCAGTAGCAGTGCTCCATCTGCGGCGTCGCCGGCAGGCTGCCTTGCGCGGCGGTGTACAGCGCCGCGCCCAGCGCGCAGCCGGCGTCGTTCGAGGCGGGCTGGACGAACACCTCGTCGAACACGCCGCGGACCAGCAGCTTGCCAGTCATCGCGCAGTTCAGCGCGACGCCGCCGGCCATCGCGAGGCGGCGCTGGCCGGTCCGCTGGCGATAGTGCGCCAGCAGGTGTCCCGCCATGTCCTCGAGCGCCTCCTGCAGCGCGGCGGCATAGTCCATGTCCTTGCGGGTGATCGGCTCGTGCCGGCGGCGCGGCTGGAAGTGATCGTAGACGACCGTCGAATCCCAGTTCTGCTCGATGCTGAACCGCCCCTCGGGCAGCAGCCTGTAGAGCCCCTGGAACAGCTTCCGGTAGGTCGCCGGGTCGCCGTACGAGGCGAGGCTCATGACCTTGTACTCCTCGAAGGAGCCGTAGCCGATGAACCGGATCATGCGCTCGTAGAACATGCCGAGCGAGTCGGCGATCGGCAGGTCGAGCAGGCTCTCCCACCGGTTGCCGCGGACGTCGATCACCATGCCGGATTCCTGGTCGCCGCGACCGTCGGTCGTGAACACCAGGCAATCGGACCAGCCCGACAGGTGATGCGCCGACGCGACATGCGCGAGGTGATGCTTCACGAGGTCGAGGCGGCCGCGGTACGCCGTGCCGGTGGAACGGGCCAGCGAGTCGCGCAGGACCGACGTCGGGTCGGTGTCGACCATCCGCGGGTTGGCCATCGACACGGCGGTCAGCGCCCCGCGCGCGTGCCGTTCGCCGGTGTAGTAGGAGACACAATCGACATCGCCGATCCCGATGCCGGCCTCGGCGAGGCAGGCGACGACGGCGCGCTGGGGAAAGCGGCTGGTGTGCTTGTCGCGGCTGAGCCGCTCTTCCTCGATGGCCGCCACGATCGCCCCGTCCTTGAGCAGGACGGCCGCCGAGTCGTGCCACCATGACTGATCGAAGGAAACCGGATCCTGGGCGAGAAAGGGAGAACCGCTGATGCCCAAAATATACAAGGTACACACCGTCGTTGCCGGCGAGGCCGGGTAGCAAGGGCGGTCATCTTGTAACGAGTCCCAGTGGCGCAGCAACAGATATGCACCCATGATGTGCCCGCCGTCGCGATCGACCCAGGACGGCGCGTATCGAGGGGCTGTCGCGTTGCCATCCTGCCTGTTCATCGAGTGCTGCCCCTACCATTGGGAAAACTTCCCGGTCTGGGTGAACCTGCTGGGCGAGTTCGGGTACAGCGTCGACATCGCCTGCCCCGACACGCCCGGCCACCTCGAGACCCTGGCGATGCTCGGCAAGCCGCGCCTGCCGCTCGAGCGGCTGCAGGACATCGCGTTCGCGCGCTACGACCTGGTGGTGGTCGGCACCCTGATGCATCCCGGCTACAACGATCTCCACTGGTTCCGGCCGCTGCCCGGGCTCGACTTCGTCGAGAAGATCGGCCGCCCGTCGATCAGCATCGTCCACGATCCCGTCCAGTGGAACCTGCGCGGCCCGGTCGAGACCTTCGACGCGCGCCATCCGAAGGGATGGGGAACGCTCAACCTGTTCCGCGACCACACCTACTACTGGCAGGGACGGCGGCGGCGGTCGCGCCAGTGGTCGCGCGAGGGCGGGCGGCTGGTGCTGCGCGAGGACGGCCGGCCGCTGACCTTCTTCACCACCGACCGCGGCGCGACCTGGCGCGGGCCCAACGGCATGGCGTTGCGCCGCCGGCCGGGGATGCGCACCGACCTCGACCGCCATGTCCGGTCGGGGCCGCACGCCATCGTCACGCTGTCGCGCCAGGCCGCCGACAACCTGCGACCCCGCTGCCCCGACGTCGCCTGGATCCTGCCGTTCGTCGGCGACGACCGGCCGCCGCCCGCGCCGCAGGACGGCTTCGTCTTCGCCGGCTCGATCGACTACGCGCGCAAGGCGATCGGCTCGCTGCTCGGCGCCTGCGCGACCCTCGGGCCGGACGAGAGCGTGCTGATCCTGGGCGGCAGCCGCTACGCCAACCTCGCCGACGATCCCGGCGTCGGACGGCTGATGCGCGATCTCGCCACGTGCGGCCTGTCGGACAAGGTCCGGTTCTCCGGCTACCTGCCCTACGGTGCGTTCGTCGAGCGCCTGCGCGGCAGCCGCTTCCTGCTGCCGCTGGTCGACGACCGGATCTCCGCCGGCGACTACCGGACCCGGACGCCGGCCGCGATCCCGCTGTCGCTCGGGCTGGGCGTCCCGATGATCGTCAACGAGGCGATCGCCCGGCGCTTCGACCTCGACTTCATGGTCTGCTACCCCGGCGAGGACCTCGCCGCCGGCCTCGCCGCCGCGCGCGCGATCGACGACGCGGCCCATGCCCGCCTGCGCGAGCGGACACGGCAGGCCGCCGCCCGCCAGCATGCGCACAACCGCGAGACGTTGGCCCGCGTCCTGCATCGCCTCCAGGCATGACGCTGTCCGTCGCCCCGTCCTCGCGCGCCGCGCTGCGCGAGCAGTACTTCGCCGGCACGACGACGCCGCGGCTCCATATCGGCTGCGGCCGGCACATCCTGCCGGGATGGCTCAACACCGACATCCACCTGCAGGATCCCGCGCTGCCGGTCTACCTGCTCGACGGCACGCGGGACTTCCCTTTCGCCGACGCGACGTTCGACAGCGTGTTCAGCGAGCACATGATCGAGCACATCCCCTATCCCGACGGTCTCCACATGCTGCGCGAGTGCCGGCGGGTGCTGAAGCCGGGCGGCGTGCTGCGCCTGTCGACGCCGGACCTCGACTTCCTGCTCGGCCTGCGCCGGCCCGACCGGTCGCCGTTGCAGGAGGCCTATGTCCGCTGGGCCAGCGAGACCAACACGCCCGAGGCGCCCGAGCGCACCAACGAGGTCTTCGTCATCAACTACTTCGTGCGCGCCTGGGGCCACACCTTCATCTACGACGCGCCGACCCTCGTGCAGTCGCTGCGCGCGGCCGGCTTCGACGACGTGCAGCGCTGCGAACTCGGGGCCAGTTCGCGGCCGGCGCTGTGCAACCTCGAGAACGAGGCGCGCATGCCGGCCGGCTTCCTGCGTCTCGAATCCATGGTGTTCGAGGCGACCCGCCCGGCCGCTCCCGCCTAGCGACGGGATCGCGACCATGGACAAGCGCCGGCTGGGCGACAGCGACCTCGCGTTCCGCCCGATCGCCCTGGGCGGCCTGGTGTTCGGCTGGACCGCCGACGAGGCGACGTCGCATCGCCTGCTCGACGCCTTCGTCGATGCCGGCGGGTCGCTGGTCGAGACCGCCGAGAGCTACACCTTCTGGGCGCCGCAGAGCGCGTGGGGCCGCTCGGAGGAGGTGATCGGCCACTGGCTGCGCCGCCATCCCGGCAAGCGCGCCAAGGTGCTGCTCGCCACCAAGTGCACCGAGCTGTCGCGGACCCGGCTGCGCGCCTCGGTCGAGGCCTCGCTGGCCCGCCTCGGCACCGACTGCATCGACCTCTTCCAGTCGCACCGCGACGACACTTCGGTGCCGCTCGAGGAGACGCTGTCGGCCTACGGCGAGCTGGTGCGCGAGGGCAAGGTCCGCTGGATCGGCGCCTCGAACCACGACGCGGCGCGCCTCGCCGAGGCCGACCGGATCGCCCGCGCCAACGGCCTGCCGCGCTACCAGAGCCTGCAGCCGCACTACAACCTGCTGGAACGGCCGCTGTTCGAGGGCGCTCTGGAGGACGAGTGCCGGCGCCTCGGCCTCGGCGTCCTGCCCTACTACCCGCTGGCGGCGGGCTTCCTCACCGGCAAGTACCGGTCGGAGTCCGACACCGGCAAGAGCCCGCGCGGCGCCAGCCAGACCGTGCGCCAGTACATGACGGCGCGCGGCTTCGCCGTGCTCGATGCCCTCGACCTCGTGGCGCGCCGCCACGGCGCGAGCTGCGCGACGGTGGCACTGGCCTGGCTGCTGCATCGTCCGTCGGTGACCGCGCCGATCGCCAGCGCGACCAGCCTGGCGCAGCTCGACGAACTGCTGGCCGCGACGCGCCTCGGGCTCGACGCCGAGTCTCTGGCCGTGCTGGACGCCGCCAGCGCGACGCCGCCGTCAGGTTGAGGCGCGCGGCGGGCCGAGCGACCAGTAGCGGCCGTGATCGAAATCGAACTGGCCGGTGCTCTTGACCACGAAGATCGACCAGTACCAGCACGGGCCGCCGACCGGGCCCTCGAGCTCGGCCTCCTGCAGTTCGCGGCCGACCGCGCGGCTGCGCGCCCGCACCACCTCGCGCGCCTCCTCGACGGTGAAGCGGTAGCCGCGCGACACGGCGAAGGCCACGACGCTGGACAGCAGCGAGCCGTCGGGGTGATCGGCCTGCGCCCGCTCGGCCGCCATGCGCAAGGCGAAGTCCGACCTCAGGTCGGCGGCGTAGCGCTCCATCTCTGCCAGACTCATCGGCTGTACTCCCGCCGCATACCCTACTCTTCCCTCTCCCGCCCTACAGCAGTTGCCGCTGCACGAGGCGCCGGAACGCGCCGTCCCGGCCGACCAGCGCCTCGTAGGTGCCGGTCTCGACGACCCGCCCGTTCTCCAGCACCACGATGCGATCGGCATCGCGGATCGTGCTCAGCCGGTGGGCGATGATGATGCGCGTGGCGTTCATGGCCGCGAGGCTGCGCCCGACGATCGCCTGCGTGCGGTTGTCGAGCGCGCTGGTCGCCTGGTCGAAGAAGATCAGCCGCGGCCGGCCGACCAGCGCGCGGGCGATCATGACGCGCTGGCGCTGGCCGCCCGACAGCTGGCCGCCGCCCTCGGCGATCATGGTGTCGAGGCCGAGCGGCATGCCGGCGATGTCCTTCTCGAGCCCGGCCAGCCGCGTCGCCTCGACCACCTCCTCGCGCGAGATCGCGGCGCTGCCGGCGATGTTCTCGAGGATGGTGCCCGGCACCAGCCCGGCGGTCTCGAGCACGGTGCCGACCTGGCCGCGGACCCGCCGCAGGTCGAGCGTCTCGAGGTCGCGGTCGTCGTAGTAGACGCCGCCGCGCTCCGGCGTCTCGAAGCCGAGCAGCAGGCGCAGCAGGGTCGACTTGCCCGACCCGGACGGGCCGACGATCGCGACGCACTCGCCGGGCCGCACCTCGAAGTCGACGCCGTCGAGCGTCCACGGCCCGTCCGGCGCGTAGCGGAACGACAGGTTGCGGACGGCGACATGGCCGGCCAGCGGGCCGGGATCGATGCGGCGGCTGTCGACCTCGAGCGGCGCCTCGAACACCGGCCGGATGCGTGCGAACAGCGGCACCGCCGCCAGCGCCTGGTTGAGCGAGCCGGTCAGGTTGAGGATGGCGCCGGTGAACTGGGCGAAGGCGCTGTTGAAGGCCGCGAACGCCGCGACCTCGAGCAGCCGCTCACTGCCGGCGATGGCGAACACGCACAGCGTGCCGACGATCGGCAGGGTGGTCGACACCACGATCTGCCACGAGCCGACCTGGCCGGACCGGCCGTCGAGCGCGCGCTGCTCGGCGAAGGCGCTCGACCAGCGCGAGAAGGCGCGCATCTCCGCGGCGGCGACGCGCAGCTTGGCGATGCCGCCCAGGATCTCCATCAGCATGCCGGTGACGACGCCCTTGCGCTCGAGCACCAGCCGGTCGAGCTGGATCTTGCGGCGGCCGAGGAAGAACAGGAAGGTCGCCGCGACGATGGTGTAGCCGACCGCGAAGGCGGCCAGCGTGGCGTCGTAGACCAGCATGATGCCGAGGTTGGCGACCGAGAAGACGCCGCCGATCAGCGCGTTCAGCGTCTGGCCGGCGAAGATGCGCCGGATCGTGTCGATGCCGAGAATGCGCAGCGTCAGGTCGCCGACCGAGTAGCCGCGGAAGAACGACGTCTTGAGCCGCATCACGCGGTCCCAGATCGCCGGCTGCAGGCGGCGGTCGACGTAGGAGCCGAGCCGCGTCATGGCGACCGCGCGCACCACCTGGAAGCCGATGTTCCCGATCGAGGCGGCAACCAGCAGGATCATCATGTCGGTCAGCAGCGCGGTGCGTCCGTCGGGCACCGCGTAGCCCAGCACCGCGCCGGTGGTCACCGGGACCAGCAGGCTCGACAGCACCGCCGCGCCGGCGCCGACCACCAGGCGGGCGATGTCGCCGTGCGCGCCGAACACCGTGAAGCGCCAGACGTCGCGCATCGACACGCGCTCGGGCAGCACCGGGTAGAGCATGTAGCCGCGCGGCTGCAGCGACGCCGCGACCGTGGCGTCGACCGCGGTCTCGGCGCGGCTCTCGGGGTCGACCAGGCGCCAGCGCCGCCGCCGCCAGACGACGGCGCGCGGCTGTCCGCCGGCGGCGTCGAGCGCCAGGAAAGATGGGCCCTCCTCCTGCCACCAGTCGCCGTCGAGGGCGATCGGGCGGAAGCGGAAGCCGCTCGCGCTGCCGAAGCGCTCGAGCCGGTCGAGCAGGAAGGCAGTGGCGTCGTCGTCGTGCGGCGGCCGGACCTCGAAGCCTTCCTGCTCGGCGATCACGGCCAGCGCACCGGCCAGCGCGCCGGCCGGACCGGGCGCGTCGGCGGCGTTCTTCGGCCGCCGCAGCGCCGCGGCGTCGCTCAGCCGCTGGACCGCTTGCGCGACCTCGGCCTCGTCCTGCGCCAGGCGCTGCCCGGCGCGCGACACCCGGGCCGCCTCGTCCTGCACGATCGAGGCGGCGAGGCGGCTCGCCAGCAAGAGCGAGGTCGCGCCCAGCGTGTCCGCCGGCTGCCGCTCGAGCAGCGCGGCCGACGCGATCGCCCGCACCTCGACGGCGTCGACGGCGTCGAAGACCTCGGCCAGGACCTGCGAGGACAGCACGAGGAACGGCTCGGTGGCCGACGGCGGGCTGGTGTCGGTCGCCGGGTAGCGCAAAACGGCGGCATCGGCCTGCAGCCACACGAGGTCGCGCGCCGAGACCACGGCGCCGGCCGCGAGGCCGCGGCTCTCGCCCGCCACCATCAGCACGGCGGCGCCGTCGCTGCGCGCGAAGCCCGGCCACGACAGCAGGGCGGCGTGCCAGGCATCGAGGGACACCGCGTCGATCGGGCCGGCGGCCAGCAGCGGCGCGTCGGACGCCGCGTCGTGGCCGACCAGCCGGAACGACACGCCGTCGGCGGCCAGCGCGAACACCGCCGCGCCCTCGGCCAGCTCCGCCACGAAGCAGCGCCGGCCGGGCGCGCCGTCGGGACCGAGCACGAGGGCGTAGAGCCGCGCCGGGCGCGCGAGACGCCCCGGCGCGGCGAGCGCCGCGAGATCGAGTCCGGCCAGCGCGGTGGCGGATGCGCTCATGCGCCGAGCTCCGCATGGATCAGGCGGGCATAGGCGCCGTCGCGCGCCATCAGCGCGGCGTGGTTGCCGCGCTCCACCACCTTGCCGCGTTCGAGCACGATGATCTCGTCGCAGTCGCGGATCGTGCTGAGGCGATGGGCGACCAGGATGCAGGTCATGCCGCGACGGCGCACCGCCGTCAGGATCTCGTGCTCGCTGGCGGCGTCGAGCGCGGCGGTCGCCTCGTCGAGCACCAGGATGGCGGGCTCGCGCACCAGCGCGCGGGCGATCTCGACGCGCTGGCGCTGGCCGCCGTTGAGGTTGCGGCCGCCCTCCTCGATGCTGCCGCGGAAGTTGCCCGGCAGGTTCTGGATCGCCGGCATCAGGCCGGCATCCTCGACCGCCGCGACCAGCCTTGCATGCTCGACCGAGTCGTCCCACAGGGTGATGTTGTCGCGCACCGTGCCGCTGAACAGGCGGATGTCCTGGTCGACCGAGGCGACGATGTTGGACAGGCGCTCGCGGCCCCACGACCGCAGGCTGTAGCCGTCGATCCGGATGTCGCCCGACTGCGCCTCGAACAAGCCGGTGACCAGCTTGCCGAGGGTCGACTTGCCGCTGCCCGAATCGCCGACCAGCGCCACCCATTGGCCGGCCTCGGCCTCGAGCGCGAAGTTCTCGATCAGCGGCGGCCCGCCGCCGTAGCCGAAGCTGACGCCGCTCATCGACAGGCGGCCGACCGCGCGGGCCGCCGGCGGCGCGTCGGGCGCCTCGACGAACCGCCAGTCGCGCGGATGCTGCAGCACGTCGTCGAGCCGCGACAGGTCGGCCGAGGCCTGCTGCACCTTGCCGGCCACGCCGACCAGCTCCTGGACCGGCGCCGAGAAGGTCAGCAGCAGGCCCTGGAAGGCGACCAGCGCGCCGATGCTGAGGTGTCCGTCGATCACGCGCAGCGCGCCGACGCCGAGCACGGCGGCCGAGGTCAGGCTGAGCAGCATGGCGGGCAGCAGCGAGATCGCGCCCTGGTAGATCGCCAGCTTCTGCTCGGAGTTGATGGCGCGCGCGTGGAAGCCGCCCCACTTCACGAAGAAGTCGTCCTCGCCCGCCGTCGCCTTCAGCGTCTCGATCGACTGCAGGCCGACCGCCGAGGTCGAGAACAGCCGGCCCTGCTCGGTCTGCAGGCGCAGCGCGATGTCGGACAGCGAGCGGCGCAGCAGTTGCAGGCCGACGATGTTGATCGCCGCGCCGCCCAGCACGATCGCCGCCAGCACCGCGTCGTAGAAGATCATCACCGCGCCGAGGAAGCCGGCGGTCAGGCAGCCGGCCAGCGTGCTGCCGAGATCGCGCGCCAGCAGGGTGGCGACACGGTCGTTGGCCTCGACGCGGCTCGCCAGGTCGCCGGTGAAGCGCTGCGCGAAGAAGGCGATCGGCAGGCTGAGAACGTGCCACGCGAACTTCGCCGACTGTTCGAGCGCCAGCCGCAGCTCGAGGCGCAGCAGCGCCATGCCCTGCAGCCAGCGCAACGCGATGTTGACCACGACGGTCGCCGCCAGCCCGACCAGCATCGGGCCGAGCCAGCCCTCGAACTGGCGGATCAGGATGTTGTCGACGAACACCGCGGTCATGCCGGGCAGGATCAGGCCGGGCAGCACCAGCATCAGGCTGATCCACGCCACGAAGCCGATCGTGCCGTCGAGCCCGCGCAGGCGGCGCCCCAGCTTGGACAGCAGGCCCGGACCGCCGCCGCTGCGCTTGAAGCCGGCGCGCTTGCGGAACTCCAGTGTGGTGCCGTTGAAGCGCTCGGCGAACTCGCGGCGGCCGATCTCGCGCGGCCCGGTCGCCGGGTCGTTGAGGTACACCTTGTCGCCGACCACGCCCTCGACGACCACGTAGGCGTCGAGGTTCAGTTGCACGACCAGCGGCAGCGGCCGCGCCAGCGCCCGCTCGGCGTCGGTCGCCGCGACCGTCGCCTCGAGCCCGTAGCCGTCGGCCGCCTGCACCAGGTCGGCCGGCTGGCTGCCCTCGCGCGACACCCGGCAGGCGGCGCGCAGCGCCTCGAGCGGCACCCGCCGCCCGTGGTAGCCCAGCACGATGCCGAGGGCGGCCGCGCCGGACTCCACCAGTTCCATCTGGAAGACGGTCGGTGTCCGGACCCGGCGCTGCCAGAAGCGCAGGCGAATGGTCATCCCTCGATGCTGAGCAGCTTGCGCAGCGCCGGCACCACCAGGGTGATGGGCCGCACCCGCTCGACGATGATCTCGGCGGTCGCGACGGAGCCGGCGGTGATGCGGTAGGGCGGCCCCGAGCCGCTCCACCATTCGAAGCCGCTGGGGTTGTCCTTGGTCGGGAACAGCTCGACGTAGGCCAGCAGCGCCGGCTCGCCGCCGAACAGGTTCCGCGTCAGCTCGTTGTTGTGCACGATCTGCTCGACGTGCTCGACCGACACGTCCTCGTCGGACACCGCGGTGACGCGGCCGCGCATCGAGCCGTATTCTTCCTTCTTGATGCTGTCGGGCACGATGTGGGCTTCCATGCCGGGCGCCGCCCGCTTGCGGGTCTTGCCGCGCAGCAGGACCATCACCTGGTAGTAGCTCTGCTGGTCGGGACCGACGGTGCCGACGACCGCGCCGGCGGCGGCGACGCTGCCGCGGCCCAGCCGGATCTCGCGCATCATGCCGCTGATCGGCGAACGCACGAACGAACCGACCTCCATCTCGACCCGCAGGCGGTCGACGCCCGCCTTCTTGAGGTCGATCTCGGCCTGCTTCTGGCGCTCGAGGTCGGCCAGCGCGTCGCGCTTGGTCGCCGCGGCCAGCTCGATCTCGACCTTGCGTGCCCGCGCGTTGGCGAGGTCGAGCACGGTCAAGTCGTACTGCTCCTGGCGCGAGATGAACTCGCTCTGGGAGATCATGCCCTTGGCGCGCAGCTGGCGGTAAGCCTCGACCAGCTCGTGCAGGCGGGCGCGCCGCACCTCGTTGGCCGTCACCTGCTCCTCGACCGCCGCCAGCTGGCGTTGCGCGGCCTCGTCGCTGCTGGCGATCTGCGCGGCGTTGGCGGCGCGCAACAGCTCGAGGTTCGCCTCGAGGCGCTCGACCTCGGCCAGCGCGTTCTCGATCTGGGTCAGCACCAGCTTCTGCTCGATGATCGCGATCGGCTGGCCGGCCACCACGCGGGTGCCGGGCTTGACCAGGATCTCGACCACCGGTCCCGACCGGATCGCGGCGATCGAGAAGTTGCCCTCCTGGTCGGACAGCACCACGCCGCGACCGGTCACGCGGGTCGGGATCGAGCCGAACACGCCCCAGGTCAGCGCCGCGAGGCAGACCACGGCCGTCGAACCGGCCAGCCAGCGCGTCGCCGGCGGGATGACCCGGATGCGCTGGTCGGACTCCGAGGCGCCGATGCCCTTGAGGGCCGGTTCGCGGAACCGCCCGGAGGCACGCTGAACGGTCGCCGGGCGCGCCGCCGCCGAGTCGGTCATGGGTGCCTTCCGCTCGTGGCTGTACGCGTCATTACGCCCGGTCTCCCGCTTCGTCGCCGCCGCCCGGACGGCCGGCGTCCGAAGAATTCTCTATGTCGGTGCAGTATGCCGCCGGACCCCCGCCCGGACAATCGACGATGTCGGACGCACGGCGATTGGACATACCCAACCCCCACGTCCGTCGCCATACTGCCGCGTCGTTGATGTCCGGAGGTCCCGTGGTCTTGAGGAAGCTGTTGCTGGTCGCCGCGGCGCTGCTGGCGATCGCCCCGGCGGTGCGCGCCGAGACCGACAAGACGACGCTGGCCTTCGTCACCAACAGCCGCACCAGCTTCTGGCGCCCGGCCGAGGCCGGCGTGCGCAAGGCGCAGACCGAGCTGCCGAACTACCGCCTGCTGTTCCGCTCGCTCGACGAGCCGTCGGCCGAGGCGCAGACGCGGCTGCTCGACGAGCTGGTGGCGGCCGGCGTCGCCGGCATCGTCGTCAGCCCGGTCGACACCCGGACGCTCGGCCCCACCCTCGACCGCCTGGCGCGGCAGGCCACGATCTTCACCACCGACAGCGACATCGTCGACAGCCGGCGCACCGCCTACTTCGGCTCGTCGAACGTCGATGCCGGGCGCCAGGCCGGGCAGTTGCTGCGCAGGGCGCTGCCGGAAGGCGGCAAGTGCATGGGCTTCGTCGGCCTGCTGCAGGCGGCCAATGCGCAGAACCGCGCGCTGGGCGTGCGCGAGGCGCTCCAGGGCTCGCCGGTCGAGCTGGTCGACGTGCTGGGCGACGACTTCGACAAGGCCCGCGCGCGGCGCAACGTGCTCGACACGTTGTCGCGCCATCCCGAGATCACCTGCATGGTCGGTTTCTACGACTACAACACGCCGGTCATCCTCGAGGCGCTGGCCACCGCCGGCCGGCTGGGCCAGGTCAAGGTCGTGGCGTTCGACGAGGAGACGGCGACGCTGAAGGGCATCAAGGACGGCACGGTGGTCGGCACGGTCGTGCAGCAGGCCTACGAGTGGGGCTACCTCGGCATGCTGTCGATGGCCCGCTTCCTCGAGGGCCGCAAGTCGTTCCTGCCACCCGACGGGCGGGTCATCCTGCCGACCCGGATCATCAACCGCGACAACGTCGATCCCTACTGGACCGAGCTGAAGGCGATGCTGTGCTGCCTGCCGACGGCGCGCGAGACCAGGCGCTGAGGCCCCGCCGATGACCGCCCCTGCCGCGGCGACGAACGCCGTCTCGCCCTGTCGCCTGTGCGGCGCGCCGGCCCGCCACGTCTTCAACCGGCTGATCCTCGAGCGCAACGACACGGCCTACTGGGAATGCACCGCGTGCGGCAGCCTGCAGACCTCGCCGCCGCACTGGCTGGCCGAGTCCTATGCCTTCCGCGGCGTCCACATCGACGTCGAGCAGGCGGCCCGCGGCGTGCGCAACTGGGTCTGCCTCGTGCCCTACCTGCGCGCCTACGGCGTGACCGGCGAGCGCTGCCTCGATTTCGGCTCGTCGTCGGGCCTGCTCGCCCGCCTGATGCGCGACAGCGGCTTCGACTTCCACTGCTACGATCCCTACGAGACGCCGCGCTACGCCGACTACTTCACGGTCGACACGCTGGAACCGAACGCCTTCTCGGTGATCACCGCGTTCGAGGTGTTCGAGCACTTCGCCGACCCGGCGACCGAGCTGGCGCGGGTGCTGTCGCTGGGCGCCGACCTGATCGTGTTCACGACCCAGCCCTACGCCGGCCAGGGTCCCGACTGGCACTACCTGATCCCCTGCTCGGGCCAGCACGTCTTCTTCTACACGGAGCGCGCGCTCGCCCAGGTCGGCGAGCGGTTCGGCTACCGGCTGCGCAAGACGCAGGCGTTCCTGGTGTTCGCCCGGACCGGCGGCGCCTTCGCCGACGCCGGCCTGCACCCGGTCGAGATCCCGGCGGCCGCGACCAGCGCGCTGATCTCGAAGACCTGCTGGAACTCGCCGTCGACCAACCGCGACGCCGAGGAGGTCCGCGACCGCTTCATCGCCCGCCTGCGCGAGGCAAGGCGCGACGGGTGATGCGACGCCTGGGGGCGTGCGAAGCGCGAGCGGACAGCGAGGTGAGGAAATGGTGCCCCGAGACGGAATCGAACCGCCGACCCCATCATTACGAATGACGTGCTCTACCAGCTGAGCTATCGGGGCAACGCGGGGGGTTCTACTGGCTTCGCGGCGACTTCGCAACCCGGGCCTACCCCCCTTTCCGGGGCTTCCGGTCCGCATGGCGCGGGAGGGGCCCGCCGCCTAAACTGGCGTTCATGACCCTGGACGGCCTGGCCCTGGCGGCCCTGATCATCGTGATCTTCAACATGCTGTATTTCCAGATCAGCTCGCCGTCCTTCCTGCTGGTCAGCCTGGAGGTCCCGACGGTCACCACGCTGCTGCGGGGCCAGTGCTGGTACCACTTCGCCTTCCTCGGCGGGACCTCTCTGGCGGCCACGCTGGCCTTCGTCCTGTCCGGGCGGCCGGTCGTCGCCACCGGGACCGCCGCGATCGCGGCCTATGCCCTGACGTCCCGGAAGTGGTTCTGCCGCCACATGGATGCCGCCGTGGCGGCGCGCGACGCCGGCGACCGGAGCGCCGTGCGCCGGCTGCGCCACCTGCACTGGGGCGCCATGCTGACCCACGCGGTGCCGCTGGTCGTCCTGCTGGGCAGCATCCCCTACATGGACCTGTTTCCGCGCTGAGGGAGACCTCGGCCGAAACCGAAGCATCGGCCGGCCCACCCGTATAGAGTGCGCGGCCCGTATCCACGGTCCTTGTCTTCGTCCCGATGACCGCCTCCCTCGTCTCTCTCCTCCCCCTGCTCCTCGTGCTGGGCCTGCTCGCCTCGGGCCGGGCCAGCGCGCTGGTCGCCGGGCTGGCCGGGCTGGCGGCCACCCTGGCCGCCGCGGTGGCGCTGGTGCTGCCCGAGCGCGGGCCGGCCGCGCTGGCGCCGCTGTTCGCGCGCGAGACCGCGGCCGGGGCGTGGCTGGCCTGGCATGTCATCGCGATCATCGCCTCGGGCATGTTCTTCCATCGCTGCCTGCAGGCGCGCGCCGCCGCCTCTCCCCGGCACGCCGAAGACGCGCCGGCCGCGACGCCGCGCCGGCTGTGGGCGGTGTGCTTCCTGGTGGCACCGTTCGCCGAGTCGGTGACCGGCTTCGGCGTCGGCTACATCATCGCCCTGGGCGCGCTGGCGCGGCTCGGGATCGGCGGGCTGCCGGCCCTGCTGCTCGGCCTGTTCAGCCAGTCGCTGGTGCCGTGGGGCGCGCTGGCGATCGGCACCACCGTGGGCGCGACGCTGGCCGGCATAACGGTCAACCAATTGGGCGTCGGCTCCGCCGTGCTGCAGCTGCCGATCCACGCCCTCTACCTCGTCCTCTACTGGCGCCTCGCGCGCGAGGCCGGCCAGCCGGTGCCGGCGGCGCAGAAGGCGGACGATGTCGCCTGGACCGCCGCGCTGCTCGGCCTCGTGCTGCTGTTCAACCTCTACAGCGACGTCGAGATCGCTGGCGCCGCCGCCACCGCGCTGCTGCTGGCGCTGCGCTTCCTGCGCGACGAGCGGCCCGACGCGGCGCGGCTGGTCGCGACGCTGCGCGCCCACGCGCCCTATGTCGCGCTGACGCTGGCGCTGTGCGCGACGCGGCTGGTGCCGCCGCTGCGCGACCTCCTGAAGCCGCTGGCCGCGGTGAAGCCGTTCGCCGACCAGCCGGCCTTCGCGCCGTTCTACGCGCCGGGCTTCTGGCTGCTGACGATCGGCGCGGTCGCGGCGTGGCGGGCGCGCGCGCCGCTCGCCCGCATCGTCGCCGACACCGCGCGCGGCGCGTGGCGGGCCTGCACGGTGACGCTGCTGTTCGTGGTGATGGCCGAGTTCTACGTCGGCACCGGCATGGCGCAGTCGATCGCCGAGGCGCTGCGCGCCGGCGCCGGCCGCGGCGCCGCCACCGCGGTGCCGCTGTTCGCCGCCGCCGGCGGCTTTCTGACCGGCGGCGGCGCGGCGGCCAACGCCATGCTGATGCCGATGGTGACGGCGCTGGCGAGCGCGCTGGCGATCGACCCGGCGTGGATCGCGGCGGTGCAGAACAGCGTCTGCACCAACCTCACCATGCTGTCGCCGATCCGCGTCTCGATGGGCGCGGCGATCCTGGCGCTCGGCCTGCCCGAGGCGGTGCTGTACCGCCGCGCCTGGCCGCTCGCCCTGCCGCCGCTGCTCGCTGGCCTCGGCGCCGTGCTGGTCCTGCTGGCGGTCGCCTGATGCCGGCCGTCCCGCGCCTCGCCGTCCTGCTGCTGACCGCCGGCCTCGCGGGCGCCGGCACGGCCCGCGCCGTCGTCATCCTCGAGACCACCTGGCAGGCCGAGGGCGGCCGCGCGGGCGACGAGCCCGACGGCTTCGCGGCCCACGCCGCGCTGGCCCACCAGCCGCAGTTCCGGGCGTTGATCGCCTTCTCGAACGACGACGGCGAGGCCTGGACCAGCTGCTCCGGCACCTGACTCGGCAACTTCGGCGGCGCCGGCTACGTGCTGACCGCGGCGCACTGCTTCGAGCCGGGCGATGGCGGTGACGCCTTCCAGTACCGCACCGAGGGCGGCATCGTGCGCGAGGGCGTCGAGGTCTGGCGTCACCCCCGCTACAACGGCAACAACGAAAAGCGCGGCGGCTACGACGCGGCGCTGGTGCGGCTCGACGGACCGGTCAGCGACGGCGGCCCGCCGCCGCTGTTGTGGGCGGGCGACATCGCGGTCGGCCAGCGCATCGTGTTCGTCGGCTACGGCAACCGCGGCCTCGCCTCGACCGGCGAGCAGCCGGTGTTCGACGAGCCCGACGCCAACAAGACGGCGGGCGAGAACACGATCGACGAGGTCACCGACGCCACCCGGCAGGACCGCGACGACGACGATTCCGGCAACTGGATGAGCGTGACGCTCCGACGGCCGTCCGAGGGCGCCGGCCGGCTCGACGGCCTGCTGGGCAGCGGCGACAGCGGCGGCTCGGCCTGGATGCGGCGTGACGGCGCCTGGTACGTGGTCGGCGTCAACGTCAGCGGCACCGGCGTCACCTACGGCGAGCAGTCGTTCTTCCTGCGCCTGGCCGGCATCCGGCCGTGGCTGTCGGGCCTGCTGCCCGGATTGCGGTTCAGTCCGTAGGCACTATGATCCCGCAACGAATTCGGCGGGAGGACAGGCGATGGCGAAGGTGGCGTTTCTCGGACTGGGCGTGATGGGCTTCCCGATGGCGGGGCACCTCGCGGCCAAGGGCCACGACGTGGTCGTCTACAACCGTACCTTCGCCAAGGCCGAGGCCTGGACGAAGAAGCACAAGGGCAGCG
>JAIUOX010000070.1 GCA_020160955.1 Pseudomonadota bacterium
CGAGGCCGCCATACAGCGTGCCGAGGGTGACGCCCCACTGCAGGGCCGGCAAGACCGGCGGCGACGAGCTGATCGCCTACCCGGTGAAGCTCAAGGCGTCGTGGCTGTGGAAGGACCTCGACAAGGTCCGCAACGTCAAGCCGGCCCTGCAGTGGGGCGTCACCCTCGGCACGCTGTACGGCGGCCTCGACATGTGGCTGCACGACCTCGGCATCCGCGTGCCGTGGACGATGCGCCACAAGAAGGCCGACCACGAGTGCCTGCGCCCGGCCGCCGAATTCCAGCCGATCCAGTACCCGAAGCCGGATGGCGTGCTGTCGTTCGACAAGCTGTCGTCGGTCTTCCTGTCGAGCACCAACCACGAGGAGGACCAGCCGGTCCATCTCAAGCTGCGCGACCCGTCGATCCCGATCGCCGTCAACCTGCCGCTCTATGCCGAGCCGGCGCAGCGCTATTGCCCGGCGGGCGTCTACGAGGTCGTGACCGCCGACAACGGCCAGCCGCGCTTCCAGATCAACGCGCAGAACTGCGTCCACTGCAAGACGTGCGACATCAAGGACCCGGCGCAGAACATCGACTGGACCACGCCCGAAGGCGGCGGCGGTCCCAATTATCCCAACATGTGAGCTGCATGAGACGTTCCCCTCTCGCGCTGCTGTCGGCAGCGCTTCTCCTCGCCGTTCCCGTGGCGTCGGAGGCCCAGCAGGGCAATCAGCCCGGCGGCTCGCAGGCGAGGCCGCCGGCCCAGCGGCCGGCGCCGCAGGCGCGCACCGCGCCGACCACGCTGAGCGGCCGCTACCTCGCGGCGCGCGTGGCCGAGCAGGACCACGACTACGACGCCGCCGCCGACCAGATCGACCTGGCGCTGGCCGCCGCGCCGACCGATCCCGAACTGGTCTACGCCGCCTTCCGGCTGCGCATGTATGCCGGCCGCATCGACCAGGCCGCGCAGCTCGCGCCGCAGGTCCTGGCGATCCGCCCCGGCGACGGCGTCGCCAACCTCGTGCTGGCGGTGCAGGCGATCAAGAAGGGCGACTACCGCGGCGCCGAGCAGCTGATCGGCAAGATGGGTGGCGACACCCAGCTCGGCCCGCTGCGCGAGTACGTGCTGGCGTGGCTCAAGGCCGGCGAGAAGGATTTCGCGGCGGCCCGTGCCGCCATCGCGCGGCTCAAGCCGGCGGCCGGCGAACGCGCCGAGGCGCCGGCGCTGGTGATCGATGCCCAGATCGACGAGATGGCTGGCGACAAGGCCGCCGCCGAGGCCAAGTACCGGCGCGCCATGGCGCTCGACAAGAACGGCCTGCGGACCACGGTGGCGGTGGCCGAGGGCCTGCGCCGGCTCGGCAAGGCCGACGAGGCGCGGGCGCTGCTCAAGGCCTATGCCGACAAGTACGGCGACGCGGTGGTGATGGACGGGCTGATCGCCCCGAACGCGCCGATGCCGCCGGCGCCCAGCCCGGCCGCGGGCATCTCGGAGATCCTGTTCGACATCGGCGGCATCCTGTCGTCCGACCCGCGCAACCAGCGTGCCGATCTCGCGCTGATCTTCTACCAGCTGGCGGCGTCGCTGCGGCCCGAGCACGACTTCGCCTGGCTGATGATCGCCGGGCTGTACGAGCAGTTCCAGATGGTGCCCAAGGCCATCGAGGTGCTGAACAAGATCGGGCCGACTTCGCCGCTCTACTGGCAGGCGCGCCTGCGCGCGGCGGCGCTCGAGGCGCAGCTCGAGAAGTTCGACCAGGCGGTGGCGCGGCTGCGCACCCTGGTCGCCGAGAAGCCGGACCGCATCGACGCGGCGCTGACGCTGGCCGACCTGCTGCGCGGCAAGGAGAAGTACGCCGACGCGGTGCAGGCCTACGACACCGCGATCGGCCGCATCCGCAACGCCGAGGAGCGTCACTGGCCGGTGTTCTTCGGGCGCGGCATCGTGCTCGAGCGCACCAAGAACTGGAGCAAGGCCGAGGCCGACATGAAGAAGGCGCTGCAGCTCTCGCCCGAGCAGCCGCACGTCCTGAACTACCTCGGCTATTCCTGGATCGACCAGGGTGTGAACCTCGACGAAGGCATGAAGATGCTGCAGCGGGCCACCGAGCTTCGGCCCGACGACGGCGCGATCACCGACTCGGTTGGCTGGGCGTTCTACCGCCTGGGCCAGTACGACAAGGCCGTCGAGTGGCTGGAGCGCGCGGCCGAGCAGAAGAGCGACGACGCGACCATCGTCGAGCATCTCGGCGACGCCTACTGGCATGTCGGCCGCCGGCGCGAGGCGCGCTTCCAGTGGGAGCGCGCGCTCAACCAGAAGCCGGACAAGGATCGCGTCCCGATCATCAAGGAAAAGCTGGCCAACGGCCTGACGCCGGCGACCGACAAGCCGACCGTCTACGAGAAGCCGGCCGAGACCAAGCAGGGCGGCTGATCCCGCCGTGGAGCGGCCGGCCCACGCCAAGGTCAACCTGTGGCTCAACGTCGTCGGCCGCCGCGCCGACGGCTATCACCGGCTCGACTCGCTGGTCGCCTTCGTCGATCTCGCCGACCGCGTCGAGGTCGTGCCGTCCGACCGGCTGGCCCTGGCCCTCGACGGGCCACTGGCCGGCGCGCTCGCGGCCGAGCCCGACAACCTGGTCCTCAAGGCCGCGCGTCTGCTGGCGGATCGCGCTGGTGTGTCGCCGCGGGTCGCCATTCGACTGAGCAAGCACGTGCCGGTCGCCGCGGGTCTCGGCGGCGGCTCGGCGGACGCCGCCGCGGCGCTGCGCGCGCTGGTCGACCTGTGGCGCATCGCGATGCCGGAGGAAGAGCTGTTCGACCTCGCGGCGCGGCTTGGCGCCGACGTGCCGATGTGCCTCGCCGGCCGCGCCGCCTTCGTGTCGGGCATCGGCGAGCGCCTCGCCTGGGCGCCGCCGTTGCCGCCCGCGGCGATCCTGCTGGTCAACCCGCGCAAGGCGCTTGCGACGCGCGATGTCTTCGCGGCGCGCGCCGGCGCCTTTTCGCCCGAGCGGCCGCAACCGTCCGGCTGGTCCTCGCTCGACGACCTGGCGCGGCTGCTGGCCGAGCGCGGCAACGACCTGTTGCCGCCGGCGCTCGCGCTGGAGCCGGCGGTCGGCGCGGTGCTGGCGCAACTGCGCACCGGCCCGGCCCGCTTCGCCGGCATGAGCGGCAGCGGCGCAACCTGCTTCGCGCTGTACGAGACACTCGACCTCGCCCGCGCGGCGGCCGCGGCGCTGCCGGCCGGCTGGTGGTCGCACGCCGGCCGCTTCGTCGGCGGCTGACTCGCGCTACTGTTTCGGCTGCTTGGCGAGCGCTTCCTGCAGCGCGGCGAAGACCTCGCGCGTCGGCTCGCCGCTTTCCGCCTGCCCGATGCTCTTCTGGAAGGCCTTGATGGCGTTGCGCGTGTTCGGCCCGGCGAAGCCATCGGGCTTGTCGCGCAGCAGCTTGAGATCGAGCAGCGCCTGCTGGATCGCGCGCACCTGTTCGAGCGGCGCCGACGGCCAGCCGGGTGGATCGGGATCGGGCGGCGGGGCGGCTGCCTTCGGCGGCTCGACGGGCTTGGGCTGCAGGCCCTCGACGATGCGCTTGAGCTCGGCCTGGCCGAACTCGCGTGCCCGCTCGACCTCGCCCGGCAGCATGATGCGCTGCAGGGTGACGGCGCGCTGATCGGCCATGCGGACCAGCGGGCTGTCGCCGTTGGGCGCCGCCTGCCGTTCGACCTCGGCGGCCATGGCGAACCACGCCAGCGCCATCGCGAGGTCCTTCTGGCCGATCTCGCCGCGCTCGTACATGTCGCCCAGCGCGTACATCGACGCCGCCATCGCCTGGCGCGAGGCCGCGCGCAAGAGGTCGGCGGCCTTGGCCGGGTCGCGCGGCGCGCCCTTGCCGTCGCGCAGCAGCAGCGCGAGGTTGTGCTGCGCGGTGGCCAAGCCGCCGTCGGCCGCCTTGCCGTACCACGCGACTGCCTTCGACGAATCGCGATCGACCACGAAGCCGCGCTCGTACATCACGCCGATGTTGAAGGCGGCCTGGGTCGAGCCGCGCTCGGCGGCGCGCAGCATCCAGCCCGCGCCTCCCTGGATGTCCTTGGCGACGCCGTCGCCCTGCAGCAGGCGACGCGCCAGTTCCTCCATCGCGCTGGCCTCGCCGGCGTCGGCACGGCGCCGCAGGTCGTCGATCGGCAGGGTCGTCCAGTCGGCGGGCGGCGGCTCGGTGGGAACCGCGGCAAGCTTGTCGGGCGGCTTCGGCGCGGCTGGCTCGACCTTGGGCGCGGGCGCCTCGACCTTCGGCACGGGATCGGGCGGCGCGGCAGCGACGGCGGCGGGTGCGGGAGCCGGCGCCGGGGCAGCGACCGGCGGCTGGGCGGCCAGCCGGGCGCGCTGGGCCTTGGACAGGCGGGGCGGCGGCGCGGTCTCCGGCGCGCGGGTCAGCCACGCGGCGGCGCCGGCGGTGACCACGCCGGCCACCATCGCCGCGCCCAGCCAGAGGGGAAGCCTGCTCATCCCGCCAGCGTAGCCGACACCGAGCCGGGGCGCGAAGGCGTCGCGCGGTGGCGGACCACGACCAGCAGGGTCAGCAGCAGCACCGCGCCGGCCTGGTGCATCGTCGCCAGCGCGATGTCGACGCCGCTCAGGATGGTGGCGATGCCGAGCCCGAGCTGGAGGAGCGCCATGGCGCCGGCCAGCGTGGTCTCGGGCCGGCGGGTTCGCCACGCCAGCACCAGCACGGCCAGCACCAGGAGCTTGGCCAGCCAGCGGTGCACGAACTGCACGGTGGTCGGGTTCTCGAACGGGTTGATCCAGGCCGGCGCGAGTTCGAGCAGGCCGGGCGGCAGCCAGTGTCCCGACATGGTCGGGAAGGTGTTGTGCGCCGACCCGGCGCGCAGGCCGGCGACCAGGGCGCCCCAGCACAGGGTGACCAGCAGCAGCCCGATCAGGACGGAGGCCCAGCGTCGCGTCGCCGGGGCGTCGCGGCGGACCGGACGGGGCGACAATTCGAGAACCAGCCATACCGTGTAGGCATAGAGGACGATCGCCAGCAGCAGGTGCGCCGCCAGCCGGTAGTGGCTGACCGCCGGCCGGTCGACCAGGCCCGACGCGACCATCGCCCAGCCCATGGCGCCCTGCAGGCCGCCCAGCACCAGCAGCGCGGCGAGCCGAGGCTTCAGCGCCGGCGTCAGCCGGCCGCGCAGCCAGAACCACGCCAGGGGCAGCGCGAAGGCCAGGCCGATCAGGCGGCCCCACACCCGGTGGATGTACTCGAGCCAGAAGATTTCCTTGAACTCGGCGACCGTGAAACCACGATTGATCAATCTTCCCTGTGGCGAGGAAAGATACTTCTGCAGCTCGGCCTGCCAGGCCGTGTCGGACAGCGGCGGCAGCCAGCCGGTCACCGGGCGCCATTCGACCATCGACAGGCCCGATTCGGTCAGCCGCGTCAGGGCGCCGATCACGATCATCAGGAAGATCATCGTCGCGATGACGATCAGCCAGCGGCGGACGGACGCCGGGGCGGGGGACGACGAGGAGGCGGACATGGCGGCGCGACCATGCGGCAAGCCGCTCCGGCCGTCATCTGGCATTAGTGTCGCGAGCCGAGAGGTCGCCTTGCGCTCGGCCCGCGCCTTGTCTAATCGGTTCGTCTACGAACGAATTTCCCTTCGGACTTTCCGGATTTTCCTGACATGACGTCGCTCGCGCTGAGCCAAGGCTTTGGCTTCACGGACCTGTACGACAGGGACGGCCTGGTCCGTCTCGATGCCGCCTTCGTCGACTGGCTGAAGGGCGCGCACGTCGAACTGCATGCCCGCCTGCTCGCCGCCCGGGCCGCGCCCGACTCGCTGGCCGACAAGGACGAGTCGAACCTGCTGATCGAGCTCGCGCGCCCGCTCGAGGATTTCGTGGGCCAGCTGTTCGGCGTCGCCGCCGAGGCTGCCGCCCTGCGGTCGAAGCACAACCGGTTGGCGCCGGTCTTCGACTGCAAGCGGCTGTTCGTGCAGCGCTACGTCACCCGCGCCATCAAGCCCGAGCAGGCCGCGGCGCTCGACGGCGCCGAGGTCGCGGCCGCGTTGCCGGCGTCGCTCGCGTGGGCGGGCGATGTCGAGGCGTTCGAACTGGCCTTCGCGCTGGCCGTGCGCGAGGCGGCCGGGCCCGAGTTCAAGGTCGCGACTCCGACGCCGGCGATCGATGCCTTCGCGCGCTACGCGGCGTGGGCGCTGCATGCCCCCGAGGGCAAGGCGCGTCACCGCGCCGGCCCGCTGTTCAAGGTGCCGCACAAGCTCGACGTCGAGCACCTCGTGCCGATCGAGACCGAGGTCGTCGACGGCGTGACGCGCATGCGCCTGCCGCGGCCGCTGCTGCGTCCCCGCGAGGGCTTCGCGCTGACCGACCAGGGCTGCGACCTCGTGCAGGCGCTCGACCAGTCGAACTACTGCATCTGGTGCCACAACCAGGGCAAGGACAGCTGCTCGAAGGGTCTCAAGGACCGCAAGACCGGCGCGTTCCAGAAGTCGCCGTTCGGCGTCACGCTGGCCGGCTGCCCGCTCGAGGAAAAGATCTCGGAGATGAACCTCCTGAAGAGCGAGGGCTTCTCGATCGGCGCGCTGGCCATGGCCGCGGTCGACAACCCGCTGCTCGCGGCGACCGGTCATCGCATCTGCAACGACTGCATGAAGGCCTGCATCTACCAGAAGCAGGAACCGGTCGACATCCCGCAGGTCGAGACCCGCACCCTGAAGGACGTGCTGGCGCTGCCGTACGGCTTCGAGATCTACTCGCTGCTGACCCGCTGGAATCCGCTCAACCTGCGCCGCCCGCTGCCGCGCCCGTCGACGGGCCGCACCGTGCTGGTGGTTGGCCTCGGGCCGGCCGGCTTCAACCTCTCGCACCACCTGATGAACGACGGCCACACCGTCGTGGCGATCGACGGGCTCAAGATCGAGCCGCTGCCGCTCGGCCAGTCGGGCGTGCGGGCCGATGGCAGCCGTGCTCCGTTCGACGCGGTGGCCGACGTGGCGAGCCTGCGCGAGAACCTCGGCGAGCGCGCGATGGCGGGCTTCGGCGGCGTCGCCGAGTACGGCATCACCGTCCGCTGGGACAAGAACTACCTCAAGATGGTGCGGCTGCTGCTCGAGCGGCGGGCCTCGTTCTCGATGTTCGGCGGCGTGCGCTTCGGCGGCACCGTGACGGTCGACGACGCGCTGGCGATGGGCTTCGACCACGTCGCGCTGTGCGCCGGCGCGGGCAAGCCGACCGTGCTCGACATGCCGAACGGCCTGGCGCGCGGCGTGCGCGCGGCGTCGGACTTCCTGATGGCGCTGCAGCTGACCGGCGCGGCCAAGAAGGAGTCGATCGCCAACCTGCAGATCCGCCTGCCGGTGGTGGTGATCGGCGGTGGCCTGACCGCGATCGACACTGCCACCGAGTCGCTCGCCTACTACCCGCTGCAGGTCGAGAAGTTCCTGCACCGCCACGAGACGCTGGTCGCCGAGCGCGGCGAGGCCGCGGTGATGGCGGCGATGAACCCGGAGGAGCGCGAGATCGCCGCCGAGTTCCTGGCGCACGCGCAGGCGATCCGCGCCGAGCGCTCTGCCGCGGCGCGCGAGGGCCGCGCGCCGAACATCGCCGGGCTGGTCAATGGCTGGGGCGGCGTCACCATCGCCTACCGTCGCCGGCTGATCGATTCACCGTCCTACACGCTGAACCACGAGGAAGTGTTCAAGGCGCTGGAGGAGGACATCCGCTTCGCCGAGGGCCTGTCGCCGGTCGCCGTCGAGGTCGATGCCAACGGCCACGCCTGCGCGCTCAAGCTGGCGGGCGAGCAGGAAGGCCGCAAGGTCGAGGCGACGCTGCCGGCGCGCACCATCCTGGTCGCGGCGGGCACCCAGCCCAACACCGTGCTGGCGCGCGAGGATGCCGCCCACGCGGTGATCGACGGCAAGTACTTCCGCGCCCTCGACGAGGATGGCAACCCGGTGACGCCCGAGCGCGTCGCCAAGCCGTCCGAGGTCCGCGTGCTGATGCACCGCGCCGCCGACGGCCGCTCGATGTCGTTCTTCGGCGACCTGCACCCGTCGTTCGCCGGCAACGTCGTGAAGGCGATGGGCGGCGCCAAGCAGGGCTACCCGGTGCTGACCCGCGTGATGGCCGCGCTGCCGGCTGCGAAGCGCACGCCGGCCGAGATCCTGGCCGAGGCCAACGCGCGCTGGCGCGCCACCGTGGTGCGCGTCGACCGGTTGACGCCGACCATCGTCGAGGTCGTGGTCAAGGCGCCGGCCGCGGCGCGCAACTTCGAGCCTGGCCAGTTCTACCGGCTGCAGAACTACGAGGCGCGCTCGAAGAAGGTCGACGACACGCTGCTGACCATGGAAGGCCTCGCGCTGACCGGCGCGTGGGTCGACAAGGAGCAGGGGCTGCTGTCGCTGATCACGCTCGAGATGGGCGGCTCGTCGGACCTCTGCGCCCAGCTGGAGCCGGGCGAGCCGGTGATCGTGATGGGCCCGACCGGCGCGCCGACCGAGATCGAGCCGGGCGAGACGGTGATCCTGGCCGGCGGCGGCCTCGGCAACGCCGTGCTGTTCTCGATCGGCCAGGCGTTCCGCGCCGCCGGCAGCAAGGTGCTGTACTTCGCGGGCTACAAGAAGCCGAGCGACCGCTACAAGATCGAGGAGATCGAAGCGGCCGCCGACGTCGTGATCTGGGCCTGCGACGAGGGGCCGGCCTTCACGCCGCGCCGGCCGCAGGACCGCGCCGTGGTCACCAACATCGTCGAGGCGATGCGCCTCTACGCGGCGGGCGAGCTGGGCGACCAGACGATCCCGTTCAAGGATGCCGACCGCATCGTGGCGATCGGCTCGGACGGCATGATGAACGCCGTGCGCGCGGCGCGTCACGGCGTGCTGGCGCCGTTCCTGAAGCCGGGCCATCGCGCGCTGGGATCGATCAACTCCCCCATGCAGTGCATGATGAAGGAGATCTGCGCCCAGTGCCTGCAGCTGCACCGCGACCCGGTGACGGGCAAGGAGACGGTGGTGTTCTCCTGCTACAACCAGGACCAGGAGCTGGACCAGGTCGACTTCGCCGGGCTGCGCCAGCGGCTGCGCCAGAACGGCGTGCAGGAGAAGATCGGCGCGCAGTGGATCGACCGCGCGCTGCGCAAGATCGGCGCGCGCTAGCGCGTCGCCTCAGGCGGGCGAGGGCTTCAGCCTCGCCCGGTGCGGCCCCCACGGCTTGATCAGCAGCGGGCCGCCGATCAGGCCGCCGAAGGTGATCATGCCGGCGGCGACGGCGACGTAGACGCCGGCCAGGCCCCAGCCCAGCACCTCGACCGCGGTCCAGCCGCCGATCGTGGCGACGAACAGCCGGGCGAGGCCCGCGGCGAACGGCGCCTTCATGCGGTTGGCGCCCTGGCTGGCGAAGCTCAGCGTCATGCCCAGCCCGAACAGGCAGTAGAACGGCGCGACCCGCGTGATGTAGCCCACCGTCGCGGCGACGACCTCGGGATCGCTGGTGAACAGCCGCGCCCAGCCCTCGGGCACGAAGGCCAGTATCCAGCCGCACACGCCCAGTGCACCGGCCGCGGTCAGGCTGCCGATCCAGGCCGCCCGCACCGCGCGCTGCCACTGGCCGGCGCCGGCGGCGACGCCGACCAGGGTGGTGAGGCCCGAGCCGATGCCGAAGGCCAGCGGCACCAGCATGAACTCCAGCCGCACGCCGATGCCGTAGCCGGCCAGGGCGGCGATGCCGAACCGGCCAACCAGGCCGGTGACCAGCATCGCCGTCAGGTTGGCGGTGAAGGCAGAGAACGAGGCGATCAGGCCGACCCGCAGGATGTCCCAGAACAGGCGGCCCTGCAGGCGAACCCGCAGCACCGGCACGAAGCCCAGCTTGCCGCGCCACAGCGCCCGGGCCTGCAGCAGCGCCGAGACGAGCGACGTGAACAGCGAGGACAGGGCGGGGCCGGCCATGCCGAGACCCGGCCAGTCGCCGATCCCCAGGGCAAGGACGTAGGAGAGGGGGATCTGTGCCACCGACGACAGCAGCATGTAGCGGCCGGGCGTCGCCGCGTCGCCGCCGCCGCGCAGCAGGGCGGAGAGGAAGAAGTTCGCCCAGATCGCGAGCGCGCCGCTGAACAGGACGTTGGAGTACTCGCGGGCCCGGTCGAGCGCGCGGCCCTCGCCGCCCAGCAGCCGGTAGAGCGACGGCAGCGCGGTCCAGGCCAGCAGGGTGAACAGGCAGGCCAGCGCGGCGCCCAGCAGCAGGGCATGGACGACCAGCGCGCGGGCATCCTCGCGCCGCCCGGCGCCGAGCGTGCGGGCCATCGCGGCGGCGACGCCGCCGCCCATGCCGCCGGCCGCCATCATCGTCATCATCATCATGAACGGGAAGACCAGGGCGAAGCCCGCCAGCGCGTCGGTTCCCAGCCGGCCGAAGATGTAGGTCTCGGCGATGGCGACCACGGTCTGCGCCACCATGACGGCGGTGGTGGGGGCGGCGAGGCGCCACAGGCTGATGCCGATCGGCGCGGTGAGGAGGGGGTGGGCAGGCGGGCTCATGTGCATATGCACACTTCACCAGGCGAGGCGTCCTGTCACCTGACAAATGCGCGGGGGGCCATTAGCTTTTCGCCATGAGCACCGACACCCGTCCCCTCGCCAAGCCCACTGTTCAAGTCGACAACGAGCGCGTCATCGTCACCGAGTGGCGCTTCCCGCCGGGCAGCCACACCGGCTGGCACCGCCACGAGCGCGACTACGTCGTGGTGCCCATGACGACCGGCGACCTGCACATCTTCGACGGCAAGATGACCGTCCCGGCGCCGCTGCGGGCCGGGGTCTCGTACGCCCGCCTGAACGGGACCGAGCACGACGTGATCAATCCCAACCCCTTCGAATTCGTGTTCGTCGAGATCGAGATCAAAGGCTAGGCCGCGCCCCGGGCCCCGCCCCGGGCGCGGCCCTGACCCGCGCCCGGCCTGCATTGACTCGGGCCTGTCCAAGGGTCATATGAGGGCCGCCAGCGGTCCGGCCCAACTCCCCAGGGCCTTGCGAGACCGCTCCAGGGCCCCTCGGAAGCAGGGGCTAAGTCACGGAAATTAAATGAGTTTTGAGAGTTTGGGGCTGAGCGCCCCGGTTCTGCAGGCCGTCGCCGAGAAGGGTTACACCGAGCCCACGCCGATCCAGGAAAAGGCCATTCCGATCGTGCTCATGGGCCGCGACGTGCTGGGATGCGCCCAGACAGGTACCGGCAAGACCGCCTCCTTCGTCCTGCCGATGATCGACATCCTGTCGGAAGGCCGCGCCAAGATGCGCATGCCGCGGTCGCTGATCCTCGAGCCGACCCGCGAACTGGCCGCCCAGGTGGCCGAGAACTTCGAGATCTACGGCAAGAACCACAAGCTGAACATGGCGCTGCTGATCGGCGGCGTCTCGTTCGACGACCAGGAGCGCGCCCTCGAGCGCGGCGCCGACGTCCTGATCGCCACGCCGGGCCGCCTGCTCGACCACTTCGAGCGCGGCAAGGTGCTGCTGAACGACGTCAAGGTGCTGGTCATCGACGAAGCCGATCGCATGCTCGACATGGGCTTCATTCCCGACGTCGAGCGCATCGTCTCGCTGCTGCCGCCGCTGCGCCAGACCCTGTTCTTCTCGGCCACCATGCCGCCGGAGATCAAGCGGCTGGCCGACCGGTTCCTCAGCAACCCGCGCGAGGTCAGCGTCGCGCCGCCGGCCTCGGCGTCCAAGAACATCGTCCAGGGCCTGTGCGTCGTGCCGGAAGCCGACAAGCGCGAAGCCCTGCGCAACCTGATCAAGGACCAGGACATCAAGAACGCCATCGTCTTCTGCAACCGCAAGAAGGACGTGGCGATCCTGCAGGGCTCGCTGAAGAAGCACGGCTTCAACGCCGGAGCGCTGCACGGCGACATGAGCCAGCCGGCCCGCATGGAGACGCTGGAGAAGTTCAAGCAGGGGGAGATCCAGATCCTCGTGGCGTCCGACGTCGCGGCCCGCGGCCTCGACATCAACGACATGAGCCACGTCTTCAACTTCGACGTGCCGTTCTCGCCCGAGGACTACGTTCATCGCATCGGCCGTACCGGCCGCGCCGGCAAGACCGGCCACTCCTTCACCCTGGCGTCGCCGGACGAAGGCTACCTGGTCGACGCGATCGAGAAGCTGATCGGCACGACCATCCCGCGCGTCGAGGTCCCCGGCATGGAGACCGTGGCGTTCGAGGAAGGCGACGGTCGTCGTCGAGGCCGCGGCCGTGGCCGCGGTGGCCGCAGCAGCGACCGGCCGCGCCGCGAGCGCGAGCCGCGCGAAGCCCGCGAGCCCCGCGCCGAGCGTGAGCCGAGGGGCGACCGTGAAGCGCGCGAGCCGCGCGCCGAGCGCGAGCCGCGTCCCGAGCGGGAAGCCCGTCCGGAGCGTGAGCCCCGGGAAGCGCGCGAGCCGCGGGAAGCCCGCGAGCCGCGGGCCGAGCGGGCGCCGCGTCCCGAGCGCGAGCACCGTCCGCGTCGTTCGGAAGAGCCGCGGGAGTCCCGCGAGCCCCGGGCCGAGGCGTCCGGCGAGCGCGCGCCGCGCGAGCGCCCGGCGCGCGAGCGTCGGCCGGAACCGCGCGGTGACCAGCGCGAGCCGCGGCGCGAGCGTCGCCACGAGCGCGACGAGCCGTCGCCGGTCGGTCTCGGCGATCACGTGCCGGCGTTCCTCGCCCGGCGCTAGCCATGCAGACGATCTTCGTCATGGTGAAGTGCGAGCTCGGCAAGGCCTACGAGGTCGCCGACGATGCCGTGGCGGTCGAGCAGATCTCGGAGGTCTACTCGACCTCCGGACAGTACGACCTGCTGATGAAGTGCTACCTCGACGAAAAGACCGACATCGGCCACTTCGTCACCAGCCGCATCCAGACGCTGCCGGGCGTGAAGGACACCTTCACGCTGATCACGTTCAAGGCGTTCGCGTAAGCGCCGCCGTCGGGCCGGTCAGTTGACCAGCCCGTAGAACTTCGCCGCGTTGGTGCAGGTGATCATCCGCGTCACCTCGGGCGACACGTCCTTGAACTGCTCCTTGATGTACTGGTCGGAGTGCGGCCACACGCCGTCGCCGTGCGGGTAGTCGGAGCCCCACATCAGGCTTTCCGCGCCCATGTCGTCGATCAGCTTGGCGCCGACCCGGTCGTACTGGAACGTCGCCTTGCACTGGCGGCGCCAGTAGTCCGAGGGCTTCATCTTGAGGCCGAGGTCGGTGAAGCGGTCCTCCCACTCGAAGTCCATGCGGTCGAGCGCGTAGGGGATCCAGCCGCAGCCCGACTCGCCGAACGCGATGCGGATGTTGGGATAGCGCTCCAGCACGTTGGCCGCGATGATCGCCGCCAGGATGTTCACCAGGTTCATCTGGAAGCCCGAGACGATGGTGAAGAACACCGAGCGGCCGACCCGGCCAGGATGCTTGGCGATGGTGTCCGGCGGCACGTTCGGGAAGGTGTGGAAGTGCAGCGGCATTTGCACGTCGTTGACCGCCTTCCACAGCGGCTCCCACATCGGGTGCCACATCGGCTCCATGTCCCACGAGCACGACAGTTCAAGGCCGCGCAGGCCGCCGCGCCTGGCCACCCGGTAGACCTCGGACACCGCGGCGTCGATGTCGCCGTAGGGCAGGCAGGCCAGCCCGATGTGGCGGTCGGGATAGTGGCTGCAGAAGTCCTTCAGCCAGTCGTTGTAGATGCGCAGCATCTCGTTGGCCGCGTCACGATCGCCCAGCCGGCCGGCGGCGCCCAGGATGCCGTAGATCACCTCGGCGTCGACGCCGTCGCGGTCGAGGTCCTTGATGCGCAGGTGCGGGTCGGAGACGCGGCGGATGTCCTTGGCGCCGTCGGCATACAGGCCGGTCTCGGCCATGACGTCGACCCTGTGGTGCTTGCCGGGAACGAACTTGGCGCCGGACGGCCCGACGCCGTTCTTGAAGCCGAAGGTGGCGCCGTTCTTCGCCATCCACTTCGGTCCCTCGTCGGTGTCGCCGACGAACGGCATGCGGTCCTTCATTTCCTTCGACGCCATCGACGTGAACAGGTCGGGCGGCATCCACGGCAGGTCGAGATGGCAGTCGGCAGAAATGCGGTTGTACTGCATGCTTCGCTCCCGTTTATTTATGCCCGGAATTCTGCGCGTCGCGCGGTCGGGCCGGCAAGGGTGCGGTTTCGACTGACAGGGGGAGGAAGCCGGATGAGGGGAAGCTGCCTGTGCGGGGCGGTCGCCTTCGAGGCCGAGCCGCCGGCCGAGGGGCTGCGGATCGGCCTGTGTTCCTGCCCATCCTGCTGCAAGGCCCACGCCGCGCCCTGCAACGTCTACGCCACGGTGCCGCGCGCCGGCTTCCGCTGGCTGCGCGGCGAGGACGCGGTGCGGACCTGGCAGTCCTCGCCGGGCAAGCTGCGCCGCTTCTGCGGCACCTGCGGCTCGCAGATCGTGGCCGACCATCCCGACCGGCCGACCGTCATCCTGCGGGTCGCGCTGCTCGACGAGGATCCCGGCGTCCGGCCGGTCGAGCGCATCAACCGCCGATACGAGGTGCCGTGGTGCGATCCCGACGCGCCGGGTATCGTCAGCCATCCTGGAGAACCGTCGCCGTGACCGAGACCGCCGCCACCCGCCTCGAGGGCGATTTCGACTACATCGTGGTGGGCGCCGGCTCGGCCGGCTGCGTGCTGGCCAACCGGCTCTCGGCCGACCCGGGCAAGCGGGTGCTGCTGCTCGAGGCCGGCGGCCGCGACAACTGGATCTGGTTCCACATCCCGGTCGGTTACCTGTTCGCGATGGGCAACCCGCGCGCCGACTGGATGTTCCAGACCGAGAAGGAGCCGGGCCTGAACGGCCGGGCGCTCAACTACCCGCGCGGCAAGGTGATCGGCGGCTGCTCGGCGATCAACGGCATGATCTCGATGCGCGGCCAGGCGCAGGACTACGACCACTGGCGCCAGCTCGGCCTCGCCGGCTGGGGCTACGATGACCTGCTGCCGGTATTCCGCAAGCTCGACGGCCACTTCCTCGGCGACACCGAGCACCACGGCGGCAGCGGCGAGTGGAAGGTCGAGCGCATGCGCGTCAGCTGGGACATCCTCGACGCGGTGGCGCGCGCGGCGACCGAGATGGGCGTGCCGCCCAGCACCGACTTCAACACCGGTGACAACGAGGGCGTCGGCTACTTCCACGTCAACCAGAAGCGCGGCGTGCGGCTGTCGACGGCGACGGCGTTCCTGAAGCCGGTGCTGGGCCGCGCCAACCTGAAGCTGGAAACCGGCGTGCTGGTCGAACGCGTGGTGTTCGAGGGCAAACGCGCCGTCGGTGTGCGCTTCCGCCAGGGCGGCCGGCTGGTCGAGGCGCGCGCCAAGGGCGAGGTGATCCTGGCGGCGGGCGCGATCGGCTCGCCCCAGATCCTGCAGCTGTCGGGCGTCGGGCCGGCCGAATGGCTGGCCGAGCACGGCATCGCCCCGGTGCTCGACAAGCCGGGCGTCGGCCGCAACCTGCAGGACCACCTGCAGCAGCGCGCCATCTTCAAGGTCCAGAACACCAAGACCCTGAACACGACCTACCATTCGCTGGTCGGCCGGGCGCTGATGGGGCTGCAGTACGCGCTGTTCCAGTCGGGACCGCTCACCATGGCGCCGTCGCAGCTCGGCATCTTCACGCGCTCGTCGCCCGACCACGAGCGCGCCAACATCGAGTTCCACGTCCAGCCGCTGTCGCTCGACAAGTTCGGCGAGCCGCTGCACCGCTTCGGCGCCATCACGGTCAGTGCCTGCAACCTGCGGCCGACCTCGCGCGGCACGCTGCGCCTGCGCTCGGCCGACCCGGCCGACAAGCCGGTGATCGCGCCCAACTACCTCAGCACGCCGGAGGATCGCCGGGTCGCGGCCGACGCGATCCGCGTCACGCGCCGGCTGATGAAGCAGCCGGCGATGCAGCCCTTCGTGCCGGAGGAGTACCTGCCCGGCCCGTCGGTCGGCGACGACGAGGCGTCGCTCGCCAAGGCGGCGGGCGATATCGGCACCACCATCTTCCACCCGATCGGCACCGCCAAGATGGGCCTGCCCTCGGATCCCACGACGGTGGTCGACGAGCGGTTGCGGGTGATTGGCCTGCAGGGCTTGCGGGTGATCGACGCCTCGGTGATGCCGACCATCACGTCGGGCAACACCAACACGCCGACGCTGGTCATCGCCGACAAGGGCGCGGCGATGATCGCGGAGGATGCGCGGCGGTAGCGGATCCCTCCACTACGCGCTGCGCGCTCCGGTCGGGATAGCGCCTCCGGCGCTACTTCCGCGGCGGCGGGGCGGTGTTCTTGTAGGACGGGCGCTCGGTCAGCTTGGTGACGTAGGCCGACAGGGCCGGGAACTTGGCGACCAGGTCCTTGCCGGCCGGGAAGTTCTGCAGCGTCGCCAGCATCGGCAGCACGTTCATGTCGGCGTAGGTCAGCTCGTTGCCGACCAGGTAGCCGGTCTTGGCCACCGCCGCGTCGAGGGCGGCGCAGCACTTCTCGATCTCGGGAAGGGCGGCGTTGATCTTGGCCGTGTCGGGGCCCTTGGCCTTGTCGAAGAACACCGACGGCACGACGAACTCGCGCATGATCCAGCGGTCGACCTTGACGTTGCCGTAGGACACCCACTGCTCGACCTGGGCGTGCGCCACCGGGTCCTTGGGAATGAACATCGGGCCCGGGAAGGCGCGGTCGACGTAGGTCGCGATCGCCTTGGACTCGAACAGGTTCACGTCGCCGTGCCTGGCCACCGGGATCTGGCCGGCCGGGTGCACCGCCTTGATCTCCGGCGACTGCGGCAGCGACGGCGTCAGCTTGTAGGGAACGCCCTTCTCCTCGCACAGCATGCGCACCGAGCGCACGTAGTTGCTGAACGGAACGCCCATGATCTCGAGTTCGGACACGATAAGTCTCCCCCTGCGTTTGCCCGTTGCTAGTTGCGGGCCTTGAAATGGAACTCGGCGCCCGAGCGGATGCCGGTCGGCCAGCGCGCCGTGATGGTCTTCAGCTTGGTGTAGAAGCGCACGCCTTCCATGCCGTAGATGCCGTGGTCGCCGAAGATCGAAGCCTTCCAGCCGCCGAAGCTGTGGTAGGCAACCGGCACCGGGATCGGCACGTTGATGCCGACCATGCCGATCTTCACGCCGTTGGCGAAGGTCCGCGCGGCGTCGCCGTCGCGCGTGAAGATCGCCGTGCCATTGCCGTAGGCGTGGTCGTTCACCAGCCCGATCGCCTCGTCGAAGTTCTTCGACCGCACCACCGACAGGACGGGTCCAAAGATCTCGTCCTTGTAGATCGTCATGTCCTTGGTGACGTTGTCGAACAGGCAGCCGCCCATGAAGTTGCCGTTCTCGTAGCCCTGCAGCTTGAGGCCGCGGCCGTCGACCACCAGCTTGGCGCCTTCCTTCACGCCCTGGTTCACGTAGCCCATCACCTTGTCTCGATGCTGGCGGGTGACCAGCGGGCCCATCTCGGACTGCGGGTCGATGCCCGGGCCGACCTTCAGGGCGGCCACGCGCGGCGCCAGCTTTTCGATCAGCCGGTCGCCGACGTCGCCGACCGCGACGGCGACCGAGATCGCCATGCAGCGCTCGCCGGCCGCGCCGTAGCCCGCGCCGATCAGCGCGTCGGTCACCTGGTCGAGGTCGGCGTCGGGCATCACCACCATGTGGTTCTTGGCGCCGCACAGCGCCTGGACGCGCTTATTGCGCTGCGTGCCCTGGTGGTAGACGTACTCGCCGATCGCGGTCGAGCCGACGAACGAGATCGCCGGCACGTCGGGATGGGCGAGCAGCGCGTCGACCGCCTCCTTGTCGCCGTTCACTACCTGGAAGATGCCCGGCGGCAGGCCGGCCTCGGCGAACAGCTCGGCCAGCAGCATCGGCGCGCTGGGGTCCTTCTCCGACGGCTTCAGCAGGAAGGCGTTGCCGCAGGCCACCGCCATGGCGCCCATCCAGCACGGGATCATGATCGGGAAGTTGAACGGCGTGATGCCGGCCACGACGCCCAGCGGCTGGCGGATCGACCACGAATCCATGTCGGTCGCGACCTGCTCGGTGAAGTCGCCGCGCATGTGGTGGGCGATGCCGCAGGCGAACTCGACCACCTCGAGACCGCGACCGACCTCGCCCTTGGCGTCGTCGATCGTCTTGCCGTGCTCCAACGTCATCAGTCGCGCCAGATCGTCGAGCCGCTTTTCCATCAGGCTCTTGAGATTGAACATGACGCGTTGGCGGCGCAGCGGCGGCGTCGCGGCCCACGCGAGCTGCGCCTTGCGCGCGATCTCGACCGCCTTGCCGATCTCGGCCGTCGAGGCCAGCGCGACCTTGCCGGTCACTTCGCCGGTGGCGGGGTTGGTGACCTCGCCGGTGCGGCCGCTGGTTCCCGGCACGCGCTTGCCGTCAATGTAGTGACCGATCTCGACTGCCATTTCCTCGTCCTCCCTGGGCCCGAGGGTTCTAGCACTCCGCCGTCAGGCGGCGAAGTGCCGGATGACCTCGCCGGGGCGCGCCGCGGGATCGGCGCACAGGCCGCCCGCGTCGGCGACCCTGTTGCCATTGACCCAGACGCCGTGCAGGCCGATCGCCGTGCCGGTGAGGCGCGCCGCGCCGGCCGGCAGGTCGTGCGCGCGGGTGCGCGGGCCGCGCGCCACCGTCTTCGGATCGAACAGCATCAGGTCGGCGGCGTAGCCTTCGCGCAGCAGGCCGCGGTCCCGCAGGCCGAACAGCTTCGCCGGCTGGCCGGTCAGGCGGTGCACCGCCTGCGGCAGGTCGAGCACGCCGAGGTCGCGACTCCAGTGGCCCATCAGGTGCAGGCCGAAGCCGGCATCGCAGAAGAAGGTCAGGTGGGCGCCGGCGTCGGACAGCGAGATGTGGGTGTTGGGATCGGCCAGGATGCGGCCGACCGCCGTCTCGTCGTTGTGCAGGAGCTGCGCCACGAACATCGTGTCGAGGTTCTCCGACAGCGCGAGGTCGAGGATGAAGTCGAACGGGTCCTTGCCCGCCGCGCGCGCCAGGGCGCCCAGCGTCTTGCCTTCCATGGCACGGTTCTCGGGCCGGGCGACCTCGATCACGAACAGCTTGTCCCACTCGCCGTTGAACAGCAGCCGGCCGCGGCCGCTCTCCATCTCGGCCCGCACCGCGGCGCGCCACGACGGATCGCGGTAGATGCCCGCCAGCGCCGCGTCGCCGTGCGCCGCCATCACCGGCTTCCAAGCCTGCATCATCTCGAACAGGTACGGGCTGCGGAACGTGAAATCCATGCTGAGCGGGCAGCACGAGGTCTGGGCCACGAGATCGCGGCCGCGGCCGCGCGCGGCATTGACCTGGTCGAGCGTCGCGAAAGCCGCGGTCGGGTTGGTGTTGGAATGGAAGAGGGCGGCGATCACGACCGGGCGGCGCGCCTCGGCGGCCAGTTCCTCGAGGTAGGGGATGGTCGTCTTGCTGCCCTTGGTCAGCATGTAGACGCCGTGCCCGCTCTCGCCCATGGCGCGCACCAGCGCGCGCATCTCGCGATCGTCGGCGAGCCGCGACGGCATCGGCTTGCCGCCCTCGCCGTTGTGCGCCTCCGCCGTCGAGGTCGCGAAGCCCACGGCGCCGGCCGCCATGGCCTCGCGCACCTGGGCGGCCATCGCCGCGATCTCCTCGTCGGTGGCGGCGCGCTCGGTCGCCTCCTCGCCCATCACGAAGGTGCGGATCGCCGAGTGGCCGGCGAAGCAGGCGACGTTCGGCCCGACGCCCTGGCGCTGCAGCATGTCGAGGTACTGCGGGAAGCTCTCGAAGTCCCAGCGGATGCCGGCGCGCAGCGCGTCGAGCGACATGCCCTCGACGTGCGTCAGGTGGCGCATCGTCAGGTCGCGGTCGGCGGGCTTGCAGGGCGCGATGGTGAAGCCGCAATTGCCGAGGATCGCCGTGGTGACGCCCAGCGCCGGCGAGGGATCGACATAGGGGTCCCAGGTGACCTGCGCGTCGTAGTGGGTGTGTCCATCGACGATCCCGGGCGCCAGCGCGAGGCCGTCGGCCTTCACCGTCTCCTTCGCCGTGCCGAGCGTGCCGCCGACCGCCGCGATGCGGCCGCCGGTGACGCCGAGATCGCCGCGCACCGGGGCGCTGCCGGCGCCGTCGTGGATTTCCGCGTCCTTGATCACCAGGTCGAACATGAGGCCCTCCGCTGGCCCGCACCGTGGAGCGAACCGGCCGGCGCATCAATGGCCGACCGATGCGGGAGGCGGAGGGCTGGGTCGCCCGGGACGTCGGACGTCAGGCCTTGCCGTCGAGCCCCATCTGCCGGCAGAGCAGCACCAGCGTCTCGTAGATCACGTGGGCGCACAGGTGGGCCGCCATGCCGTTGACGTCCTGTGGCGGGCTCACCGTGTTGACGTCGACCGCCACGATGTTGAGGTCGGTGAGGCAGCGCAGCAGGTCGATGCCTTCGCGCGCCGTCAGGCCGCCCCAGGTCGGGGTGCAGACGCCGGGCGCGACCGAAGGGTCGAAGACGTCCATGTCGAAGCACAGGTAGACCGGCCGCTTGCCGACCCGATCGCGGAACTCGGCGATGCGCTGGGCGAAGCCGCCGCGCACCAGCTCGTCAGTGGTCACTACCTTGTAGCCGAGGCTCATCGCCCGCGGCACCACGTGCTGCGCGTAGGTCGTGCCCCGGATGCCGACGTGCCAGGAGAACTCGGGATCGACCAGGCCTTCCTCGGCGACGTGCGTGAACTGGGTGGCGGCGTTGTACTTCTCGCTGTCGTCGTAGGGGTAGGAGTCGGTGTGCGCATCGATGTGCAGCGCCGCCATCTTCTTGTGCTTCTTGCCGACGGCGCGGGCGACCGGCACGGTCACCGAGCCGTCGCCGCCGATCGTGACCGGGATCGCCCCCGCCTCGACGATGCGGTCGACGGCCTGCTCGGTGCGCTCGAAGGCGTCGAGGATCTGGCTGGGCGTCAGCTTGACGTTGCCGCAGTCGACCAGGCCCAGCGCCGCGACCGGGTCGAAGTCGGCGGCCGAGCCGAAGCGGCGGATCAGCGACGACTGCCAGCGCACCGAGTCGGGGCCGCCGCGCGCGCCGATCCGCATGTGGGTGCCGCAGTCGAACGGGATGCCCAGGATGGCCGCGCGGCAGCCCGGCCCTGGCCGGCCGTAGGGCACGCCCATGAAGGTCAGGGGCGAGGTGAACAGCTCGGACTCGGGCAGGCGTTCCATGTCGATACTCCGGGGTGGACGGACGCTTGACCCGACGGCCGGGACGCCTAGGGTCACGGCAAGCAAAATCCCCGGGGAGGGAACCATGATCAAGACAAGGTTTGGCCGCCGCGACTTCGTGGCCGGCGCCGCTTCGGTCGTCGCCGCTCCGGCGGTGCTGCGGGCGCAGGATTATCCCACGAAGCCGGTGCGCGTGGTCGTGCCCTACCCGGCGGGCGGCGGCACCGACCTGGTGGCCCGCCTGGTCGTGCCCCGGCTGGCCGAGCGCTGGAAGCAGACGGTCGTGATCGACAACAAGGGCGGCGCGAGCGGCATCCTCGGCAGCGACATCGTCGCCAAGGCAGCGCCCGATGGCTACACGCTGCTGATCACCACCAGCGCCCACACCATCAATCCCTTCACCACCAAGACCCTGCCCTACGACACCGAGCGGGACTTCACGCCGGTCACCACGCTGGTCATGGGCGCGATCGCGCTGGTCGGCTCGCCCAAGGCGGGCTTCGACACCGCCGAGAAGTTCGTGGCGGCGGCGCGCGCCAACCCCGGCAAGTACCAGTTCGGCAGCACCGAGAACACGACGCGCATGGTCGGCGAACTGTTCCGGCTGCGCAGCGGGCTCAAGATCGAGAACGTTGCCTACAAGGGCGCCGCGCCGATGATGCAGGAGCTGGCCGGCGGCCACATCCCGGTCGGGCTGACCAGCCCGCTGACGGTGATGTCGCAGCACCGCGCTGGCACGCTGAAGATGCTGGCGGTCTCGAGCGGCAAGCGGCTGGCCGAACTGCCGGACCTGCCGACCATGGCAGAGATCGGCGCACCGGGCGTCGACCAGTCGGCGTGGTTCTCGATGTTCGGGCCAGGTGGCCTGCCGTCGGCGCTGGCCGAGCGGCTGCGCGACGATTGCGTCGCGGTGCTGGCCGAACCCGAGGTCAAGGCCAAGATCCGCGACCTCGCCAGCGAGGCCGGCGGCGAGTCTCCGCAGGCCTTCGCCCAGCGCATCACGCGCGAGCTGGCGACCTGGAAGGAGATCGCCAAGGCGGCCGGCATCGAGCCGGAGTGAACCTGGCGGTCAGGACGTTCGCAGGAAGGATAGCAGCAGGCGATTGACCGCGTCGGGCTGCTCCTGCTGCACCCAGTGGCCGGCGCCTTCGAGGAGATGGATCTCCTTCATCTTCGTGCAGGCCACCGTCTGCATGCGCCGGATCGCGCCGGGAGACTGGTAGATGCCCCAGTCGTTGCGTCCCGAGATGAAGGTCGAGGGCACGTCGATGGTGCGGCCGGTGAAGACCTCCAGCTCGGCATTGTGCTGCCCCGAGGTCCGCACGCGGTACCAGTTCAACCCGCCCTGGAACCCGGTGCGGCCGTACTCGCCGCTGTACACCGCCAGCTCCGGTTCGGTCAGCCAGCGGTTGGCGGCGATCTCGGCGGCCGACGGCATCTCCTTCGCCACCGTCTCGGCCATGCCCTCGGCGAGGTCCATGATGTAGTAGGTCGGCATCTGCGCCACCTGCTCGGCGGTCCAGGCCTGCAGCTCGAACGGCTGGTTGGCTTTCCAGTCGGCGCTCTTGTGGTGGTAGTAGGCGCGCAGGAAGGCGTGCAGTCCCTGCTTCGCCTTCCACATGTTCTGGTTGGCCGGGCGCTCCGAGTAGTACCACTGGTAATGCTTGCGCGGCCGCGGCAGGGCGGCCAGGGCGGCGTGGATGTCGGCTGGCTTCGCCGGGGCCGGGCCGTTCGCGGTGTCGAACGGCACCGAGGGCGGGCCGCCATAGGGCGCGCTCATCAGGACCATGCGCTTGAAGATGTCGGGCCGCACCAGCGCGGCCAGCGACGCCACCGAGGCGCCGAAGTCATGGCCGATCACCGCCTCGGCGGTGCGATGGCCGAGCGCGAACAGCACGCCGATCGCGTCACGCACCAGGTTCAGGAACCGGAAGGGCACGAGGTCGCCGTCGTAGTCGGCACTCCAGCCCGTGGTCCGGCCATAGCCGCGCTGGTCGGGCGCGATCGCGTGGTAGCCGGCGGCGGCCAGCGCCGGCAGCACCTTGCGCCAGCTGTAGGCCAGTTCGGGAAAGCCGTGCAGCAGCAGGACGGCCGGCCGGCCGGCGGTCTCGAAGCCGGCTTCGAGCACGTGGACATCGAGACCGTTGATGCCCGGCAGGATGCGGGAGCGGATGCCGGGCGGCAGGACGGAGGCGGGGAGGGGTTCCATGCCGCCACCCTACGCGGCGCCGCCGGGAGCGACTAGGGCGTCGCTCTCAGTAGCTCTTCGGCAGGCCCAGCACGCGCTCGGCGACGTAGCACAGGATCAGCTGCTCGCTGACCGGCGCGATGCGGGCGATCATGACCTCGCGCAGGAAGCGCTCGACGTGGAACTCCTTGGCGTAACCGTAGCCGCCGTGGGTCAGCACCGCGCGCTCGCAGGCGTCGTAGGCGGCGCGGGCACCCAGGTACTTCGCCGAGTTGGCCTCGGCGCCGCACTCCTTGCCGTTGTCGTACAGCCACGCCGCCTTGAAGGTCAGCAGGTTGGCGGCTTCCAGCGCCATCCAGCTCTCGGCCAGCGGGTGCTGGATCGCCTGGTTCTTGCCGATCGGGCGGCCGAACACGATGCGCTCCTTGGCGTACTGCGTGGCCCGCGCCAGCGCCGACTTGCCGATGCCGATCGCCTCGGCCGCGATCAGCACGCGCTCGGGGTTGAGGCCGTGCAGCAGGTAGTGGAAGCCCTTGCCTTCCTCGCCGATGCGGTCCTCGAGCGGCACCTTGAGGCCGTCGATGAAGATCTGGTTGGTGTCGATCGCCTTGCGGCCCATCTTCTCGATCTCGCGCACCTCGATCTTCGAGCGATCGAAGTCGGTGTAGAACAGCGACAAGCCATCGGTCGCCTTCTTGCACTTCTCCTTGGGCGTGGTGCGGGCGATCAGCAGCATCTTGTCGGCGACCTGCGCCGTCGTGGTCCACACCTTCTTGCCGTGCACGACGTAGCCGTTGCCGTCGCGCTCGGCCCGCGTGTCGAGCGCCGTGGTGTTCAGCCCGGCGTCCGGCTCGGTGACCGCGAAGCAGCCCTTGACCTTGCCCTTGATGATGTCGGGCAGGATGCGCTTCTTCTGCTCCTCGGTGCCGAACACGACGATCGGGTTGGGCCCGAAGATGTTGAGGTGGATCGCCGACGCGCCCTGCAGTGCGGCGCCCGATTCGGCCACCGTCTGCATCAGCAGCGCCGCCTCGGTGATGCCGAGTCCCGAGCCGCCGTACTCCTCCGGCATGGCGATGCCGAGCCAGCCGGCATCGGCCATCGCCTTGTAGAAGTCGTCCGGGAAGCCGCCTTCCTTGTCCTTCTTCAGCCAGTACTTGTCGTCGAACTGCGCGCACAGTTTCGCGACGCTGTCCTTGATGGCGAGCTGGTCCTCGGAGAAGGCGAAATCCATGGAAGGTCCTACCGGTTGGCGGCGAGCCAGGAGAGCATGATCTTGTTGAACGCGTCGGGGCGCTCGACGTTGGGCAGGTGGCGCGCACGGGCGATGCCCTCGTAGCGGCCACCCGGGATCTTCGAGGCGATCAGCTTGTTGCGCTCCGGCGGCGTGCCCTGGTCCTCGTCGCCGCAGATCACCAGCGTCGGCGCCTTGATGGTCGGCAGGCGGTCGAGGTAGTCGAAGTGCTGGATCGCCGACATGCAGCCGGCCGATCCCTCGGGCGTCGTGCCGCTGATCGTGTCGCGGACCTCGCGCCAGCGCACCGGGTTCACCTGCTTGAACTCGTCGGTGAACCAGCGCTCCATCGTGCTGTCGGCCAGCGCGGCGAGGCCCTTGCTGCGCACCGTGGCCTTGCGCTCCTCCCAGGTGCCGGCCGAGCCGGGCGGGGTCGAGGGCTGGGTGTCGCACAGCGTCAGGGTCAGGAGGCGATCGGGATTGGCCAGCGCGAAGCCCTGGCCGATCATGCCGCCGATCGACAGGCCGATGTAGTGCACCTTGGCGATGCCGAGCACGTCGAGCGCGCCCTTCACGTCGGCCGCCAGCCCGTCCATCGTGTAGTCGCCGGCGACCGGGGCGCTGCCGCCGTGACCGCGCATGTCGAGACGCAGCACGCGGTAGCCGGCGGCCAGCAGCGGCACCATCTGCTCGACCCACATGCCGCCGTCGGCGTTCAGCGAGTGCGTGAAGCACACGGTCGGCGCGTTCTGCGGGCCGGCCAGGTCGAAGTAGACGCGACGTCCGTCGAGCGACAGCAACATGATCCCGTTCCTCCCGTTGTCGTCACATCGCCGAGATGCCGCCGTCGATGACGACCTCGGACCCGGTCATGAAGCTCGATTCGTCGGAGGCGAGGAAGACCAGCGCCCAGCCCACTTCCTCCGGCCGGCCGAGGCGTCCGATCGGGACCTGCTTGCCGAGCTTCTGCTGCATCAGGTCCTGGCCGAAGCGGTCGCGGTACTTGTCGAGGATCGGCGTGTCGATGAAGGTCGGATGCACCGAGTTGCAGCGGATGTTGTAGCCCGACTTGGCGCAGTGAAGCGCCACCGACTTGCTGAGCAGGCGGACGCCGGCCTTGGCCGAGTTGTAGGCCGCCATGTTGGCGCCGGCGATGATGCCCGAGATCGACGAGATGTTGATGATCGAGCCGCCCAGGGTCTTCGTGTGCTTCTTGATCTCGGCG
>JAIUOX010000071.1 GCA_020160955.1 Pseudomonadota bacterium
CTGATCCTCACCGCGCCGGTGGTCGTCGCGAGCTGGATCAGCCTGCAGTACTACGGCTCGACCGTGGCGCCGCAGCTGTTCGGCGGCGGCAACAAGCTGCTGCACAACGTCACCGGCGGCATCGGCGTCGTCGAGGGCAATGGCGGGCTGCTGCGCGCCGGACTGCCGTGGCAGTCGGTGCACGATGGCGAGCGCTACGCGCACGAGCCGCTGCGGCTGTCGGTCTGCATCGAGGCGCCGCGCGAGGCGATGTCGGACATCCTCGACCGTCACCCGAACGTGGCGGCGCTGTTCGACAATGGCTGGCTGCACCTGTTCGCCCTCGACGAGGCCGGCCGGATGGCCTGGCGCTACGCCGGCGGGTCGCGCTGGGAGCCGGCCTCGCCGGCGGCGGCGCAGCCGCTGGGCCTGGTGGCCTGAGCCGGCCCACTCGGAGGCCCTCTGGCCGGCTGTCAGGAGTCGCGGTGGGCGACCAGGTGGTGGACGCGGCGCAGGCCGAGCGCGGCGATGATGGCGACCACCGGGATGCTGATGCCGATGGCGAGGTCGTAGTTGACCGGCAGGCCCCACGCCGCCGCCGACTTCGCGGCATAGGCGACGAGGCCGACGATGTAATAGGTGACGGCGGCGACCGACAGGCTCTCGACCGTCGACTGCAGCCGGATCTGGATGTCGGCGCGGCGGTTCATGGCGCGCAGGATCGCCTGGTTCTGGCGTTCGCGCGTGAGGTCGACGCGGGTCGACAGCAGCTGCGTGGCGCGCGCCGCGCGGGCCGACACGCGGTCCTGGCGCGCCGCCATCGAGCGGCAGGTGTTCATCGCCGGCGCGAGGCGGCGTTCGATGAACTCGCCGAACGTCTGCAGGCCCGGCACGCGCTGTTCGCGCAGCTCGGCGATGCGGCGATGGACCAGCTCGTAGTAGGCGGCGGCGGCGCTGAAGCGGTACTCGTTGTCCCCGCTGCGGCCGGCGATCGCCGCCTCGAGCTCGGTCAGGCGCTTCAGCAGCGCCGGCTCGTCGTCCTCGGCGGCGGCGACCAGCGCGGTGGCAATTCCCTTCAGCTCGCGCTCGCACTCGGCGACGAACGGCGCGGCGGCCTGCGCCACCGGCAGCGCGAGCAGCGCCATCATGCGATAGGTGTCGATCTCGAGCAGGCGCTGCAGCGTGCGGCCGGCCTGCCGGCTGGTCAGGCCGCGGTCGTCGATCAGCAGCCGGCTGAAGCCGTCGGCGTGGATGCGGAAGTCGGTGCAGGCGAAGGCGGCGCCGCCCGCCACGTTGCAGCCGATCAGCAGGTTGCCCTCGAACATCGCCGTCGCGATCTCGCCGTGCGGCCGGTCGCCGAGGTCACGCGCGAGGATGGCGTGGGTGGCGACGATCACCTGGCCGGGCAGCGCGGCCAGCCACTCGGGCGGCACCAGCGACAGCGCCGGCGGTTCGTCCCACGGCGCGTCGGGCACGTGCGCCGGCGCGATGAAGGTGTAGCGCACGAACTCCGAGTGGCGCTCCCACACCAGCACGAAGTCGCGCAGGTCGGCACTGTGATGGTTGGCGGTCGGCGACGGCGGCGGCGCGCCGAAGCGCTCGCACAGCGCGGCGACGCAGGCACGCTCCTCGGCCCGCGCCGCGGGCGGCGACAGCAGCGCCAGGTACGAGACCCGCGACGGCGCGCGCAGCGGCTCGGGCGGCCGCGCGTGGACCTCGTCGTTGAGCGCCTGGCGCTCGACGTAGTCGGGAGGCCGCGTCACGACGCACCCACCATGGCGCGGGCCACCGCGAAGCCGGCCGCCGCGGCGATCGAGGTGACGATCACGCCGAACGCCAGGTCGAGCGCCACCAGGTAGCCCGGCCAGCGCCGCAGCGTCGCGGCATTGGTCAGGTCGTAGGTGGCGTAGGTGAACAGGCCGAACAGCCCGCCATGCACGATGGCCTTGCGCCAGTCGCCGCCGGCCAGCGCCGGCTGCACCGCGAAGACGAGGATACCGGCGGCATGCAACAGGTAGAACAGCCCGGCCGGCGCCGCCCGCGGCTTGTCGACCAGCAGGACGGTCAGTTCGCGGCGGTAGATGTCCATCGCCACGAAGACGTTCCAGGTCAGGTTGAGCGTGACGAAGGCCGTCAGGATGGCGACATAGGCGGCAATGTCCTGCATGCTCATCCCCCCGCGCCGGTTGGGCGCTTCCCCCATGCTTGCAACCGTTACGCGCCGAACCGGCCGGCGGATCATCGGCGAAGGAGCGAATCGTGCAGGAGCTGTTTGCCAGCGGGCGGATCATCGACCTGATCCTCGTTCTCATGGTCGCCGAGGCGGCGGTCCTCGGCCTGCTGTACCGCCGCACCGGGCGCGGCCTGCCCCCGCGGGCGCTGGTCTCGGTGCTGCTGGCCGGCGGCTTCCTGATGCTTGCCCTACGGGCGGCGCTGACCGGCGCGGCCTGGCCATGGATCGGGCTGTTCCTCGGGCTGGGACTGGTCGCCCACCTCGCCGACCTCGCCGGCCGCTGGCGGCGCTGAGGCCGCCTCAGCCGGCGGCGACCGGGAAGGTCGCGGCGATGCCCCAGGCGATGGCCAGCGCCACGCCGATCGCACCGACCAGCGGCAGGTTGGTGCGCGCCACGATCCAGCGGGCGAACAGGCCGTAGACCACGAGGTAGACCAGCATCGCCGGCAGGATGATCAGCAGGAAGAACAGCTGCGACGGGTTCAGCGCGACCGCGAGGCCGAGCGAGACCAGCAGCAGCGCCCCGGTCACCGCGCCGGCGCCGCGCCGCGCCGGCACGCCGCGCACCATCGCCTCGTCGGCGGCGAAGTAAAGCAACAGGCCGACGAACAGCGCGACGAAGCTGGTCGCCCGGCCGGCATCGAGCCGGTAGCTGGTGACCAGCAGGTCGGTCGGCACGGCGATCGACAGCAGGCAGAAGGCCGACGCGGCCAGCGTGGCGACGACCAGCGGCCGGGTCGCCGGCGGCGGCGAGGCCGACGCGGCGGCCGGCGCGAGCAGCCGCCGCGCCACCAGCATCAGCGCGCCGTAGAGCGCGAAGTGCAGCGCCAGGTAGCCGCCCATCATCAGCGGCACGATGTCGGTCGGCAGGGGCCACAGCACGAGCGGCGTCAGCACCGCGGGCAGGCCGGCGATGGCGAGCAGCCGCGGCCACGACGGCGGCGGCCCGGGCGGCGTGGCGCGCAGGCGCGGCAGCAGGCGCGACAGCGGCCAGGCCAGCAGCACGATGCCGGCATAGAGCAGCGCCAGCCAGGGCCCGCGGCGGTCGAGCGCGCCGTCCGGGGCCTGTCCGGCGACCGCGTTCGCCCACGCCACGGTCTCGGCCAGCGTGTCGCGCGCGTAGAGGACGCCGATATGCTCGGCGCCCTGGGCCAGCACCAGCCGCCGGGCGCTGCCCGCCGCGAAGTCGCCGTAGGTCACGCCGTCGCGGGCCGCCGCGCCGCCCACTTGGGCCAGCGCCGCGCGGCCGAAATCGTGCAGCATCTCCGGCTCCCACGCGCCGTCGACGATCAGCAGGTTGCGCGGGCGCGAGGCGTCCTTCGTGAACAGCGACAGCGCGACGGTGGCGGCGATCCCGGCACGCGCCGAGGCGTAGCGCACCACGATGTCGGATCCCATCGAGTGACCGACCAGCACGATCCGGTCGCCGCCCGGCAGGCCGCGCGCGTAGGCGACCACCGCGTCGAGCGCCGACAGCAGCGCGCGGACGCTCACCTCGTGGTCGCCGCGCCCGCCCGGCAGCGGCGTCCCGTTGCGCCCGTGCCCGGGGAAATCGAAGGTGATCGCGGCATAGCCGTGGTTGGCCAGCGTCACGGCCAGCGGCTGCATCATCTGCTGCGAGCCGGCGAAGCCGTGGGCCAGCACGACGACCGCCGCCGGCCGGTCGTGTTGGCGCTTGAACAGGGTGAAGGGTATCGTGCCAAGATGGCCGTGCTCGATCGACAGGCCTGCCGAGGCCTGGTCGATGCGCCACGAGGCCAGCGCGATCGCCAGCACGGCGAGCAGGGCGGAGAGACGAATGAGCACGCGAGGACGGTATACGATGGCCCGGGGGCAACAAGCGAACTGAGATGCGCACACCGTTTCCCTTCGCCGCGATCGTCGGCCAGGACGAGATGAAGCTGGCCCTGCTGGCCGCGTCGGTCGACCCGACGATCGGCGGCGTGCTGGTGTTCGGCGACCGCGGCACCGGCAAGTCGACCGCGGTGCGCGCCCTCGCGGCGCTGCTGCCGCCGATGAAGGTGGTCGCCGGCTGCCGCTACAATTGCGACCCGGAGGCGCCCGCCGGCTTCTGCCCCGAGTGCCGCGCCCGCGCCGGCGAGCGCAAGCTCAAGGCCCAGTCGGTGCCGGTGCCGGTCGTCGACCTGCCGCTCGGCGTCACCGAGGACCGCGTGGTCGGCGCGCTCGACCTCGAGAAGGCGCTGACCCAGGGCGTCAAGGCGTTCGAGCCCGGCCTTCTGGCGCGCGCCCATCGCGGCTTCCTCTACATCGACGAGGTCAACCTGCTGGAGGATCACCTCGTCGACCTGCTGCTCGACGTCGCCGCGTCGGGCGAGAACGTGGTCGAGCGCGAGGGCCTCAGCCTGCGCCATCCCGCGCGCTTCGTGCTGGTCGGCTCCGGCAACCCGGAGGAAGGCGAGTTGCGGCCGCAGCTGCTCGACCGGTTCGGCCTGTCAGTCGACGTGCGCTCGCCCGACGACCTCGCCACCCGCGTCAGCGTGGTGCGCCGCCGCGATGCCTTCGAGCGCGATCCCGAGGCCTTCGCGCGGGAATGGGACAAGGAAACCGGCCGGCTGCGCAGCAAGATCGTGTCGGCGCGCCGTCGCCTGGCCGACGTCGACTGTCCCGACACGGTGCTCGAGACCGCCGCGCGGCTCTGCCTGCAACTGGGCGTCGACGGCCTGCGCGGCGAGCTCACGCTGATGCGCGCGGCCCGCGCGCTCGCGGCGCTGGACGGCGCGCGCGCCGTCGACCTCGCCCACCTGCGGCGCATCGCGGCCCCGGCGCTGCGCCATCGCCTGCGTCGCGACCCGCTCGACGAGGCCGGGTCCGAGGCCCGCATCGAGCGCGCGGTCGGCGAAGTCTTCGGCCCGTGAGCGACGCGCTCCTGGCGGCCGCGTTGCTCGCCGTCGATCCCGCCGGGACCGGCGGCGCGGCGGTGCGTGGCCCCTGGGGACCGGCGCGCGACGACTGGCTGGCGGCGCTGACCGCCCTCCTGCCCGAAGGCACGCCGCTGCGCCGGCTGCCGCCCGGCGTCACCGACGACCGGCTGCTCGGCGGCCTCGACCTGGCCGCGACGCTGCGAGCGCGCCGCCCGGTGGTCGAACGCGGCCTGCTCGCCGAAGCCGACGGCGGGATCGTGCTGGTGCCGATGGCCGAGCGGCTGTCGCCGGCCAGCGTCGCCCGCCTGACCGCGACGCTCGACACCGGCTCGGTCGTCGTCGAGCGCGACGGCATCGCCGCCCGCCACCCGGCGCGGCTGGCCGTCGTCGCCTTCGACGAGGGCATCGGCGAGGACGAGCGCCTCGCGCCGCCCCTGGTCGACCGCCTGGCCTTCGCCATCGACCTCGCCGCCGGCGAGGCGGACGACCCGGGCGCCGGCCTCGCCTGGTCGCGCGACGGGGTCGCCGCGGCGCGGGACTCCCTGGCCGAGGTGACGGCCGACGAGGCCGTCGCGACCGCGCTGTGCGAGACCGCGACGGCGCTCGGCATCGCCTCGATCCGCGCGCCGCTGCTGGCGCTGCGCGTCGCGCGCGCCCATGCCGCGCTGCGCGGCGCGACCCGCATCGACGAGGGCGACGCCGCGGTCGCCGCCCGGCTCGTGCTGGCGCCGCGCGCCACCCGCCTGCCAGCGGAAGAGCCACCACGGGAAGACGCGCCGCCGCAGGAGACGGCCTCGCCGCCCCAAGCGGACGACTCGACGAACGACTCGAACGACTCGATGGACGACTCGGGCGACGACTCGACAAACGAATCGGGCGACTCGATGCCGGGCGAGCCGCCGCCGCTCGCCGACCTCGTGCTCGCGGCGGCGCGCGCGGCGATCCCGCCGCACCTGCTGGCCAGCCTGCGTGCGTCCTCGGTGGCGGCATCCCGTCCCTCGCCCGCCGCCGGTCGGGCCGGCGCGCCCAAGCGCGGCACGGGACGCGGCCGGGCGGTCGGCACGCGCGCCGGGCGGCCCGATGGCCGGGCGCGACTGAACGTGCTGGAGACGCTGCGCGCCGCGGCCCCGTGGCAGGGCCTGCGCGGCGCCACCGACCCCCGAACCGGCCGGCTCGAGATCCGCGCCGACGACTTCCGGCTGACCCGCGTCAAGCAGCGCACCGCCAGCACGACGATCTTCGTCGTCGATGCCTCGGGGTCGGCCGCGCTCAGCCGGCTGGCCGAGGCCAAGGGCGCGGTCGAACTGCTGCTGGCCGACTGCTACGTGCGACGCGACGAGGTCGCGCTGATCGCTTTTCGCGGCACGGCGGCGGAAGTCGTCGTGCCGCCGACGCGCTCGCTGGTGCGGGCCAAGCGTTGCCTCGCCGGGCTGCCCGGCGGCGGCGCGACGCCGCTCGCCGCCGCCATCGACCTGGCCGGCGCGATGGCCCGCGCGGTGGTGCGCAAGGGCCAGTCGGCCAACGTCGTCTTCCTGACCGACGGCAAGGCCAACATGACACGCGCCGGCCGGCCGGGTTCGGCCGAGGCCGAGCGCGAGGCGGGCGCGGCGGCGCGCCTGTTCCGCGCCGGCGGTTCGACCGCGCTGGTCGTCGACACCTCGCCGCGGCCGCGGCCCCAGTCCGAGCAGCTGGCGCGCGAGATGGGTGCGCGCTACCTGCCTCTGCCCTATGCCGGATCGCACGAGCTCTCGAGCGCGATCCAGGCCTCGACCCGGCAGAGCTGATGGCGACCGAACTCGCACCGGCGCTGTCCGGCACCCGCCACGCGCTGACGGTCAGCGGACGCCGCGTGAACTACTACGCCGACGGTCCCGGCGGGCGGCCGCTGCTGCTGGTCCACAGCATCAACGCCGCCGCCTCGGCCTACGAGGTCAAGCCGCTCTACGACCGCTACCGCGGCGAGCGCCCGGTCTACGCGCTCGAGCTGCCGGGCTACGGCTTTTCCGATCGGCCCGACGCGCCCTACACGCCGCGCCTGATGACCGACGCGGTGCTGGCGATGCTCGACGAGATCGCGCGCCGCCACGACGAGGCGCCCGACCTGCTGGCGCTGTCGCTGTCGTCGGAGTTCGCCGCGCGCGCCGCGGTCGAGCGGCCGCGCGCCCTGCGCAGCCTCGCGCTGGTCAGCCCGACCGGGCTCAGCCGCCGCCCGCCGCCCAACGGCATGCCCGGCGTGCTGGCCTTCGTGCGCTTCCCGCTGTGGAACCGCGCGCTGTTCCGGCTGCTCACCACGCAGGCCAGCATCCGCTACTTCCTGCGCCGCACCTGGGGCTCGCGCGACATCGACGAGGGCCTGGCGGCCTATGACTGGACGACGGCGCGCCAGCCCGGGGCGCGCCACGCGCCCTACTACTTCGTGAGCGGCTTCCTGTTCAGCCGCGATGCCTTCGACCTGTACCGCGCGCTCGACCTGCCGACCTGGGTGTCGCACGGCACCCGGGGCGACTTCGTCGACTACAGCCGGGCCGAGCAGCTGCGCGACCGGCCGAACCTGCGCCTCACCGTGTTCGAGGGCGGCGCGCTGCCCCACTTCGAGCAGCCGCAGGCCTTCCTCGCGGCCTACGACTCCTTCCTGCACGACATCGCGTCATGAGCGATCGCCTGAGCTTCGATCGCGACGGCGCCGACTGGCCGTTGCGCGAGGCCAGCCGCTTCGTCGAGGCGTCGGAACTGACCTGGCACGTGCAGCGCATGGGCCGCGGGCCGACCTGCCTGCTGCTGCACGGCACCGGCGGCGCGACGCACAGCTGGCGCGACGTCGCGCCCCTGCTCGCGCAGCACTTCGACGTGGTGGCGCCCGACCTGCCCGGCCACGGCTTCACGCAGGCGCTGCCGTCGCGCCGCCTGACGCTGCCCGGCATGGCCGGCGCGGTCGCCGACTTGCTCGACACGCTCGGCGTCGCGCCGAGCGTCGTCGTCGGCCACTCGGCCGGCGCGGCGATCCTCGCCCGCCTCTGCCTCGACGGCCGTGCCACGCCGGACGCGCTGGTCAGCTTCAACGGCGCGCTGCGCGCCTTCCGCGGGCTGGCGCAGCAGTTCTACGCGCCGCTCGCCAAGCTGCTCGCGCTCAACCCCTTCGTGCCGCGCCTGCTCGCCCACGGCGCGGCCAGCCGCGCCAGCGTCGAGCGGCTGATCCGGCAGACCGGCTCGACGATCGATTCCCGGGGCCTCGACCTCTATGCTCGCCTGTTCGGCAATCCCGGCCATGTCGCGGGCACGCTGGGCATGATGGCCGGCTGGGACCTGCCGGCGCTCGAGCGCGACCTGCCGCGCCTGGCGACGCGCCTGGTGCTGGTCGCCTGCAGCGACGACGGCGCGGTGCCGGCCACCGACGCCTTCGCCTTGCGCGACGCGGTCCCGGGCGCCGAGGTCGTGTACCTGCGCCACCTCGGCCACCTGATGCACGAGGAACGCCCGGCCGAGGCCGCCGGGATCGTCCTCAAGGCGGCGGGGATGACGCCGGGATAGGGCTTGCGGGGCCTGTCTTGTAAAGTTTACAGTCGACGGTGTCAGTACGGAGTGACACCCGCCCCCATGCCCGACACCGTCCACGGCCGGACGAGGCCCCACGCGATCGTCATCGGCAGCGGCTTCGGCGGCCTCGCCGCCGCGATCCGGCTGGGCGCCCGCGGCTATCGTGTCACCGTGCTCGAGCGGCTCGACCAGGCCGGCGGCCGCGCCTCGGTTTTCCGGCAGGACGGGTTCACCTTCGACGCCGGCCCGACCATCGTCACCGCGCCCTTCCTGTTCGAGGAACTGTGGACGCTGTGCGGCCGTCGCCTCGCCGACGACGTCGACCTGCGGGCCGTGTCGCCGTTCTACCGCGTGCGCTTCGACGACGGCGCGGTGTTCGACTACAGCGGCGACCCCGAGGCGATGCGCGCGCAAGTGGCGCGGTTCTCGCCCGCCGACGTCGCCGGCTACGAGCGCTTCATGCAGGCCAGCGAGGCGATCTTCCGCGTCGGCTTCGAGCAGCTCGGCCACGTCGACTTCGGATCGTGGAAGACGATGGCGCGCATCGTGCCGGACATGATCCGCCTGCGCGGCTACCGCTCGGTCTACGGGCTGGTCTCGAGCTTCGTGGCCGACGAGCGGCTGCGCACCGTGCTGAGCTTCCACCCGCTGCTGATCGGCGGCAACCCGTTCGCCGCCAGCTCGATCTACGCCCTGATCGCCTTCCTCGAGCGCAAGTGGGGCGTGTCCTACGCGGTCGGCGGCACCGGCAAGCTGGTCGAGGGCATGGTCGGCCTGATCCGCGGCCAGGGCGGCACGCTGCGCTGCGGCGCCGAGGTCGCGTCGATCACCGTCGACGGTGGCCGCGCCACCGGCGTGCGGCTGGCCTCGGGCGAGTCGCTCGACGCCGACATCGTGGTCTCCAACGCCTGCTCGGCCTGGACCTACCGCTACCTGTTGCCGGCCACCGCGCGGCGGCGCTGGACCGACCGGCGGATCGAGCGGTCGCGCTACTCGATGAGCCTGTTCGTCTGGTACTTCGGCACGAGGCGCCGCTACGCCGACGTGCCGCACCACACCATCCTGCTCGGCCCACGCTACCGCGAGCTGCTGACCGACATCTTCCAGCGCAAGGTGCTGGCCGACGACTTCAGCCTGTACCTGCATCGTCCGACGGCCAGCGACCCGTCGCTGGCGCCGCCCGGCCACGACGCGTTCTACGTGCTGTCGCCGGTGCCGCACCTCGGCAGCGGCACAGACTGGCAGACGGCGGCCGAGGGCTATCGCCAGACCATCGCGCGCCACCTGTCACGCACCCTGCTGCCGGGGCTGGAAGACGAGATCGTGACGTCGCGGATGATGACGCCGCAGGATTTCCAGGACCGGCTGCTGTCGTTCCGCGGTGCCGCCTTCGGGCTCGAGCCGGTGCTGACCCAGAGCGCCTGGTTCCGGCCGCACAACCGCAGCGAGGAGGTCGAGAACCTGTTCCTCGTCGGCGCCGGCACGCATCCGGGCGCCGGCCTGCCGGGCGTGCTGTCTTCGGCCCGCGTCCTCGATTCGGTGGTGCCCGATGCCCGCGCCGCGGCCTGACGGACCGGCCGCGCAGGCCGACCTCGCCGCCTGCCGCGCCGCGCTGCGCCACGGCTCGCGGACCTTCCTCGCCGCCTCGCATTTCCTGCCGGCGGCGGTGCGCGATGCCGCCTGCGCGCTCTACGCCTTCTGCCGCGAGGCCGACGACGCGATCGATCTCGGCGACGACCCGCAGGCCGCGCTCGCCCTGCTGATGCGGCGTCTCGACCGCATCCATGCCGGCCAACCCGAGGACCGGCCGGTCGACCGCGCCTTCGCGCGCGTCGTGGCGCGCCACGGCATCCCGCGCGCGCTGCCCGCCGCGCTGCTCGAGGGCTTTGCCTGGGACGCCGCCGGCCGCCGCTACGACACCGAGTCCGACCTGCTGGCCTACGCCAGCCGCGTCGCCGGCTCGGTCGGCGTGATGATGTCGCTGCTGATGGATCGGCGCGAGGCGACGGTGCTCGCCCGCGCCGCCGAGCTCGGCATGGCGATGCAGCTGACCAACGTGGCGCGCGACGTCGGCGAGGATGCGCGCGCCGGCCGGCTCTACCTGCCGCGACACTGGCTGCGCGAGGCCGGCGTCGATCCCGAGGCGTGGCTCGCCGATCCGCGCTTCACGCCGGCGATCGGCGCTGTCATTGCCCGCGTGCTGGCCGCCGCGGACACGCTCTACCGGCGGGCCGAGCAGGGCATCGAGGCATTGCCGGCCGGCTGTCGCCCCAGCATCCGCGCCGCGCGTACCCTGTACGGCGCGATCGGCACCGAGGTGACACGCCGAGGCCACGATTCGGTGGCGACGCGCGCGGTCGTGCCGCCGCGCACCAAGCTCGCGCTGCTGGCGCGCCACGCGTTCGTGGCCGCGCCCGCCAATGGCTTGCGCGAGGCCGCCGTGCTGACCGAGGCGCGCTACCTCGTCGACGCCGCCGGAGCGGCACGACCGCCGACGGTCGAGCCATGGGAGGGCCGCATCGCGTGGCTGGTCACGCTGTTCGACCGGCTCGAGCGGCTGGAACGGATGGACCGTCGCGCGCTGTCGCGCGGCGGGGTCGCCGCGTCCTAGGGGCGGACGGTGGAATTCGAATGGTACGGGCTGATCGAACTGTTCGTGGTGCTCGCGTTCGTGGGCGGCTGGGGCGTCGTCGAGCTCTACACGTTGCGGCTCGACAAGCGTAAGGCCGCCGAGGCCGAGCGCCAGGCCGAGCGAGAAGTCGCCGAGGCCGCGAAGGAACGCTGAGGCCTCAGCGCAACGTCCGCGGCATGCGGAACGGCAGCAGCGCCTGCACCCAGCGCCGGTCGAAGCGGTCGAGCGACAGGCTCTCGTGCACCGCCGTCACGGGCTGGCCGTCCCAGCGCGCCGACACGACGGAGCGCGCATAGAACGGGGAATCCTCGAGCGTGCGGATCACCGCCGGGCGATGGCTGGGATCGCTGCGCACCGGCCGCTCGACGCGCCAGCCGGTGAGCGGCAGGACGGTCTCGGCGGGCGCCGCGAACGGCGTGGCGCGGGCCTGCCGGTCGAAGTTCAGCGCCAGCCCGAGGCGGCTGCCGTCGCGCCGCTCGACGTCGTAGGTCACCGCCGCGCCGCCATCCTCGCGGTCGGCGCGCGCCCAGCTCCAGCGCGCGAAGTCCTGCTCGAGCGGCCGGCTGCCGAAGTTGCTGTCGACGTAGCCCGAGCCGGTCCACGCGAGGCCCGGCCGATCGAACGTCACCTCGACCCGCGCCGCGGGCGCGATCGGCTGCCAGAGGTGGCGGCCGGCCGCGTCGAGCGCGAAGCCACGGTCGGCCAGCGCCAGGGGCCGCACGCGCACGCGGCCGACCACCGGGCGCGGCAGCGGCACCGCGATCTCGCGCACTTCGATCCACAACGAGTCGCCGTCCCACGTCACGCGGCTCGGCCCGATCGCCAGGCTGTCGGCACTGCGTTGAACGGCGGCGGCGCGCCGCTCGGTCATCGCCCAGCGCCCGCCCCTTCCGTAGAGCGCGACGTTGAGGGCGCAATGGTCGAGCGGGTCGGCGATGCCGCGCCGCCGCGCCGCCGCGTAGTAGGGCGAGAACACGCTGCCGACGAAGGCGATCACCACGAGGCCGTTGCGGCCGTCGTCGCTCAGCGCGTCGACATACCACCAGCCATAGCCGCCGGGATCGACGACCCGGTCGAACCGAGGTCCTTCATCAGCGAAGCAGCGGCCTGGCGGCCCGACAGCGCCACCATCGGCAGCCCCGGCCCGGGATGCGTGCTGCCCCCCGCCAGGTAGAGGCCCGGCAGCCGCGTCCGCGCCCCCGGCCGGCGGAACGACGCCTGCCAGCCGTGTTGCAGCGGTCCGTACAGCGCCCCGCCCGTCGCCGGGAACAGGCGCTCGAAGTCCAGCGGTGTCGTGCGCATCGACACCGCGTTGCGCCGCTCCAGGACCAGGCCGGCCCGCTTCAGCACCTCGAACATCCGGTCCTCGCATGCGTGGATCTCCGAGGGCGTGAGCGTATTGGAACCGCCGCGTGCCGGCGCGTTGACCAGGCAGAGCAGTCGTTCGGGACCGGGCGGCGGCGGGCCGTCGTCGCCCGGCCGGTCCTGGGCGCAGACGTAGACCGTGGGCTCGCGCGGCAGCCGCTGGTCGGCGAACAGGTCGTCGAACTCGGCCTTGTAGTCGCGCGAGAAGAACACCGTGTGATGCTGCAGCGGAAAGCCCTCGGCCCGTGTCCGCATCGACCAGGTCACGGCCGACAGCGAACGCCGCGTCCGCGGCGGTCGCGCCACCGCGGCCCCGGCGAGGCTGCCGAACAGGCCGTCGGCCAGCGCCGCCGCATCGGCGTTCACCACCACCGCGTCGGCTCTGAGCCGCTCGCCGCTGGCCAGCATGACGCCGGCGGCGCGCCCGCGATCGACCAGGACCTCGCGGACCTCGGTGCCGTACCAGAACATCGCGCCGTGGGCGCGGGCCACCGCCTCGAGGCCCTCGGCGAGCCGCTGCATGCCGCCCTCGATCCGCCACACGCCGCGGCGTTCGACGTGGGCGATCGCCATCAGCGTCGCCGGCGCGGCGAACGGCGAGGCGCCGCTGTAGGTGGCGTAGCGGCCGAACATCTGGCGCAGCCGCTGGTCGTGGAAGTGCTCGCCGAGCGCGCGCCACAGCGACGACATCGGCGCCGCCCGCCACAGCGCGCCGAGCCGGCCGGGCCCGACGTTGCGCAGCAGGCCCGGCAGGCTGGGGCGCTGGGCGCGCAGGAAGGCGCGGTCGAGCGCCTCGTAGCTGCGCTGCGCGCGGACGCAGAAGGCGCGGAAGCGGTCGGCCTCGCCGGGGTTGGCGAAAGCGGCGATCGCCTCGGCCGAGCGCTCGACGTCGTCGAACAGGTCGAGCGTCGCGCCGTCGCTCCAGGCATGGCGCGCCAGCACTTCGAGCCGGTGGAGCGACAGGTGATCGGCGAGGCGGGCGCCGGCGTCCTCGAAGATTTCCTCGAACACCTCGGGAAGGGTCAGCACGGTCGGGCCCGAATCGACCATCGCGCCGCCGAGATTGACCTGGCGCAGCTTGCCGCCAGGGCCGGCGGCCCGCTCGATCACCTGGACGGCCAGGCCGGCGCGGGCCAGCAGGGCGGCGGTCACCAGACCGGCAACGCCGGCACCGACGACGAGGACACGGTCGGTTCTCACGGTGGGAAACGCCCCCTTGGCCGATTGAGTTCGACCCAAGATTGTCTATATTGATTGACACGTCTCGATGACAAGATAAATTTACACTCGGGCCGATTAGCCCCGCGAGGAGGCTTCGATGGAGAGTTCCGTTCGGATCGAGCAGGCCTTGTCCGCCGCGATCGATCTCGCCAAGCAGCCCGGATGCCCGCCCCGCCTGTACGAGGCCATGCGCCACGCGGTGTTCCCCGCCGGCGCCCGCCTGCGCCCCCGGCTGTGCCTCGCCGTCGCCCTGTCCTGCGGCGAGACCGACCTGCGCATCCCGATGACCGCGGCGGTCGCCATCGAGCTGCTGCACTGCGCCTCGCTGGTCCACGACGACCTGCCCTGCTTCGACGACGCCGACACGCGGCGCGGCCGGCCCTCGGTGCACCGCGCCTTCGGCGAGGCGCTGGCCGTGCTGACCGGCGACGCGCTGATCGTGCAGGCCTTCCAGGTGCTGGCCCGCATGCCGCCGACGGCGCGGCTCGGCAGCGTGCTGGCGAGCGTCAGCGCCGGCGTCGGCACGCCGTGGGGCATCGTCGCCGGCCAGGCCTGGGAATGCGAGCCGACGGTCGACGTCGCCCAATACCACCGTCTCAAGACCGGCGCGCTGTTCGCCGCCGCGACGATGGCCGGCGCGGCCGCGGCCGGGGTCGATCCCGGTCCGTGGCGGGCGCTGGGCGACGGCATCGGCGAGGCCTTCCAGGTCGCCGACGACATCCGCGACGCGACCTCGACCGCCGAGGAGATGGGCAAGCCGGCGGGCCGCGACCTCGCGCTCGACCGCCCGAGCGTGGTGCGCGAACTCGGGCTCGAGGGCGCGATCGGCCGCCTCGACCGCCTGATCGGCGAGGTCGGCGAGACGATCCCGACCTGTCCCGGCGCTGCCGAACTTCACAACCTGATCCGCGTCGAGGCCCGGCGGCTGTTGCCCGCCAAGCTGGCCCAGCGTGCCGCTTGATCGCGGCGCGGCGAGCGGCGAGCCGCCGCCGGCCCTGACGGCGAAAACCCTGCGCGACAGGCCCGGCCGCGGGTCCGGCGGCTGGCGCGGCTGGCGCGACCGCCTGCTGGCCGATCCGCGCTTCCAGCGCTGGGCCGCGCGCTTTCCCCTCACCCGCCCGATCGCCCGCCGCAGCGCCCGCGAGCTGTTCGATGTCTGCGCCGGCTTCGTCTACGCGCAGGTGCTGTTCGCCTGCGTGCGCCTGCGCCTGTTCGACCTGCTGTTCGAAGGGCCGATGACGCTACCGGCCGTGGCGACCCGCCTGTCGATGGACGAGGCGGCCGCCGCCCGCCTGCTGGCCGCCGCGGCGTCGCTGCGCCTGGTCGAGCGGCGCGGACCGGACCACTGGGGCCTCGGCATGCTCGGCGCGGCCGCGGTCGGCAACCCCGGCATCGCCGCCATGGTCGAGCACCACGCGCTGCTCTATGCCGACCTGCAGGATCCCGTCGCGTTGCTGCGCGGCGAGCTGCCACACACCGCCGTGCGCCGCTTCTGGCCCTATGCCGGCGCCGGGACCGGCGTCGCGCCCGAGGACGCGGCCAAGTACAGCCGGCTGATGGCGGTGTCGCAGGCCATGCTGGCCGAGGACATCGTCGACGCCTACCCGCTGGCCCGCCATCGATGCCTGCTCGATGTCGGCGGCGGCGACGGCACCTTCCTCACCACGGTCGCCAACCGCCTGCCCGGGCTTCGGCTCCGGCTGTTCGACCTGCCCGCCGTGGCGGCGCAGGCGAACCGGCGCTTCGCCGAGCGCGGATTGGCGGACCGGGCCGAGGCGATCGGCGGCGACTTCCGCCAGGAGCCGCTGCCGGCCGGCGCCGACGTGATCTCGCTGGTCCGCGTGCTGCACGACCACGACGACGACCAGGCCGCGCTGCTGCTGCGGCGGGCCCATGCCGCGCTGCCGCCCGGCGGCACGCTGCTGGTCGCCGAGCCGATGATCGACGAGCGCCGGCCCGACCCGGTCGGCGACGCCTACTTCGGGTTCTACCTGCTGGCGATGGGCAACGGCCGCGCCCGCCGGCCGTCAGAGATCCGCTGCATGATGGTCGAGGCGGGATTCGGGCAGGTTCGCGAGCGTCGGACCTGTCAACCTATGTTGACACGGTTGATGGTGGGAAACGTGTCCGAATCCGGTAGACAGGGCGTGTAGTCTGCTTGACACTATGGAGCGTCAACTGTGTATGACACTCCTACCGACGGGCCCCCGATGGACACGCTTGCTGTCGTCCTTGAACGGCCTGAGCACCTCGCGCTCAGGAGCCTGCCGCTCGCTCCGCCGCGTGCCGACGAGGTCGTGGTCGATGTCGAGTGGAGTGGCATCAGCACCGGCACGGAGCGGCTGTTGTGGAGTGGCCGCATGCCGCCGTTCCCCGGCATGGGTTACCCGCTGGTCCCCGGCTACGAGTCGGTCGGCCGCGTCAGTGCCGCCGGCCCCGACTCGACCGCGCGCGTCGGCGAGCGCGTGTTCGTCCCCGGCGCGCGCTGCTTCGGCGAGGTGCGCGGCCTGTTCGGCGGCGCCGCCGAGCGACTGATCGTTCCCGCCGACAAGGCGATGCCGATCGACGAGGCGCTGGGCGAGCGCGGCGTGCTGATGGCGCTGGCCGCCACCGCCTACCACGTGACCGCAGCGCCCGCCGCCGTCCATCCCCAGCTGATCGTCGGCCACGGCGTGCTCGGTCGCCTGCTCGCGCGCCTGGCGCTCGCCGCCGGCGCGCCGCCCCCGGTGGTGTGGGAGAGCAACCCGGCCCGACGCGACGGCGCCGACGGCTACGCCGTGATCGATCCCGCATCCGACGATCGCCGCGACTACGGCGTGGTGTGCGACGTGAGCGGCGACGCCGCCATCCTCGACACGCTGATCGGCCGCCTCGCGCCGGGCGGCGAGATCGTGCTCGCGGGCTTCTACAGCGAGCGCGTCGGCTTCGACTTCCCGGGCGCCTTCATGCGCGAGGCGCGGCTGCGCGTCGCCGCGGAATGGCGCGAGCCCGACCTGCGCGCCGTCAAGGCGCTGATCGAGGAAGGCCGTCTCTCGCTCGACGGCCTGATCACCCATCGCCACGCCGCGCGGCAGGCCGAACAGGCCTACCGCACCGCATTCGGTGATCCCGCCTGCCTGAAGATGATTCTCGACTGGAGGGACTGCGCATGAACGTCCAGACCAAGCACTCCCTCCACGACCAGCTGCGCGCCGAGGCGTCGATCGAGCCGGATCCCGTGCCGACCGCCGCGCCCAAGAAGGAAACGCAGGTCATCGCGATCTACGGCAAGGGCGGCATCGGCAAGAGCTTCACCCTCGCCAACCTGTCCTACATGATGGCGCAGCAGGGCAAGCGGGTGCTGCTGATCGGCTGCGATCCCAAGAGCGACACCACCTCGCTGCTGTTCGGCGGCCGCGCCTGCCCCACCATCATCGAGACGTCGGCGCGCAAGAAGGCGGCCGGCGACGAAGTGAAGATCGGCGACGTCTGCTTCAAGCGCGACGGCGTCTTCGCCATGGAGCTGGGCGGACCGGAGGTCGGTCGCGGCTGCGGCGGCCGCGGCATCATCCACGGCTTCGAACTGCTGGAGAAGCTCGGCTTCCACGAGTGGGGTTTCGACTACGTGCTGCTCGACTTCCTGGGCGACGTGGTGTGCGGCGGCTTCGGCCTGCCGATCGCCCGCGACATGTGCCAGAAGGTGATCGTCGTCGGCTCGAACGACCTGCAGTCGCTCTACGTCGCCAACAACGTCTGCTCGGCGGTCGAGTACTTCCGCAAGCTGGGCGGCAACGTCGGCGTCGCCGGCATGGTGATCAACAAGGACGACGGCACCGGCGAGGCCCGCGCCTTCGCCGAGCGCGCCGGCATCCCGGTGCTGGCCTCGGTGCCGGCGCACGAGGACATCCGCCGCAAGAGCGCCAACTACCAGATCATCGGCCGGCCCGGCACCGAGTGGGCGCCGCTGTTCGAACTGCTCGCGACCAACGTCGCCGAGGCGCCGCCGATGCGCCCGACCCCGCTCACGCAGGACGGCCTGCTCGGCCTGTTCGCGAGCGACACGGTGGGCCGCGACGTCAAGCTCGAGCCGGCCAGCCAGGAAGACATGCGCGGCGGCGTGACGGTCGAGAAGCCGTCGCTCGAAGTGGTCTACGACACGGTCTGATGGGGTCGATGTGAACGCCCACGCCAAATCCTCCGCGGCCGTCCTCGACGGCGCCGGCTGCCACGGCGGCCAGGCGGAGATGCGTCGTGCCGCGGCCGCGGCGGGCAAGAGCGAGACGCTGGCGCGCTACGCCGCCGACTACCCGGCGGGACCGCACGACCAGCCGCAGAGCATGTGCCCGGCCTTCGGCTCGCTGCGCGTCGGCCTGCGCATGCGGCGCACCGCCACCGTGCTGTCGGGCTCGGCCTGCTGCGTCTACGGCCTGACCTTCACCTCGCACTTCTACGGCGCGCGCCGCAGCGTCGGCTACGTGCCGTTCAACTCCGAGACGCTGGTCACCGGCAAGCTGTTCGAGGACATCCGCGAGGCGGTGTTCAAGCTCGCCGACCCGGAACACTACGACACCATCGTCGTCACCAGCCTGTGCGTGCCGACCGCGTCGGGCGTGCCGCTGCAGCTGCTGCCCAAGGAGATCAACGGCGTCCGCATCATCGGCATCGACGTGCCGGGCTTCGGCGTGCCGACCCATGCCGAGGCCAAGGACGTGCTGGCCGCCGCGATGCTGCGCTACGCCCGCACCGAGGCCGAGCAGGGCCCGGTGGCGGCGCCGCGAGCCGGCCGCGCCGAGCTGCCGACGGTGACGCTGGTCGGCGAACTGTTCCCGGCCGACCCGATCGGGATCGGCCGCCTGTTGCAGCCGATGGGGCTGGCCGCCGGGCCGGTCGTGCCGACCCGCGAGTGGCGCGAGCTCTACGCCGCGCTCGACTGCGCCGCGGTCGCCGCGCTGCATCCGCACTACACCGCGTCGATGCGCGAGTTCGAGACGGCCGGCCGGCCGATCGTCGGCTCGGCGCCGGTCGGCCACGACGGCACGTCGGACTGGCTGGAGCGCATCGGCCAGGCTTGCGGCGTCGCGCGGGCCAGCATCGACGCTGCCCGCAACGCGGTCCTGCCGGCGATCCGCGGCGCGCTCGCCGCCTGCCCGATCAAGGCGCGCATCACCATGTCGGGCTACGAGGGCTCGGAACTGATCGTCGCGCGCCTGCTGGTCGAGAGCGGCGCCGACCTGCGCTACGTCGGCACCGCCTGCCCGCGCACCGCCTGGTCGGCGGCCGACGCCGAGTGGCTCGAGGCCAGGGGCGTTCACGTCCAGTACCGCGCCTCGCTGGAGCAGGATCTCGCGGCGCTGCAGGAGTTCCGGCCCGACCTCGCGATCGGCACCACGCCGGTCGTGCAGAAGGCCAAGGAGAGCGCTACGCCGGCGCTCTACTTCACCAACCTGATCTCGGCGCGACCGCTGATGGGCCCGGCCGGCGCCGGCTCGCTGGCACAGGTCGTCAACGCCGCCGTCGCCGGCAAGGCGCGGATGGACGAAATGAATGCCTTCTTCGAGGGCGTCGGCAGCGGCAACGCGGCCGGCATCTGGGAAGACGTGCCGCGCGATCGGCCCGAGTTCAGCGCGCGCTACGCGCGCCGCCTGGCGGCCGACGCGAAGAAGATGGGGGACGTCGGCTGATGCTCGTCCTCGACCACGATCGCGCCGGTGGCTACTGGGGCTCGGTTTACGTCTTCACCGCCATCAAGGGCCTGCAGGTCATCATCGACGGCCCGGTCGGCTGCGAGAACCTGCCGGTCACCGCGGTGCTGCACTACACCGACGCGCTGCCGCCGCACGAGCTGCCGGTCGTCGTCACCGGCCTGTCCGAGGACGAGCTCGGCCAGCACGGCACCGAGCAGGCGATGCGCCGCGCCCACAAGACGCTCGACCCGTCGCAGCCGAGCGTCGTGGTGACCGGCTCGATCGCCGAGATGATCGGCGGCGGCGTCACGCCCGAGGGCACCTCGATCCAGCGCTTCCTGCCGCGCACCATCGACGAGGACCAGTGGCAGAGCGCCGACCGCGCGATGTACTGGCTGTGGAAGGAATTCGGCCCCAAGAAGGGCGCGTCGAAGCCGAAGCCGCGCGCCGCCGGCCAGAAGCCGCGGGTCAACCTGATCGGGCCGATCTACGGCCACTTCAACACCTACTCGGACCTCGCCGAGATCCGCCGGCTGGTCGAAGGCATCGGCGCCGAGATCAACCTCGTGTTCCCGCTGGGCAGCCACCTCGCCGACGTCGAGAAGCTGGGCGATGCCGACGCCAACGTCTGCCTGTACCGCGAGTTCGGCCGCATGCTGTGCGAGGCGCTCGACCGCCCCTACCTGCAGGCGCCGATCGGGCTGCACTCGACGACCAAGTTCCTGCGCTCGCTGGGCGAGATCCTCGGGCTCGATCCCGAGCCGTTCATCGAGCGCGAGAAGCACACCACCATCAAGGCGATCTGGGACCTCTGGCGCTCGGTGACGCAGGACTTCTTCGCCACCGCGAGCTTCGCGATCGTCGCCAACGAGACCTATGCCCGCGGCGTCCGCCACTTCCTCGAGGACGAGATGGGCCTGCCCTGCACGCTCTCGGTGGCGCGCCGGCCGGGCGTCAAGCCCGACAACGAGGCGGTGCGCCAGAGCCTGGCCGAGAAGCCGCCGCTGATCCTGTTCGGCAGCTTCAACGAGCGCATGTACCTCGCCGAGACCGGCGCCCGGGCGATGTTCATCCCGGCATCCTTCCCCGGCGCGATCGTGCGGCGCCACACCGGCACGCCCTTCATGGGCTATGCCGGCGCCACCTACATCGTCCAGGAAGTCTGCAACGCGCTGTTCGACGCGCTGTTCCACATCCTCCCGCTGGCCGGCGCCCTCGACAAGGTCGAGGCGACGCCGTCGCGCCTGCACCGGGAGCTGCCGTGGGACGAGGCCGCGCAGCGGCGGCTCGACGAAATGCTTGAGGAACACCCTGTGTTGGTCCGGATCTCGGCGGCCAAGCGCATGCGCGACGTAGCGGAGCGCGAGGCCCGGCGACTGGGACAGGACAGGGTCACGGAGTCGTGCGTCGCCGCTGCCCGGATCGGGTTGGCGGAAGGACGGGCGGCGTGATCCCCGCCGCGCGGGTGGTCGCGGTAACGGCCAGAAGGCCAGGAGTCAGGAGAGAGCTAAATGGCAGACATGGATAGGAAAGCGGGGTCCCTATCGGGACTGACCGAGAGCGAAGCGAGGGAGTTCCACGGAATTTTCGTGACGAGCTTCCTCGCCTTCACGGCTATCGCGATCGTCGCACACATCCTCGCGTGGATGTGGCGCCCGTGGTTGCCGTCGGCAAAGGGCTACGGAGCCCAGGTGATCGATGGTGCGACGACCACCTTCGCGTCACTCGTAACGTTCCTCGCATAACAGGAGGGAAAAATGTGGCGACTTTGGTTGCTGTTCGATCCGCGTCGTACGCTGATCGCGCTGTTCACCTTCCTGTTCGGGCTGGCGCTGGTGATTCACTTCATCCTGCTCAGCACCGACCGGTTCAACTGGTTGGAAGGCCCGAAGGCAAAGCCCCCCGTGGCTGCGCCGAAATAGCGAGGCCGCACGACTAGAGTGGACGAGGCTCGGATCAATGCCAGGCCTCGTCCGCCTTTTCCGGCCAATCATTCTGGAGAAGCGACTATGGCAATGCTCAGCTTTGAACGGAAGTACCGGGTCGGTGGCGGTACGCTCCTTGGGGGCGACCTGTTCGATTTCTGGGTCGGGCCGTTCTACGTCGGCTTCTTCGGCGTAACGACCATCTTCTTCTCGTTCGTCGGGATCGCCCTGATCATGTGGGGGGCCGCCATCGGCCCGACCTGGAACCCCTGGAAGATCAGCATCGCGCCGCCGGACATCAGCTACGGCCTCACCCTGGCGCCGTTGCGCGAGGGCGGCCTGTGGCAGCTCATCACGGTCTGCGCGCTCGGCGCGTTCGGCTCGTGGGCGCTGCGCGAGGTCGAGATCTGCCGCAAGCTCGGCATCGGCCTGCACGTGCCCTTTGCCTTCAGCGTGGCGATCTTCGCCTACTTCTCGCTGGTGGTGATCCGCCCGGTGCTGCTGGGCGCCTGGGGCTTCGGCTTCCCCTACGGCATCATCAGTCACCTCGATTGGGTGTCGAACACCGGCTACCAGTACCTGCACTTCCACTACAACCCGGCGCACATGATCGCGGTGACGTTCTTCTTCACCACGACACTGGCGCTGGCGCTGCACGGATCGCTCGTCCTGTCGGCCGTCAACCCGGCGCCCGGCGAGACCGTCAAGACGCCGGAGCACGAGAACACCTTCTTCCGCGACACGATCGGCTACTCGATCGGCACGCTCGGCATCCACCGCCTCGGCCTGTTCCTGGCCCTCTCGGCGGCCTTCTGGAGCGCCATCTGCATCATCATCAGCGGCCCCTTCTGGACCCGTGGCTGGCCGGAATGGTGGACCTGGTGGCTCGATCTCCCGATCTGGCGCTAAGGCGAGGACGTCGACATGCCCGAATATCAGAACATCTTCACCCGCGTTCAAATCCACGCTCCGGCCTACCCGGGCGTGCCGCTCCCACGCGGTCCCTACACCCGAAGCGGGGCGACCTTCGTCCACCTGTTCGGCCGCTTCGGCGATGCGCAGGTCGGGCCGATCTACCTCGGCTGGACCGGCCTCGCCTCGCTGCTCTGCGGCTTCATCGCCATCGAGATCATCGGTCTCAACATGATGGCTTCGGTCAACTGGGACCCGATCCAGTTCGTCCGCAAGCTGCCGTGGCTGGCGCTCGAGCCGCCCGCGCCGGAATGGGGCCTCAAGGTCCTGCCACCGCTCAACGAGGGCGGCTGGTGGCTGATCGCCGGCTTCTTCCTGACCACCGCGATCCTGCTGTGGTGGGTGCGCATGTACCGCCGCGCCCGCGCGCTCGGCATGGGAACGCACGTCGCCTGGGCCTTCGCGTCGGCGATCTTCCTCTACCTGTCGCTCGGTTTCATCCGGCCGTTGCTGATGGGCAGCTGGAGCGAGGCGGTGCCGTTCGGCATCTTCCCGCACCTCGACTGGACCGCGGCGTTCTCGATCCGCTACGGCAACCTCTTCTACAACCCGTTCCACATGCTCTCGATCGCGTTCCTCTACGGATCGACGCTGCTGTTCGCCATGCACGGCGCGACGATCCTCGCGGTCAGCCGCTTCGGCGGCGAACGCGAGATCGAGCAAGTGCTCGACCGCGGCACGGCATCGGAGCGCGCGGCGCTGTTCTGGCGCTGGACCATGGGCTTCAACGCCACGATGGAGTCGATCCATCGCTGGGCGTGGTGGTTCGCGGTGCTGTGCCCGCTGACCGGCGGCATCGGCATCCTGCTGACCGGCACCGCAGTCGATAACTGGTTCCTGTGGGCGGTCGACCACGGCGTGGCCCCCGAATATCCGCTCGTCACCCCGCCGGTCGCGGACCCGGCCCTCGGCTCGGGAGGCACGCGATGAACTTCCGCCTGCAATACGCGCTCGCGCTGGCCGTGGCGTTCGGGGTGGCCATGCTGCTCACCTTCGAACGGCCGCCGGTCGTCACCGACCAGACCGGCTACCGCGGTACCGGCATGGACGAGATCCGCACGGCGCGCGCCGTCGCGGCCCTCAAGGCGAACAACGTCGTGCCGCCGGCCCAGGACCCGGCGGCGCCCGGCGGTCCGCTCGCCACCACCGAGTACAAGAACATCCAGGTCCTGAACAACCTGACGGTCGACCAGTTCAACCGCGTGATGGTGTCGATCACCGAGTGGGTCGCCCCCGACCAGGGCTGCGGCTACTGCCACGCCGAGGGCGAGGAGCTGTCGTCCGACAAGCTCTACACCAAGGTGGTCGCCCGCCGCATGCTGCAGATGACCCGCCAGGTCAACGCGTCGTGGCAGAACCACGTCGCCACCACCGGCGTGACCTGCTTCACCTGCCACCGCGGCCAGCCGATCCCGGAACAGGGCGTGTGGTTCGCCTCCAACCGGCCGCACGCGGCAAATGCCGGCAACCCGATGGGCCAGAACGATCCCGTCGCCGCGGTCGGCTTCACCTCGCTGCCGGTCGACCCGATGCTCGCCTACCTGACCAGCATCGGCTCGTCGCGCGTCGTCGCCGCCTCGCCCTACCCCGGCACCGACACGGCCGGCATCCGGCAGACCGAGAACACCTACGGCCTGATGATCAACATGTCGGACGGACTCGGGGTGAACTGCACCTTCTGCCACAACAGCCGCGCCTTCAGCGCCTGGGACCAGAGCACGCCGCAGCGCACGGTCGCCTACCACGGCCTCCAGATGGTGCGGGACCTCAACATGCACTACCTGATGCCGCTGCAGACGACGTGGCCGGCCAATCGCCTCGGGCCGACCGGCGACGCGCCGAAGGTCACCTGCGCGGTCTGCCACCAGGGTGCCAACAAGCCGCTGCTCGGCGCCAACATGCTGAAGGACAATCCCGAGCTGGCCGGGCCGGCCCCGCCACGCTGACCCGCACCCACCCGCAGCGCTCCTCCCGGAACGCCCGGCCGACCTCGGCCGGGCGTTTGTGTTAGGGTCGACGGCAATGGATATCGTCCAGCCCTCGTCGGACCTCTCTTCGTTGCTGCGCGAGGGCACGCGCGAGCAGCACGCCCGGGCCGAGCGTTCGGGCTTCGTCGCCGACCTGCTGCGCGGGCGCGGCGGGCGCGACGGCTACGCGCTGTTCCTGCGCAATCTCGTTCCCGCCTACACCGCGCTCGAGCGCGGCCTCGAGCGCCATCGCGCCTCGCCGCTGTTCCAGGCCATCGACTGGCCCGCGCTGTATCGTGCCGACGCGCTGGCGCGCGACCTCGCGGCGCTGGCCGGAGCGGGCTGGGCCGATGCCCTCGCGCTGCTGCCGGAGGGCGGGCGCTACGCGGACCGCGTCGCGGCGGCGGGCGACGGCGACGGCCACCGCCTGCTCGCCCACGCCTACACGCGCTACCTCGGCGACCTGAGCGGCGGCCAGGTCGTCGTCCGGCTGGTCGGCCGGTCGCTCGGGCTCGGCGCCGACGCGCTGGCGTTCTACCGCTTCCCGGGCATCGCCGATCCCGACACGTTCAAGGCAGGCTTCCGACGCGCGCTCGACGCGGCCGGCCGGCGGATCGATCCCGCCGCCGTGCTCGACGAGGCGATCCGCGCCTTCGAACTCAACATCGCGCTGTCGGAGGCGGTCCAGCGCGCCGACCGGGCACCGGAACGCTAGTTGTCGTCCTTCGAGGTCCGGGTGGAGTGCCAGACCAGCTGCTCCAGGACCTCCGCGGCCCGCGTCACCGACGCCCGCACGCTCTGCAGCAGCTCGGGCATGCGCGACACGTCGATGCCGTCGGTGATCTCGAGCGCCGCGAGCTGGGCATTCTCGACGATCGGCGACAGCATGTTCTGGAAGGTCACGTCGCCCTTGGTGTCGAGCCGCACGTTGGTCAGGCGGCGGCGATCGACCAGGCCTTCCTGGATGTCGCGCCGCGCCGCGTCGGCCAGCTTGCGTTCGCTGAGGTCGAAGAAAAGGATGACGTAGCCCAGCACCTTGTCAGGCGAGGCCTGCACCGGGTCGGCGCGCACCAGCAGCGGCCGCGTGCCGCCGCCCGGCAGTTCCAGCGTCACCTCGCTGCGCCACGGGCTGCGCCGCGTGACCAGGTCGCGGACGCGGCGGCGCACCGACGCGCCATCGACGAACAGGGCCGGCAGGTCCTCGAGCCACTGCAGCGGCGGACGGCCGCCGCCCAGCATCCGCTCGAACGCCTCGTTGGCC
>JAIUOX010000072.1 GCA_020160955.1 Pseudomonadota bacterium
CTGCCGCCCTCGACCCGCCGCCTGCGGCCACTGGCGATGCTGGCCTTCGCCGGCCACTTCGTGAGCCAGTCGATCCGCGCCGGCTTCGACGTGGCGCTGCGCGCCTTCGCCCCGTCACTGCCGCTCAGGACCGGGTTCGTGCGCTATCGCTCGCGGATCGCGTCGCCCGAGGCGCGGGCAACGTTCTTCGGCCTGTCGAGCCTGATGCCCGGCACCATGCCCTGCGGCACGGACGCGGACGGCGACCTCGTGGTCCACGGTCTCGACGTGTCGCAGCCGATCGCCGCCGACATGGCCGCCGAGGAGAAGCGCTTCGAGCGGATGCTGTCGGATGGCTGAGTTCCTGCTCGCGGCCGCCGGCCTGATCGTTGCCACCGTCGCAGTCGGTCTGGTCCGGATCCTCGCCGGGCCGGCCGACGTCGACCGCACGATGGCGGCGCAGCTGCTCGGCACCGGCGGCGTGGCGACGCTGCTGCTGGTCGCCGCGGCCACCGAGGCGCGCGGCGCGGAAGACGCCGCGCTCTGCCTCGCGCTGCTCGCGGCCTTCGCGTCGATCGCCTTCGTCGTGGCGGCCCCGAAGAGGGACGGGCGATGAGTGCCGCGCTCGACCTGTTCACGGTCGTTGCCGTGGTGCTGGGGGCTTTCTTTTTCCTCGCCGGCACGGTCGGGCTCTTGCGCTTTCCCGACTCGCTGTCGCGCATGCACGCCCTCACCAAGGCCGACAATCTCGGTCTCGGGCTGATCGTGCTGGGACTGCTGCCGCAGGCGACCAGCCTGCTGGGCGTGCTGAAGCTGATCGCCATCTGGGGGCTCGTGCAACTGTCCGGCGCGACCGTCGCGCAGGTCGTGGCCAGCGCGATCCGGCGGCGCCAGGATCCGCCGTCGTGACGGTGCTCGACCTGCTCGATACCGGGCTGGCGGTGCTGGTGCTGGCGGTCGCCGCCTGGACGATCGTGGCGCGCAGCAACTTCGCCGCCGTGATCGGCTTCATGACCTATGGCCTCCTGCTGTCGCTGGTCTGGGCACGCATCGCGGCGCTGGACGTGGCGATCACCGAGGCGGCGATCGGCAGCGGCGTCACCGGGCTCCTGCTGATCGGCGCGGCGGTCCGCCTGCGCGCGCTCGAGAAGTCGGACACGGCCGGCCAGGTCGGCGGCCTCGGCCGGGTCGGCGCCGCCGTCCTGAGCGTGCTGGTCGTGGTGGCGCTGGCCGCGGTCTTCCTTTCGGCCGAGGGGCAGGGGCCGTCGCTGGCGCCCGAGGCCGCCCGGCACCTGCCGCAATTCGGGCTGGGCAACCCGATCACCGCCGTGCTGATGGCCTACCGCGCGATCGACACGATGCTCGAGAAGGTCGTGCTGATCCTCGCGGTGATCGGCGTCTGGTCGCTCGCGCCCGACGGCGCGTGGGGCGGGGCGCCGGCCAACCTGTCGCTGGCCGAACCCGATCCGGCGCTGGTCTACCTGGCGCGCGTGCTGCCGCCGTTCGGGATCGTCGTGTCGATCTACATCGCCTGGGTCGGCGCCAGCGAGCCCGGCGGCGCGTTCCAGGGCGGCGCGCTGCTGGCGGCCATGGCGCTGGTCGTGCTGATGGCCCGCCTGGCGCCTGCGCCGGAGGTCGGCCGGCTGTGGCTGCGTCTCGTGATCGTCTCCGGCCCGGTCACCTTCCTCGCGGTCGGGCTGCTGGGCTTCGCCATCGCCACGGGCTTCCTCGCGTACCCGACGGCCTACGCCAAGGCGCTGATCCTGTTCATCGAGGCGTTCATGGTGCTGTCGATCGCCGCCATGCTGCCGTTGCTGGTGCTCGGGCCGCCCAAGGTCCCCGGGGGCAGGGCATGACCGCGACGACCCTGGCGGGGCTGACCGGCGCGGCGCTGATCGGCCTCGGCCTGTACGGCGTGCTGGTCAACGTCCACGCGCTGCGCAAGATCCTGGCCTTCAACCTGATCGGCAGCGGCGTCTTCCTGGTGTTCGGCCTGGTGGCGCGACGCGGCGCGGTGGCGGGCTTCGCCGCCGACCCGGTGCCGCAGGCGATGGTCATCACCGGCATCGTCGTCGCGTTCTCGGCGACGGCGCTGGCGATCGGCCTGCTGTTGCGGCTGCACGAGCGGCGCGTCGAAGACGCCGCCGCCGAGAGCGACAACAGGAGCGACAACAAGAGCGACAAGACGTGATGCCGCTCGCGACCAGCCCGGCCGGGTACCTGCTCGTGCTCGCCATCGTCCTGCCGGTGTCCGGCATGGTGCTGTCGTTCGTGCTGGGCGGCCGCCATGCCGAGCGCATCGCGCTGGCCACCGCGCCGTTCGGGCTGGCGATCGCCATCGCGATCGCGGCCGAAGTGCTGAAGACGGGCCAGCCGATCACCTACATCGTCGGCGGCTGGTCGCCGCCGCTCGGCATCGCGCTGCGCGCCGACGGCTTCTCGGCCGTGATGCTGGTGACGTCGGCGCTGGTCCTGCCGGCGGCGATGCTGTACGCGCGCGCGTACTTCGCCACCCCGGCGACGATGCGCGAGAAGCGCGCGCCGTTCGCCTTCTGGACGCTGATGCAGGGACTGGCGGCGGCGCTGGCGGTGGTGTTCACCGGCGGCGACCTGTTCACGCTCTACGTCGCGCTCGAACTGCTGACCTTCGCCGCGGTCCCGCTGGTCTGTCTCGACGGCCGAGCCGAGACCCTCGAGGCGGCGCTGCGCTACCTGCTGTTCGCGCTGCTGGGTTCGATCCTCTACCTGCTGGGAGTCGGGCTGATCTACGGCCGGTTCGGCGTGCTCGACATCGCGCTGCTGGCCGAGCGCACGCGCGCCCTCGACGGCGACACGCGCGCCCTGCTGGTGGCCGGGGCGTTGATGACGGCCGGACTGGCCGCCAAGACGGCGCTGTTCCCGCTGCACCTGTGGCTGCCGCCAGCGCACGCCAACGCACCGGCGCCGGCCAGCGCCGTGCTGTCGGCCCTGGTGGTGAAGGGCTCGTTCTTCCTCGCGGTGCGCCTGTGGTTCGACGTGATGCCGACGCTGGCCAGCACGGCGGCGATGACGGTGCTGGGCGCGCTCGGCTGCGGCGCCATCCTCTTCGGCAGCGTGATGGCGCTGCGCCAGGAACGACTGAAGCTGTTGATCGCCTACTCGACGGTGGCACAGATCGGCTACCTGTTCCTGGTCTTCCCGCTGGCCAGCGGCGCCGGCGCCTGGACCGCGGTGGGCTGGACCGGCGGCATCATGCAGGTCCTGGCGCACGCGCTGGCGAAGTCGGGCATGTTCCTTGCGGCCGGCCTGGTGGCCGAGGCGGTCGGGCATGACCGCATCTCTGGCCTGCGCGGTGTCGGGCGTTCGATGCCGGTGACGCTGCTGGCGTTCGGCCTCGGCGGCGTGTCGCTGATGGGCCTGCCGCCGAGCGGCGGCTTCCTCGCCAAGTGGTGGCTGCTGCTGGCCTCGGTGCAGAGCGGCCAGTGGGCGTGGTGCCTCGTCGTGCTGGCCGGCGGCCTGCTGGCCGGCGGCTATGTCTTCCGCGTCGTCGCGCCCGCGATCGCCGGCGAACCGCTGGTCCTTGCCAAGCCGGTGGCGCGCGGCCGCGAGGTCGTGGCGCTGCTGCTGGCGCTGGGCGCCATCGCGCTCGGCGTGGCGCCTGACGGCCTCCTCGAACTGATCCGGATCGGGAGAGGGGGATGACCGCCCTGAACCCCGCCTCGCTCTGGCTGCTCGCCATGCTCGTCGTGCCGCTCGCGGTGCTGGCCTTCGCGGTGGCGCGCCCGGGGCGCTTCGGCACCGCGTTGCTGGTCGCCGCGCCGCTGCCGGGACTGGTCGCGGCCCTGCTCGCGCTCGGCGGCGAGCCGATGGCCGTGACTTTCCCCGTCCTGCGCCTCTCGCTGGCGCTCGATCGTCCGGGCGCCATCCTGCTGGGCGCGGCAGCGCTGCTGTGGAGCCTGGCGGCGATCGTCCTGCCGTCGTTCCTCGAGGGCGACCGCCATGCGCGCCGCTTCGTGGTGTGCTGGCTGCTGACCTTGATCGGCAGCCTCGGCGTCTTCGCCGCCGCCGACCTGGTCGGCTTCTACCTGGTCTACGCGCTGGTCAGCGTGCCGGCCTACGGGCTGGTGGCGCACGACGAGACGGCCGCCAGCGATCGCGCCGGCGGCGTCTACCTGGCCTTCGCGCTGCTGGGCGAGGCCCTACTGCTGATGGGCTTCGTGCTGCTCGCGGCCGGCGAGCCGGCGGGCAGCCTGCGCATCGCCGACGTGATGGCGGCCTTGCCGCGGTCGCCGTGGGCGGGCACGGCGGTGGCGCTGACGGCCGCCGGCTTCGCGCTGAAGATGGCGCTGGTGCCGGCGCACGGCTGGATGCCGCTCACCTACACGGCCGCACCGATCCCGGCGGCAGCGGTGCTGAGCGGCGCGGCGGTCAAGGCAGGCGTGATCGGTCTCATCCGCTTCCTGCCGTTCGACCTCGCGGGCAGCGGCGAGATCCTCGTCGTGTTCGGCCTGTGCTCGGCGTTCTACGGCGTCGCGGTCGGCCTCACCCAGTTCAATCCCAAGACGGTGCTGGCCTATTCCAGCATCAGCCAGATGGGCGTGCTCGCCACCGTGCTCGGCATGGGGCTGGCCGCCGGCGATGCCGGCGTGCGCCTCGACGCGGCGTTCTATGGCGCGCACCACGTGCTGGCCAAGGGCGCGCTGTTCCTGGCGGTCGGCGTGGCGCTGTCCTCGACCGCCGGCCGGTCGACATCGTTCCTGCTGCTCGTCGCCATCGTCGGGCTTGGCTTGGGCGGCCTGCCGTTCACCGGCGGCGCGCTGGCCAAGCTCGCGGTCAAGGACGGGCTGGGCAAGGGATTGGTCGGCACGCTCGCGGTGGCGTCGAGCGTCGGCACCAGCCTGCTGATGACGCATTTCGTTTGGACGCTCACGAAGCTGACGGGAGCGGGCGCCGAGCGCAGGGTGCCGCGCCGCCTGTGGGTCGCGACGGCGGCGGCCGCCATCGTCTTCCCGTGGCTGCTGGCGGTGATCCTGGGCGGCGCGGTCGCGAGCCTGCTGGAGCCCGCCATCCTGTTCGCCTCGGCCTGGCCGGTGGCGCTGGGCGTCGTGCTGTGGCTCGGCCTGGTGCGGGTGCGCGGCCTGCTGCCGGCGGTGCCGCCGGGCGACATCGTCGGCGCGATGGAAAGGGCGTTCCGCGCCAGCTACGGCATTGCCGACGGCTTCGCCTGGCTCGACGACAAGCTGCGGCAATGGTTGGTGGCCGGCGTGGCGCTTCTCGCGGTGACGGTGGCGCTGCTGGTCGCGCTCTAGCGCGTTCAGAAGGTCCGCAGGCAGGCGGCGAAGGTGCCGCCGGAGGGATCGTCGGCGCGGCCCGCGGCCGGCGACAGGCCGCTCTGCGCGGCCACCCGCACGTCGCTGGGACTGACCCCGAACTCGCGACGGAAGGCGCGCGCGAAGGTCGAGGCGTCCGAGAAGCACAGCGACTCGGCGATCGCCTCGATGGTGTCGCGCCGCGAGCCGTCGCACAGCAGGGCGAAGCCCTCCGACAGGCGCAGCTTCTGGATGTAGCGCGCGACGCCGCCTTCGCCCTGCAGCAGGCGGTAGACCTGCGAGCGCGAGGCGTAGGCTTCGCGGCAGATCAGGTCGACGCCCAGCTTGGGCGACTTGAGGCTGCGCCGCACGACCTGCCGCACGCGATCCATCATGGTGACGTTGATCACGGCCTGCGCCTCGCCCTGCGCGCTGACCGTCGGGGCGAGGCAGGCCGCCAGCATGGCGCGCGTCGCGTCGACCAGTCGCGCCGCGTCCTCGGCCGACAGGCTCGGCAGGTTGCGCATCATCATCGCCATGTAGTCGGCCAGCAGGCGGCCGCCGTTCGACGTCACGCTGGTCATGCAGCAGGCGTCGAGCACCGGCGACAGGCCGTAGAAGACGTCGCGCGACAGGTAGAGCTGGATGCGCTCGTCGGCGCCCCGCTGGTTCTTCATCTCGTGGCCCAGCGACACCACGAAGGGCAGGCCGGCCGGCGCCTCGAGCTGCGTGGAGGGCGCATCGACCCGGGTCGTGCCCCGCGAGCCCAGCGTGATCGCCCAGTGGTCGATCGGCTCGCGCCGGATCAGGGTCCTGGTCCGCATCACCGTCAGCGCCGGGGCCGACACCCAGTTCAACGACAGCCCGGGCACGTTCCACGACTTGTGGTGCGCCACGAAATCGGACGCGCCGGGCTCGAGCGGATCGGCGTGGAACACCGAGCCGTACCAGCTCTGCCATGATTCGAGCTGCCGGTGCGCGGGCTGGCCCGCCGTGCTGATCTCGTCGCAGCGCATCGTGTCGACCCTCAAATGCAGAGGTAATGCGATGCGGAGGGGAAAACAACGAGAGTTATCTGCAGCGTCCGGTAATGGACCGCCCCCTAGCTGCGCAGGGTGTCGCTGAACGTCCGGATGGCGGCCTCGTCGGCCGGGCGCACCGGCAGGGCCGGGGGCAGTCCCGACAGCGACATCGCCCGGACATCGCTGGGGCTCAGGCCGAACTCGCGCCGGAAGGCCCGGCTGAAGGCCGAGGCGTCCGAGAAGCACAGCAACTCGGCCAGCCGCCCGATCGGCAGCAGGCAGCCGATGTCGGACAGCATGGCGAAGCCCTCGGCCAGCCGCCGCCGCTGGATGTAGCTGGCGACGCCGCCCTCGGGTTCGAGCAGCCGGTAGAGTTGGGAGCGCGAGGTTGCGGCCTCGCGGCACAGCGTGTCGGGTCCGAGCGAGGGCGACCGCAGGTGGGCTGTCACCGCGCGGCGCACCCTCTCCATCAGGGTGACGCGAACCTGCTCGCGGGCGGCGTGGCTCGCCTCGATGGACGGCGCGAGGCAGGCGCGCAGCATCGACTCGACGGCGCCGCTCAGGCGGCTGGCGCACTCCGGCTCGAGCGTCGGCACCTGCCGGTCGAGCATCTGCATGTAGTCGGCCAGCAGGCGCGCGCCGTTGGGCTCGAGGGCGATGCCGCGGGCGCCGTCGAGCAACGGCGCGATCGCCTGGAAGTTGTCGCGCGCCAGGATCAGCTGCAGGCGCTCGTCGTGGCTCTCGCGCTCGATCCTCGACTCGTCGCCGAACGACAGGATGAAGGGGGTGCCCGGGGCGATCTCGAGCGGTGTGCCGAGCGTGGCCAGCCGGGTCACGGTGTTGCGGCTGAGCGTCACCACCCAGTGGTCGACGCCGTTGCGCCGGATCACCGAGCGGGAGCGGCTGACCGTGTTGGCCGGGGAACTGACGCGGCTCAGCGTGACGCCGGGCAGGGTCCAGGTCGCGTTGGTCGCGACGAAGGGCGTCTGCGGCTCGCGCATCGGCGCGACGTCGAAAACGGTGTCGTACCAGGCCCGCCAGGCGTCGAGCTGGTGGGCGATCGGCAGGGGGGCGGTCGAGAAGGTGTGCGCGTGCATGGTGTTCTCGAGGTTCGGCCCATTCTACACCGCGCGCGGCAGGGTCGAGAATGCAACTGACTGCGAATTCCTTCCCCAACCCGCCAGATTGAGACGATCGGCATGGCCTTGGGACGCCCGGCACGGCGGCCGGGGAGGCCGCAGGGGGGGCCGGCCGCTAGAATGGCAGCGGTTGAACCGGGAGAGGGGCCGATGGGCACGAAGGACGGTACGGGCAAGCATGCAGCCGAGCTGCTGGGCGACAACTGGTACTGGCTGGTCCTGCTGGGCGCCGTGCTGGTGGTGGCCGGCCTGACGGCGATCTTCGCGCCGGCGATCACCGGCGCCGCCTTCAGCCGCGTGCTGGGCGGCGTGCTCGCGGTCAGCGGCATCTTCCAGCTGGCGCAGAGCCTGCGCACCGGCGACTGGACGGGCAGCCCGCTGGCCTTCCTGTGGCACACGCTGCTCGGCGTGCTGGCCACCGTTGGCGGCATCCTGATCTACCTGAACCCGTTTGCCGGCGTGTTCGCGCTCACCGTCCTGATCGCGATCGTGTTCGCCGTACAGGGCGTCGGGCAGGTCGCCTTCTCGATGCGCATCCGGGGCCGGCCCGGCTGGCAGTGGTTCGCCGCGTCGGGCGCCATCGCGCTGGGCACGGCGGCGGTGCTGCTGCTGAAGCTGCCCTACAGCCGCACCTTCACGCCCGCCACGGTGGCGGGCGTGTCGCTGGTATTCGCCGGCGTCGCCTACGTCGCGATGGCGCTCGCCGCGCGCAAGGCGCTCAGTCGCCCTTGATGTCGTTGTCCTTGATGATCTTGCTCCAGCGGGCCTGCTCGACCTTCTGGAACTCGGCGAAGGCTTCCGGCGAGGTCGTCAGGACTTCCATGTTGAACTGGTCGACGAACTTGTCGGTCACGTCCTTGGCGCGCACCGCCTTGGTGATCTCGGCATTCATGCGGTCGACGATCGCGCGCGGCGTGCCCGCCGGGGCGTAGACGCCCCACCACGAGTACGACGGGTAGCTCTTGATGCCCTGCTCGAGCAGCGTCGGCGTGTCGGGCAGCGCCGGTGTCCGCTTGTCGCCTGTCGTGGCGATCGGGCGGAGCTTGCCGGCGCGGAAGTGCGGGCTGATCGCGGTCAGGCTGGAGATACCCGCGTCGGTGACGCCGGCCAGCGTGTCCTGCAGCAGCGGTCCGCCGCCCTTGTAGGGGATCAGGTTGAGGTCGATCTTGTTTTCCTTGTTCACGTAGGTCATCAGCACCAGCGCCTGGCTGGCGCCGAGCACGCCCATGCTGACCTTGCCCGGCCGCTTGCGCGCGTCCTCGGCGACCTCGGCGAAGGTCTTGTACGGGCGGTCCGGCGGCGTGCCGATCGCCTGCGGCGTCCGCCCGATCAGCATGACGTTCTGCAGGTCCGAGTCCTGGTAGGGCAGCGGGTTGGGCGAGAAGGCGCTCAGCAGGATGTGGCTGTCGAACACCACCAGCCAGGTCTGGCCGTCGGGCGGCGACTTGGCCACGACCTGGGCGCCGACCACGCCGGCGCCGCCCGGCTTGTTCTCGACGATGATGTTCCAGCCGGTCAGCTCGGAGAGCTTGGCCTGGATGATGCGGGCCACCGGGTCGGTCGAGCCACCCGGCGGGAAGGGCACGACGAAGCGGATCGTGCCCTTGGGCCAGTCGCCCTGGGCGCGCACGATGGCGGGCGCGGCGAGGCCGGCGGCGGCGCTGCCGGCCAGCAGCGTCCGGCGATGGATAACGGTCATTTCGGGGCTCCCTGTCCGTCTTGGTTGTCTTGCGGCCGGAGCCTACGGAACCGCCATCCCGGCGCAAGCCCGCTTTTCGCCCCGGACCGGCTTTCCGGCCAACCGGGTTTTGCCATCGGCGGGCGGCTCGGCTATCTAGCCGCCATGCTTCTCAAAGGTGAAACCGGCGACTGGGAAATCGTGCTCGGGCTGGAAGTCCATGCCCAGGTGATTTCCGACGCCAAGCTGTTCTCCGGCGCCCCGACCGCGTTCGGCGCCGCCCCCAACACGCAGGTCTCGCTGGTCGATGCCGCGATGCCCGGCATGCTGCCGGTGATCAACGCGCGCTGCGTCGAACAGGCGGTGCGGACCGGGCTCGGCCTCAACGCGAAGATCAACCTGCGCTCGGTGTTCGACCGCAAGAACTACTTCTATGCCGACCTGCCGCAGGGCTACCAGATCTCGCAGTTCAAGGACCCGATCGTGGGCGAGGGCGAGGTCGAGATCGACCTGCCCGACGGCAAGACGCGGACCATCGGCATCGAGCGCCTGCACCTCGAGCAGGATGCCGGCAAGAGCCTGCACGACCAGCATCCCAGCCAGACCTACGTCGACCTCAATCGGTCCGGCGTGGCGCTGATGGAGATCGTCAGCAAGCCGGACATGCGCTCGGCCGACGAGGCCGCCGCCTACCTCGCCAAGCTGCGCGCCATCGTGCGCTACCTCGGTACCTGCGACGGCAACATGGACGAGGGCTCCATGCGCTGCGACGTCAACGTCTCGGTGCGCCGTCCGGACGGGCCGCTGGGCACGCGCTGCGAGATCAAGAACGTGAACTCGATCCGCTACGTCAAGCAGGCCATCGAGGTCGAGGCGCGGCGCCAGGTCGAGATCATCGAGGGCGGCGGCAAGATCGTGCAGGAAACGCGCCTGTTCGATCCCGGCCGCGGCGAGACGCGCTCGCTGCGCTCCAAGGAAGACGCGCACGACTATCGCTACTTCCCCGATCCCGACCTGCTGCCGCTGGTGCTGACGCAGGACTTCGTCGATGGCATCCGCAGCACGCTGCCGGAACTGCCGGATGCGCGGAAGAACCGCTACATCAAGGAATTCGGCCTGTCGGCGTACGACGCTGGCGTGCTGATCGCCGAGAAGGAGACCGCCGAGTACTTCGAGACGGTGGCCAAGGGACGCGATGCCAAGCAGGCGGTCAACTGGGTGACCGGAGACCTGTTCGGCATGCTGAACCGGCGCGGCCTGTCGATCGGCGAGTCGCCGGTCAGCGCCGCCAACCTCGGCAAGCTGCTCGACCTGATCGCCGACGGCACGATCTCGGGCCGCATCGCCAAGGACCTGTTCGTCGCCATGGAAGAGACCGGCAAGGACCCGGCGACCCTGGTCGAGGAGAAGGGCCTGAAGCAGGTCAGCGACACCGGTGCGATCGAGGCCGCCATCAAGGCGGTGATCGACGGCAACCCGGGCCAGGTCGCGGCGTACAAGGCGAAGCCGACGCTGTTCGGCTGGTTCGTCGGCCAGGTCATGAAGTCGACCGGCGGCAAGGCCAACCCGAAGGTCGTCAACGAACTGCTGAAGAAGGCTCTCGACGCCTGACGCCGGGCTGCTTCGGCGGCCGCGGCGATGGCGTGCCAGGGTCGGGCGCGAAGAGGGAGGATGCGGTGACGGCGAATCTCTACGCGCTGACCTGCGGCCGACTGGTCGGGCGCCTCAAGGACATGATCGAGGGCGAGGACGGCGCGGTGTCGCTGCCGATCCCGTCCTTCCTGGTCGAGCATCCCAAGGGGCGGGTGCTGTTCGACACCGGGATGCACCCGCAATGCCGGACCGATCCGGCGGGCCGCCTCGGCGAGCGCGTCGCGCGCCTGTTCGGCTTCGAGGACTACGGCGCCGGCGACGACGTGAAATCGCGCCTGGAGGCGTTCGATCGCGATCCCGGCCGCATCGACTACATCGTGAACTCGCATCTCCACTTCGACCATGCCGGCGGCAACGAGCTGGTGCCGAACGCGACGATGGTCGTGCAGAAGCGCGAGTGGCAGGCCGCGCAGGACCCGGAGATCGCCGCCAAGGTCGGCTTCTACAAGGCGGATTTCGACCACGGCCACCCCGTGAAGCAGGTCGACGGCGAGCACGACCTGTTCGGCGACGGCAGCGTCGTCTGCCTGCCGACCTACGGCCACACGCCCGGGCACCAGTCGCTCAAGGTGCGGACGGCGCGCGGCGAGGTCGTGCTGACCGGCGACTCCTGCTACTTCTGCCGCACGCTGCGCGAGCGGCGCCTGCCGCGCTTCGTGTGGGACCGCGAGCAGATGCTGGCCTCGCTCGACCGTCTCGAGGCGCTGGAACGGTCGGGGGCGCGGCTGTTCTTCGGCCACGATCCCGACTTCTGGAAGGACGTGCCGCAGGCGCCGGCGCCGGCCTTCTAGCCCGCCCGGCCTTCCCGCGTGCCGTCGTCAGTTCTGCGGCACGAACTCGAACAGCAGACCGCCCGCCGTCTCGGCAGCGGCCAGGATGCGGTCGCCCTCGGCCACCGCGAACGGCACGTTGTTGGCGCGCAGCAGGGCCTGCAGCGGGCGGGCCCGTTCGACCGCCACGCTGACGCCGACGATCGCCGGCTTCTCGTCCGGCGCCATCGCCTCGATCGCCTTGTACTCGGCCTGCCAGGCCAGAGCCGACCACAGGAAGAACTCGACGGAGCCGGTGCGGACGACGACGCAACCGTCGAAGATCTCGTCGACCTCGCCCTTCCAGGCCTTGGCCAGCGTGCCGGCGAGCGCCTTGGGCTGGTCGGCCACCGCGTGCACCGCCATCAGGGCCAGCGAGCCGTTGGGATGGACCACCCATTCCGGTTCCATGAACGCATCGGGCGTCTCGTGCCGCACGGCGAACCACGGCAGCGGGCCGCCGCTCTCGCCGACCACCACCTCGGCGTCGATCTGCAGGCCGTCCTCGGTCTCCCAGCTGTAGGTCCGCAATTCGCCCTCGGCCTCGGCGACGTTGAGCGCCACCGCCAGGCCCGGCGGATCGCCGGCCAGAAGCTCGATGTAGCTCGGCACGTCGTCGCCCATCGGCTCGAAGCAGATGCAGCGCGACTCGGCTCCCTCGGGCGTGAGGGTGAAGCCCAGCTGCTGCAGCCGGGCCGCCGCCGTGTCCGGATCGGACAGGGTCAGCGAGAGATGGTCGATGTCGCGTGCTGAAATCGTCATGCCCGCTCATACAGGCATCGACCCGCCTGCCTCAAGAGTGCTTTGATGTCGCGAAACTGGGAGGAACCGTCGATGTCCATGATTCGTCTCGCCGCCGCCGCGGCGATCGCGGCCTCCCTGGCGTTGCCCGCGGCCGCCCAGGGCATTCCCAAGGCGCAGTCGCCGGAGGAGGTCGGTTTCGTGGCGGGCCGCCTGAAGCGCCTGTCCGAGCGGATCGAGGAGGGGGTCAGGAACAACGAGTTGCCGGGGGCGGTTGTCCTGATCGTGCGCAACGGCCGCATCGCGCACTTCGAGTCGTACGGCTGGCGCGACAAGGACGCCAAGGTGGCGATGACCAACGACACGATCTTCCGGATTGCCTCGATGACCAAGCCGATCGTCAGCGTCGCGACGATGATCCTGGTCGAGGAGGGCAAGCTGACGCTCGCCGACCCGGTGTCCAAGTACATCCCGGCCTTCGCCGACACCAAGGTCTCGGTCGAGAAGAAGAATGCCGACGGCACGGTCGAGTACGGCCTCGAGCCGCAGGCCCGCGCCATGACGGTGCAGGACCTGATGCGGCACACCTCGGGCCTGACCTACGGCGCGGTCGGCACCAACCCGGTGAAGCAGTCCTACATGGACATGAAGGTCGCCGACCGCAACCAGACGACGGCCGAGATGGCCGACAAGCTGGCCAAGCTGGCGCTGCTCTACCAGCCGGGCACGACCTGGGAGTACTCGATGTCGACCGACCTTCTGGGCCGCGTCGTCGAGGTCGCCTCGGGCCAGCCGCTCGACAAGTTCATCGAGGAGAGAATCACCCGGCCGCTCAAGATGGGCGACACGGCCTTCGAGGTCGGCGCCGACAAGAAGGCGCGCGGCGCCCGGCCGATGAAGGAGGGGCCGAAGAACGAGATGCCGGCGATCCCCGACGTCACCGAGAAGTTCACCTTTCGCTCGGGCGGCGGCGGCATGGTCTCGACCGCGGCCGACTATGCCCGCTTCCTGCAGATGTTCGCCAATGGCGGCCAGCTCGACGGCGTGCGGCTGATCTCGCGCAAGTCGATCGACCTGATGACCGCCGACGCCTTGCCGCCCGATGTCCGCATGGGCGCCGACATGGCGCGCTTCGAGGCGCTCGAGCCCAGCGCGCGGATGGGGCAGGGGTTCGGCCTCGGCTTCGCGGTGCGCACCGACGTCGGCCGCAACCCGCTGCCCGGATCGGTCGGCGACTATTTCTGGGGCGGCGCTTACGGCACCTACTTCTGGCACGACCCGCGGGAGCGGCTGTACGTCGTCTACATGATGCAGTCGCCGGTGGCCCGGCTGCGCTACCGCTACCTGATGCGCGACCTCGTCTACCAGGCCCTGATCGGCAACTGACGACATGAGGCTGCGGAGGGGATGCGGAAACGCATTCCCCTCCCCATATGGGGGTCATGTCCGACCAAGATCCCCGCAACTGGATGTGGTCCGAGGCCTTGCAGATGCTGGCCCGGGCCCAGCGGTTGCACCGCGAAGTCTTCACCCCGCCGCATGCCTCCAGCCGCGGCGTCGCCTGGGAACCGCCGACCGACGTTATCGAGACCGCCGACGCGGTCCTGATCCTCGTGGCGCTGCCCGGCGTCGATCCCGACCGGATCGATCTCGCCATCCATGACGGCGTGCTGATGATCGCCGGCGAGCGTGTCCTGCCGCAGGAACTGCGCACCGCGATCATCCACCGCCTCGAGCTGCCGCAGGGCCGCTTCGAGCGCCATGTCCCGCTGCCGGCGGGCCGCTACGGGCAACCGAGCAGCGGCGTCGCCAACGGCTGCGTCGTGATCCGCCTGCCCAAGGCAGGCCGGCCGGGAAGGAGCACGCCATGAGCCCGCCCGACGTGAACCCCGGCGCGCCCGGCGCGCCGCTGCAGGCGCTGCCGTCCGACGCGATGATCGTCGTGCCTGTGCGCAACACCGTGCTGTTCCCCGAGATCGTGTTCCCGATCACGCTCGGCCGGCCCGCCAGCATCGCGGCGGCGCAGCAGGCGGTGCGCGAGCAGCGGCAGGTCCTGATCCTGCTGCAGCGCGACCCCGGCAAGGACGACCCGGGCCCGGACGACATGCACCGCACCGGCACGGTGGCCAACATCGTGCGCTACGTGACGTCGCCCGAGGGCGGCCATCACCTGATCTGCCAGGGCGTGCAGCGCTTCCGCGTGACCGAGTTCGTCGAGGGCCAGCCGTTCCTGGTGGCGCGAGGCCTGCACATCGCCGAGCCGACGGCCGGCGGTCCCGACATCGAGGCCCGCCTGCTGGTGCTGCAGGGCCAGGTCAACGAGGTCCTCGAACTGCTGCCGCGCGTGCCGCCGGAGCTGCGCCAGACGGTCGAGGCGACCACCGCGCCCGGCCCGCTGGCCGACCTCGCGGCGACCTACCTCGACGCCAAGCCGTCCGAGAAGCAGGACATCCTCGAGACCGTCGACCTCGCGCCGCGGCTCGACAAGGTGTCGGGCCTGCTGGCCCACCGGCTGGAGGTGCTGCGCCTGTCGGCCGAGATCGGCAGCAAGACCCGCGCGTCGCTGGACACCCGCCAGCGCGAGGCGCTGCTGCGCGAGCAGATGGCCGCCATCCAGAAGGAACTGGGCGACGAGAGCTCGAACAAGCAGGAGCTGGCCGACCTCGAGAAGGCGATTGCCACGGCGAAGATGCCGCCCGAGGTCGAGCAGGTCGCGCGCAAGGAGCTGCGGCGGCTGCAGCGCACGCCGGAGGCGGCGGGCGAGTACAGCATGATCCGCACCTACCTCGACACGCTGATCGAGCTGCCGTGGGCGCCGCCGGAGCCGAAGGCCATCGACATCGGAGAGGCGCGCCGCGTGCTCGACGCCGAGCACTACGGGCTGGAGAAGATCAAGAAGCGGATCGTCGAGTACCTCGCGGTGCGCAAGCTGGCACCGGAGGGCAAGGCGCCGATCCTGTGCTTCGTCGGCCCGCCGGGCGTCGGCAAGACCTCGCTCGGCCAGTCGATCGCCCGGGCCATGGGACGCAAGTTCACGCGCGTCAGCCTGGGCGGCCTGCACGACGAGTCGGAGATCCGCGGCCACCGCCGGACCTACATCGGCGCCATGCCGGGCAACATCATCCAGGCGATCCGCAAGGCCGGGACGCGGGACTGCGTGATGATGCTGGACGAGATCGACAAGATGGGCACCGGCCTGCACGGCGATCCGTCGGCGGCGATGCTCGAGGTGCTAGACCCGGAACAGAACGCGACATTCCGCGACAACTACCTCGACGTGCCGTTCGACCTCAGCCGGGTGGTGTTCATCACCACGGCCAACATGCTGGAGACCATCCAGGGGCCGCTGCGCGACCGCATGGAGATCATCGCGCTGTCGGGCTACACCGCCGGCGAGAAGCTGGAGATCGCCAAGCGCTACCTGGTGAAGCGCCAGCTCGAGGCCAACGGGCTGAAGCCGGAGCAGGTGACCCTCGACGACGGCGCGCTGCGCGCCATCATCGACGGCTACACCCGCGAGGCGGGCGTGCGCAGCCTCGAGCGCGAGATCGGACGCGTGCTGCGCTCGGTGGCGGTCGAGTTCGCCGAGGGCAAGACGACGTCGCGGACCATCGCGGCGGCCGACCTCGAGGCGATCCTCGGGCCGGTGCGCTTCGAGAACGAGGTGGCGATGCGGTCGAGCGTGCCGGGCGTGGCGACCGGCCTTGCCTGGACGCCGGTCGGCGGCGACATCCTGTTCATCGAGGCGACGCGCTCGCCGGGCAGCGGCCGGCTGCAACTGACCGGCCAGCTGGGCGAGGTGATGCGCGAGAGCGCCCAGGCCGCGCTGAGCGTGGTCAAGGGCATGGCCGGCGACCTCGGCATCGAGGCCGGGACGCTGGAGAAGAGCGACATCCACGTCCACGTGCCGGCGGGCGCGACGCCCAAGGACGGGCCGAGCGCGGGCGTGGCGATGTTCATGGCGCTGGCGTCGCTGCTGACCGGGCGCGTGGTCCGCAACGACACCGCCATGACGGGCGAGATCAGCCTGCGCGGGCTGGTGCTGCCGGTCGGCGGTATCAAGGAGAAGGTCGTGGCCGCGGCGGCGGCCGGCATCACCCGCGTGATGCTGCCGGCGCGCAACCGTCGCGACTGGGACGACATCCCGCAGGAAGTCCGCGACCGCCTCGAGTTCGTTTGGCTGGAGAAGGTCGAGGACGCGGTCCGGGCGGGCCTGTGCCCGCCGGGACCGTGAGCCTTGCCGGTTAGCCGTCCTACCTCTTGATCCGCATGCGGCCGAGGAAGTCGCGCTTGCCGAGCGGCACGCCCTGGGCGCGCAGGATGTCGTAGGCCGTGGTGGCGTGGAAATAGAAGTTGGGCAGCGAGAAGGACAGCAGGAAGGTCTCGACCGTGAACGGGACCTTCAGCTCGCCCATCGCGAAGGTCATGTCGCGGCCCGACAGCGCCTCGATCTCGGCCGGCGTCACCTTCTCGACCGCGGCGCGCGCGTCGGCGACCTGCTGGATCATGCCGGCATAGCCGACCTTCGGCAGGGGCGAGGGCGGGCCGAACACGCCGCCCGCGAGCGCGCCGACGACGCCCTGCGAGTGGTGGATCACGGCGGTGACCTGGAAGCGGAACGGCAGCATGTCGGGCGCGAGGCGCGCGTCGAGGATCGCGTCGGCGTCGACCTTGTTGGCCGCGAAATGCTCCTGGCCCTTCTTCAGGAATCCTTCGACGGCCGGCAACACCTGCAGGTAGGTGGCGACGCTGAGATCGTACAGGGACACGGCCATGACGGTTTCCTCCGGTTGCAAGGCTCCTGCATAGCCGACGAATTCCGTCCCGCACATTGCAGATTTGTGAGCGGATTGGGGAGGAGCGCCGCCTTGACGCCCGGCGGCGCGGCAACCACGTTTCGGGCGACCCCCGGGAGAGGGGCTGGAGGCTTTGTCATCACCATGCAATCCCAGGAACGCGACCTGATCACCGGCCTGTTCGGCCGCCTGCAGCAGTTCGAGGCCCAGCCGCGCGACGGCGAGGCCGAGGCGCTGATCCGCGACGGCATCGCGCGCCAGCCCGGTGCGCCGTACCTGCTGGTGCAGACCGTGCTGGTCCAGGAGCAGGCCCTGAAGGCGGCGCAGGAGCGCATCGCCGAACTCGAGGCCAAGGCCAGCGCGGCCCCGCCGGCCGCCGCCAGCTTCCTCGGCAACGCGCCGAAGCTCGGGCCGTGGGGCGCTCCCGCCGCGGCTCCGGCCGCAAACCCCGCCGCCGCGGCCCCGCCGCGCGGTTCGGTTCCCTCGACCCGCTCGCCGCTGCAGGCCGCGGTGGCGCCGTCGCAGGGCGGCGGCTTCCTGCGCAGCGCCATGGCGACCGCGGCCGGTGTCGCCGGCGGTGCCCTGCTGTTCGAGGGCATTCGCAGCCTGATGGGCGGCAGCCCGTTCGGCGGCGGCGCGGCGGCCTCGCCGGCCAGCCAGGCGATGTTCGACAGCCAGCAGGCGATGGCCAGCGGCGACGCCAACCCGGTGCCGGCCGACTTCCGCGATGACGGATCGGCGTACAGCGGCAATGGCTGCGGCGATGACGACGTCGATACCGCGGGCTACGATGACAGCGGCTTCGACAACAGCTCGGACGACGACTGGGCCTGAGCCACGAAACCGAGGGGGAGAGCGCGACGATGATCGATCTGTACACGTGGGGTACGCCCAATGGGCGCAAGGTCTCCATCATGCTGGAGGAGTGCGGGCTGCCCTACACCGTGCACAAGGTCGATATCTCGAAGGGCGAGCAGTTCAAGCCCGAGTTCCTGCGCATCAGCCCGAACAACCGGATCCCGGCGATCGTCGACAGCGACGGTCCCGGCGGCAAGCCGTACAGCCTGTTCGAGTCGGGCGCGATCCTCGTCTACCTCGCCGACAAGACCGGCAAGTTCCTGCCTTCGGACCCGGCGCGGAAGTACGACGCGTTGCAGTGGTTGATGTGGCAGATGGGTGGTGTCGGCCCGATGTTCGGCCAGGCGCACCACTTCCTGCGCGCCGCGCCGACCAAGATCGAGTACGGCATCAAGCGCTACGTCGACGAGGCCAAGCGGCTGTACGGCGTGCTCGACAAGCAGCTGGCGGTCCACCCGTTCTGCGCCGGCGACGACTACACGATCGCCGACATGGCGATCTTCCCGTGGGCGGCGCGCCACGAGTGGCACCAGGTGAACCTCGCCGACTTCCCCAACGTGAAGCGCTGGTACGACATCGTGAACGCCCGGCCCGCCGTGACCAAGGGCATGGCGGTGCCGTACCTCAATTGATCGGCCGGCTCTTCTGCGCCGCCGCGCTGGCGCTGCTGGCCGGCGGCTGCGTCAGCACGCCGCCGCCGCCGGCGACCTGCACCGCGCCGCTCAAGCCCGCGGTCCAGGTCGATCTTTACTTCGGGCGCGACAAGCCGGCAGGCGGCGAGGTCAGCGAGGCCGAGTGGGCCGCGTTCCTCGCCGAGGCCGTGACGCCGCGCTTTCCCGACGGTCTCAGCGTGCTCGCCGTCGAGGGCCAGACGCGCGTGCCTTCAGGCGCGATCGTGCGCGAGCGCACCAAGCTGCTGGTCGTGGTGGTTTTCGACGCACCAGCGCACGAGGCGAAGGTTGGCGAGATCGTCGCCGCCTACAACCGCCGCTTCGGCCAGCACGGCGTGTTCCGGACGGAGCGTGCGGTGTGTGCCGGCGCCTGAGCCGACACCCGGGCCGCTACTTCGTCGCCCAGCCCGTCATCTTGTCGAGGAACGCGTCGCAGGCGTCCATCTGCGCCTTGGCCACGAACTCGTTGGGCTGGTGGGCCTGGCTGATGTCGCCGGGGCCGCAGATCACGGTCGGGATGCCATGGCCGCGGAAGATTCCGGCCTCGGTGCCGTAGGGCACCGCGTAGGTGCGGTTGCCGCCGGTCCATTGCAGCGCCAGCTTGGCCGCTTCCTCGTTCTCCTGCGGCAGCAGGCCGGGCACGAACGAACGGCGCTTGAGCTCGATCCTGGCGTCGGGATGCTTGGCCTTCATCTTGGGCAGCAGCAGTTCGGCCACGTACTGCTCGGCGCGGCGCTGGACCTCCCACGGATCGTCGCCGGGCAGGGTGCGGTAGCCCCAGTTGAGCGTGCACTCGCGGGCCAGGATGTTGCCGGCGGTGCCGCCGGTGACGATGCCGACGTTGATGGTGGTGTGGCCCGGCACGGTGTCGATGTCGGTCCGCTTGCGCTGCGCCAGTTCGACCTGCAACTCGTTCAGCCAGTGGATGAAGTCGCCGGCGAAGTGGATGGCGCTGACGCCGAGATGGGTCATCGAGGAGTGGGCCTCGACGCCGGTGAAGGTGGCGATGATGCCGCCGCCCGCGTTCTGGGCATTGACCACGCCCATCATGGTCGGCTCGCCGACGATCACCGCCTGCGGCCGGGGCACGGCGCCGACCAGCTTCTCGACCAGCGCCGGCGCGCCGAGGCAGCCGATCTCCTCGTCGTAGGAGAAGGCGAAGTGCAGGGGCACCTTGAGCCGGGCCTTCTGGAAGGCCGGGACGTGGCTGAGGCAGGCGGCGATGAAGCCCTTCATGTCGCAGGTGCCGCGGCCGTACAGGTTGCCGTCCGGCTTCTCGGTCAGGGTCCAGGGATCGGTCTCCCACGGCTGGCCGTCGACCGGCACGACGTCGGTGTGGCCGGACAGGACGATGCCGCCTTCTTGGCGGGGCCCGATGGTGGCGAACAGGTTGGCCTTGGTGCCCTCGGCGTTGGGGACCAGCGTGCTCTCGATGCCGAAGTCCCCGAGGTAGTCCCGGATGTAGTGGATCAGGTCGAGGTTGGAATGGCGGGAGGTCGTGTCGAAGGCCACCAGGCGCTTCAGCATCTCGATCGAGGAGGGGGCGGTCGTCATGGCGGGGAGGGTCGCACGGTTCGGGCCGGCGGGCCAAGGGCCTGAAATTCCTTGCGAAATTCCCTGCCCGTTTGACTTGGCCGGGTCCCCCCGCTAGAACCGCCGCGCATCCGCCGTGGATGAAAAATCGACTGCCGGGGTCTTTAACGGGCTGCGGAGAGGTGGCCGAGCGGTCGAAGGCGGCGGTTTGCTAAACCGTTATAGGGAGATAATCCCTATCGAGGGTTCGAATCCCTTCCTCTCCGCCATTCTTCTGCGCGCAGCAGAACGGTCCCCTCTCACGATGTTCACTACATCCGGAACGAGCGCTACGGCGGCCCGCGAACCGTCGGTGTGGCCTCCGGACCTTCTCGACCGGTCGATCTCCCGGTGGCCGCCCTACGATCGCCGCTCGAGCCCATGGGGCGTCGCCCGGTAGCCGGTGAGGCTGCGGTCCGCGAAGCCGAGCCGCCAGTCGAGCATCCGCGAGCGGTATTCCGCCAGCGTCGTGGCGTAGGCGGGATCGCCGGCGACGTTGTCGAACTGGCTGGGGTCCTTGACGAGGTCGAACAGGAGCGGCGGCAGCGCGGCGAAGTGGACATACTTGTAGGACGCGTCCTGGATGACCGCGAGGCTGCACTTGTCCATCGGCAGTCCGAGGGCCGACTCGGGCTTGCTGTAGTAGAGGTCGCGGAAATCGAACTCGTAGTGGGCCTCGGTGCGCCAGTCGGCCGGCGGCTGGCCCTCGCAGAAGCCCAGCAGCGAGCGCCCGTCGCACTGGCGTGGGACCGGCAGGCCCAGCCATTCGAGGATGGTCGGCATGGTGTCGATCGTCTCGGTGAAGCGTTCGACGATGGCGCCGCGCGTGCCGTTCGCCTCCGGCCGGGGATCGCGGATCACCATCGGGATCCGGTAGCTCTCGTCGGTGTAGCCGATCTTGCCCAGCAGGTGATGGTCGCCAAGCTGCTCGCCGTGATCGCAGGTGAAGACGATCAGCGTGTCGTCCCACTGGCCGGTCTGCTTCAGGTGATCGAATACCCGTCCGAGCTGGTCGTCGATCTCGCTCATCAGCCCGCAATAGGTGGCGCGCATCTGCAGCACCTCGGCCTCGCTCATCGCCGAGCCGAGCGCCTTGCCGTCCTGGAAGAAGCTCGCCTGGTTGATGTTGTCGACGTAGTAGGCCATCAGCGGGTGCTGGGCCGCCTCTATGGACGGCGAGGCCGCGCGCACCGGCCGGGGCATGTCCTGCGGCCGATACATCTCGTTGTAGGGGGCGGGCGCGATGAAGGGCGGGTGCGGCCGGTAGTAGCCGAGGTGAAGGAACCACGGCTTGCCGTTGCGGCCGCGCAGGTACGACAGCCCGCGCTCGGTGAACCAGGCGGTGTCGGACAGTTCCTTCGGGATCACCGCCGGACGGCCGGTGGCGCCTGACCCCGCGCCCCCCTGGGGCAGCCAGATATCCTCGCGGTTCTCGGGCAGGCGGAAGCCCTGGTTGGCGACCCAGCCGAAGTAGGCGTCCTTGTAGGGCTCGAACGCGCCGACCGAGCGGAAGCCGTCCATGATGTCGCCCAGCACCAGGAAGCGCGGGTCGTTCGGACCGGTGGTGCGCGGGTCGGGTGTCGTCGTGGTGTAGCCGACCAGGGCGGGATCGTAGCCCCCGGCGCGCAGCTCGAGGGCGAGGTTGGTGAAGCGGGCGTCGAGCGGGACCGTGTTCTGCACCGCTCGGTGGTTCATCAGGTACTGGCCGGTCAGCAGGCTGGCGCGGGCGGGGCCGCAGGGCGCGGCCTGGGTGAAGTGGTTGCGGAACGTCACGCCCTCGGCGCACAGCCGGTCGAGGTTGGGCAGCTTCAGGTAGTCGGCACCCAGCTTCGGCAGCATCAGGCCGCGCCATTGGTCGACGACGATCAGGAGGACGTTCTTGGGGCGCTGGCTGGGCATCGAGGTCACCGTCAGGGGGGGAAACTATTGCAGGGTCGGGTCGAGCTTGTCGCGCAGCCAGTCGCCGAGCAGGCTGATCGACAGGGTGGTGAGGACGATCACGGTCGCCGGCGCGAGCATGATCCACGGCGCACGGGTGATGTATTCGCGGCCATAGCCCACCATGTTGCCCAGCGACGTCAAGGGCGGCTGCACGCCCAGGCCGAGGAAGGACAACCCGCTTTCGAGCAGGATGATCTCGGGGAAGGTGAGCGTCATCGACACGATCAGGGTCGAGGCGATGTTGGGGATGACGTGCAGGCCATAGATGCGTCCGCTCCCGGCGCCAAGCTGGCGCACCGCCGCCGCGTAGCCCTGCTCGTTGGCCGCCAGGGTGAGACCGCGCGTGATGCGGGCATAGCGCTCCCACGATTGGAAGCCCATCAGGGCGACGAACAGCGGCAGGCTGTTGCCGAAGAAGGCGAGGACCGAGAGCGCGATGATCATGAACGGCATGCTGGCCTGGAAATCGATGGCCATCAGGATCAACGCCTCGACGACCCGGCGGAAATGCGCCGCGAGGATGCCGAGCAGCGTGCCGAGGCTGGCCGCGATCAGGGTGCCGAAGAAGGCGATCAGCAGGCTCATGCGGATCGACATGATGAGCCGGGACAGGACATCGCGGCCCAGCTCGTCGGTTCCCAGGGGATGGGCCAGCGTGCCGCCCATGAACAGCGGTGGCGCCAGCCGCGCCTTGAGGTCGAAGGCGGTGATCGAGTAGGGCAGCAGCAGGTCGGCGCCCACGGCGACGACGACCATCAGCGCCAGCCACGCTGCCGCCAGGCTCACCGCGAAGGGCGTCCGGCGCACCCGGCGCGCCAGGCCGCCGAGCAGCGCGCGCGGGGGCGTGACGGTCGTATCGGAAAGGGCCATGCGGATTCTCCGTCAGCGCGTGGCGCCGGCGCCGCGCACGCGCGGGTCGAGCCATCCGTAGGCCATGTCCACGGCGAGGTTCGCCGACACCATGCAGGTCGCGATCACCAGCAGGATCGCCTGCACGACCGCGAGGTCGCGGTTGGCGACCGCCGAGACCATCAGCCGGCCGACACCCGGCCAGGCGAAGACGCTCTCCACGATGACGGCGCCAGCGACCACGCTGCCGACCATGAAGCCGACGATGGTCACGGTCGGAATGGCGGCGTTGGGCAGCGCATGGCGCGACACGACCCGCCGCCAGGCGACGCCTTTCGCCGACGCGGCGCGGATATAGGGCTGGCCCAGCACCTCGAGCATGGCCGAGCGCGTGAAGCGCGCCATGATCGCCGCACCCGGCAGGCTGAGCGTCACGATCGGCAACAGGGCGTTGATCGGCGCATCGGCCCCGCTGGCCGGCAGCCAGCCCAGCGTCACGGCGAAGATCAGCACCAGCAGGAGCGCCAGCACGAAGCTGGGCATGGTGAAGCCGGCAACCGAAATGGCCATGGTCAGCCGGTCGGTCAGCGAGTTGCGGTGCAGGGCGGCATGGATGCCGGCCGGAACACCCAGCCCGATCTTCAGGGCCAGCGCCGGCAGGGTGATGGCGAGCGTCGCGGGCACCCGCTCCATGACGAGGTCGATCGCGGGCCGGCCGTCGCGCATCGACTTGCCGAAATCGCCGGTGAAGGCGTGGGTGATGTAGGCCAGGTATTGCTCCAGGATCGAGCGGTCCAGTCCCCACGCCTGCCGGAAGGCCTTGATCGCCTCGGGTGGCGCGTCGACCGACATGATCAGCAGCGCGGGGTCGCCTGACAGCCGCAGCACCACGAAGGCGAAGGTCATCACGAACAGGATGGTGAGGGCGGCCCGCAGTAGCCGGGAAGCGACGAACAGCAGCATCACGCGGCCTGCCGCAGTGCCGGGTCGTCGACCCGGTGACAGGCGACCAGCCGGCCATCGAGCGGGCGAAGCGACGGGACCGCGGCGCGGCAGGCGGCGGTCCCGAACGGACAGCGCGTGTGGAAGGCACAGCCGGCCGGCACGTCGACCGGGTTCGGCGGATCGCCGGCCAGGATGATGCGCTCGCGTCGGACGCCGGGGACCGGGATCGCCGACACCAGGGCGCGGGTGTAGGGATGGCGCGGGGCAGCGAACAGCGCGCCGGCCTCGCCCTGCTCGACGATCCGGCCGAGATACATCACGGCCACCTCGTGACTGACCTGGCGGACCACCTTCAGGTCGTGGCTGATGAACAGCATCGCGATGCCGAGGCTTTCCTGCAGGTCGAGCAGCAGGTTGACCACCTGCGCCTGGATCGACACGTCGAGGGCCGAGATCGGCTCGTCGCAGACCAGCAGGTCGGGGCGGGTCATGAGCGCGCGGGCCAGCGCCACCCGTTGCCGCTGGCCGCCCGACAGCTCGTGCGGGAACCGGTCGAACTGGTGACGCTGCAGGCCGACCGACTCCATGGTGGCCAGCGCCCGTTCGCGTTGCTCGGCCGGGGTCGCATCGCCATGGATGGTCAGCGGCTCCATGACCTGCCGGCCGACGGGAAGGCGGCGGTCGAGAGCCCCCAGCGGATCCTGGTAGACCATTTGCAGGCGTGCCCGCAGGGCTCTCCAGGCAGCGCTGCCCGGCGGCGGCATCGGCTGGCCGGCGTGGCGCACGGTCCCGCCTGTGGGCGGGATGAGGCCGAGCGCCAGCTTGCCCGTCGTCGACTTGCCGCAACCTGACTCGCCCACCAGGCCCAGCGTGCGTCCCGGCTGAATCGCGAAGGATACGCCGTCGACGGCGCGCAGCGGCGCCTTGCCGGCAAACGGGCCGCGTCCGACCCGGACCTGGTAGTGACGGCGCAGATCGATCGCTTCGAGCAGCGGCGTCATTCGGCGGCGTCCGCCATCGGCCAGGCGAAGCGGGCAGGATCGGTCGGCAGCAGGCAACTCGCCCGATGCAGCAACCCCACCGGGTGCGGCTGCGGCCGCTCCGTCGCGCAGCGCGGCAGTGCCACCGGACAGCGCGGGGAGAAGGAGCAGCCCGGCGGCAGCTTGCCCGGTTCCGGAACGGTGCCGGGAATCGCGGCCAGCCGCCGTCGCGGACCGGTCAAGGCCGGCAGCGCGGCCAGCAGGCCCTGCGTGTAGGGATGCTGCGCGCGAGTGAACAGGTCGCCGACGGGCGCTTCCTCGACCACCCGGCCGGCGTACATCACCGCGACGCGATCGACGTTCTCCGCGACGACGCCGAGATCGTGGCTGATCAGGACGAGGGCCATCCCGGTATCGCGGCGCACCGCACGCAAGAG
>JAIUOX010000073.1 GCA_020160955.1 Pseudomonadota bacterium
GACCGATGCCGTCGAGCGCGTGGTCGTCCGCTTGGATGACACCACAAAGACCAACGCGATTCGAGACCAGATCCAGTCGTTGCTGCCCGAGCATCTGGTCGCAAAGACATGGACGGAATTGGCGACGTTCTACCAGCAGGTCGTCGACTACTATAAGGTTCAAAATCTGATGGTCGAAGTCGTGATCATGTTGCTGGTGCTGCTCAGTATCGCCAACACGGTCGGCATGGCGATTTCGGAACGCACGGGAGAGATCGGGACCGTGCGCGCGCTCGGGGACACGCGCCGGGATTTGGTGTTTCAGTTTATGATGGAAGGTTTGATCTTGGGTCTGATGGGCGGCGCCCTGGGCTGTCTGCTGGGCCTCACGGTGACCACGACGATCAACTCGATGCAAATCATGGTGCAGGTCCCTGGAGCGTCGGCCCCGGTGGCGATCGAGATCGCGCCTTTATTCACCTCGTTTCGCGACGGGATTTTACTGACGTCGGCGATGGCGGTCGTGGCTTCGGTGGTCCCGGCGGTTCGTGCTTCGCGCATGAAAATCGTCGAAGCCCTCAAACGAAATATTTAATTCTCGACGGGAAGCTCCGCCGACGGATCAGCCGCGGAAGAAGCTCTTCAGCAGAAGATACACGCGGCTCGCGCGTCGCAAGCGCCCGAAGTCACTCTCGCTGGCGCCTTCATAGCTTTCGGCCCCCATCTGCAATTCGAAGCGCGAGCCGAGCGGGTACATGTATTCGCCTTGGAGTCTGGAGCCTTTGTCGGTGAGTGAAGGTGTCCAAACCATCTGGAGGTTGGAGCCATTTTCAAAGCTCCAAAGCAGGCGTGCGCCGCCGAATTGTTGCAATTGCTGACGCTGGAAATAGGGAGCGGCTGTCAAAAATCGGCTTTCGGCGATTTGCAGCGAGACGTTCAATGAGGACCAGGTGGGGAGATCCACCGACACGGTGTAGGCCGTCTCGTCCGTGGTTTGAAGCCCGAACGTCTCGCCGTCTTTGGTGTGAAACCGGCGGCCATTCGTGAAAATGCCTTCACCGCGAACCAGGTATCCATCGAGGTCGGCCGCGAAGGCCAAACCGTAAGAGGTGATCCGGGCATGATGCTCGTCCAAGACCAAAAGGTCGGGCGGCGCCGTGGCCGCGCCCGGGCGGTAATTGGGGTAGCGGTCAAAGTAGCTGAAGAAGATGTACGAAAGATCGACCTTTTTAAAGTTTTGACTGTAGCGCAACCCGTACTCGAGATTGCCCGGCTTGCCCTCTTTTTCGCGCGTGATCTGCGTGTCTTTGAACGCCGTCGTTTCTTGTAGCAGCGAGGAGAAATCCGAACCCGGCAGCGCCATGATGTTGTAAAGGGGGCGTGGAATTAAAATCATCTGCAAAGAGTCTTTGCGGCTCGAGTACTTCACGTTGAGCATGAAGTTGGGAAGACGGATTTTCGAGAAGTTGAGCGACTGGCCTTCGCGCAGATCTTTGGGATTCACCAAATCAAGATACGAAGTTCCAAAGCTCTCGCCCCAGACGACCTGTTGGTTTCCGATCTTGGTGGACCAATCACGGGTTCGGTATTCGAGAAAGGTGTCGTGCAACCGAAAATCTTGGGTGTCTTGATCGCGCAGAGGTTTCGGGTAGTCATCGGGATGGTTTTTGTATTGTCCTTCGTAAAAACCGTGCACGCCAAAGACGCCGCTCCAACGTTTATTGAAACCAACGAACTGCTCGAATTGAAACACCGCTTTTTGCGACGCCGAATCTTGGGGCTTTGAGGTGTGGTGGGCCGATTGCAAATCGAGGGAGGCGGAGTAGTTTGCGCGCTCGATCGCCAATGCGAGCGTTGGTGCTCCAAAATGAATCAGCAGCAGAAGGGCGGTCTTACGGAGCATTCAATCATCCTAGCAATCCGGCTTGTTTTTGGACCCCAAATCTTACTTAAAGAGGCGATTTCACGAAGGATTTAGGACCTTAGTCGATTCTCTGGGCGACGTCCAAAAGATGACCAGGCGAAGTCCAGCTGGTCAGCTGTCAAATGCGAGGTGTAGCTGGTGATCTTGATTCGTCTCAAGCCGAAGCGTGGAACGGCCATTGCAATTCTTCACTCTGAGACGGGGGACATGTGTCGCTGAAAACAATCTTTCTTTTGATGATGATCGCGGTGGGGGTGCTCAATGTGGGCTGTGCCGCGCCGTCTGAATGGGAAGAGATTTCTCTCGATAACAAAGCCGAGAAGAGCTCCTCGATCGCCCCTCCGGAAGCCCCCGTTGTTGGGCCCACGATCACCTTTGGTCCTTCGGGCATGGGATCCCTTCCTGGAGCCACGGCCAGCACGCCGAGCGGAAACGTCCGCCCTCCGGGTTGGAACGGAACTTGGGGGATGCGCGAATTTATCCGTCACGTGACTCGCTACTATTGGGCGACCAACATCTCGGACGGCGAGCTGGATTCGATGGAAGCGGCGGGCGGCACGTGCCGAAGTATCGCGTCGGGAATTATGCGCAGTGGCCGCAATCCCTACCGTTACCCGGCGACCCAAGATGAGAGCTTCAATGCGGCTCGAACTTATCTGACCGTGTCTTACCGAGCCTTGTACCAACGCGAACCCGACAGCGCCGGGTTCAACCAATGGTTCAACTACGGTAAGAACGTCGCGGAAAACGCCGAAGACGGAAACGCGGGGATCACCGCGGTTGAAAACGGAATGCTCAATAGCGCCGAATTCCGCAGCGTGTGCTTGAAATCCGGCCTGACGTTTTAAGATGAGAAGTCGCCTCGAGGCGACTTCTAAGACTGCAAACGCTTGAGGGCGTCTTGCAGCGAACTCAATTGAGCTTTGTTTTGCTCAAGCATTTTGCGGTCGGCTTCAACCACATCCTCGGCCGCATTCTTCACGAAATTTTCGTTCGAAAGGCGTCCCGACAAACCGGCGATGTCCTTGTTCAACTTCTCCACCGATTTTTGGATGCGTTTGATCTCTTCGTCGATGTCGACCAAGCCCTCGAGAGGGATGATGACCTGCATCTGCGAGCCGTCGACGGCCACGGGAACCACCGCGCATTTGGACAGCGAGCCTTCGGCGCTGATGTCCAAGTTTTCGAGCCGACCCATGGTCACGATCGCATTGCGGTTCTCAAGCAGAACCTTTTGCGCTTTGGCGTCCGAGGGACTCACGCGCACATTGATCTTAATCGCCGGGCTGATGCGGTTCTCACCACGCACGTTGCGAATCGCCGAGATGACCTCTTTGAGAATCTCGACTTCGTAAGCGGCGGTGTCGGAGCCAAGCGCGAGCAGCTCGCGGTCGTTTCGGGTGTTCGGGTATTTATCGACGATGCAGGCTTCGCCCTTGATCGGGAGCTTTTGGTAGAGCTCTTCCGAGATGAACGGAACAAAGGGGTGCAAGAGGCGCATCACGCGGTTCAAGACCTGCGCCAGCACGAGCTGCGTGTTTTGTTTTTCGCTTCCGGCTGGTCCATTCATCACGGGTTTGATGAACTCGATGTACCAATCGCAGAACTCATACCAGACAAAGGAGTACAAGGCCGTCGCGGCGTCGGAGAAGCGGTCTTGCTCGAGCGCCTCTTCAACCGTTTTTTCCGTGCGGCCGAGTTTGGTGATGATCCATTGATCAAACGCCGTGAGCTGGGCCTTGTCGGGCATGGCCGCGGTCCCCTCCGCGGGAACTTTGAAATCTTGCAGGTTGGTCAGCGAGAAACGGGTCGCGTTCCAAATTTTATTCATGAAGTTGCGGTAGCCCTCGGTGCGCTGCTCGCTGAACTTGAAGTCTTTGCCGGAGTGGATGTGCGCCAAGAACGAGAAGCGAAGCGCGTCGGCGCCGTACTTCTCGATCATGTCGACGGGGTCCACCGAGTTGCCGAGCGACTTGGACATCTTGCGGCCTTGCGAGTCGCGCACGATGCCGTGCAGGTACACTTTGCGGAAGGGAACGTCGCGCATGAACTCAAGGCCCATCATCATCATGCGGGCCACCCAGAAGAACAGGATGTCCCACCCGGTGACGAGCGTGCTGGTCGGATAGTACTTGGCGAGTTCAGGCGTCTGGTCGGGCCAGCCCAGCGTCGAGAACGGCCACAGGGCGGAGCTGAACCAGGTGTCGAGCACGTCGGGATCGCGCTCCAGCGCGACGTCCTTGCCGTAATGCGCGCGGGCCTCGGCCTTCGCCTCCTCCTCGGAAAGCGCCACGAAGACCTTCTTGTCCGGGCCGTACCAGGCCGGGATCTGGTGACCCCACCAGAGCTGGCGCGACACGCACCACGGCTCGATATTCTCCATCCAGCGGAAGAAATCCTCGCGGCCGCGCTCGGGCACGAACTTCACGCGGCCGTCGCGCGCCGCCGCCAGCGGCGCCTCGGCCAGCTTCTTGGCATCGGCGTACCACTGCTCGGTGAGGAAGGGCTCGACCGGCACGCCGCCACGATCGCCATACGGCACCGCATGGGTATGCGGCTCGATCTTCTCGACGAGACCGAGTTCCTCCATCTCGGCGACGACTATCTTGCGCGCCTCGAAGCGGTCGAGGCCGCGATACTTCTCCGGCGCCTTGTCGTTCACCCGCGCGAACTTGTCGAAGATGTTGATGGCTTCAAGATCGTGCCGACGACCGACCTCGAAGTCGTTGAAGTCGTGGGCCGGCGTGATCTTGACAGCGCCAGATCCCTTCTCCGGATCCGAATATTCGTCGCCGACGATCGCGATCCGGCGGCCGACCAGCGGCAGCACCGCATGCTTGCCGATCAGGTGCTTCCATTTGGGATCGTCGGGATGCACGGCGATGCCGGTATCGCCCAGCATCGTCTCGGGCCGCGTCGTGGCGACGACGATGAACTCGTCGGGGCTGCCCTCGATCGGATACTTGAAATACCAGAGATGGCCCTTCACCTCGCGCGATTCGACCTCGAGGTCGGAGATCGCGGTCAGCATCTTGGGGTCCCAGTTGACCAGCCGCAGGTCCTTGTAGATCAGGCCTTCCTTGTAGAGTTCGACGAACACCTTCAGGACGGCCTTGGACAGGCCCTCGTCCATCGTGAAGCGCTCGCGGCTCCAGTCGCAGGACGCGCCCAGCCGGCGCAGCTGGCCGGTGATCGTGCCGCCGGAATAGGCCTTCCATTCCCAGACCTTGGCGAGGAATTCCTCACGGTTCAGCAGTTTCTTGTTGGCGTCGTTCGTGGCGGCGCCCTCGACCGCGAGGCCGATCCCTTCCTGCTCGAGGTTGCGCACCACGACCATTTGCGTGGCGATGCCGGCGTGGTCGGTACCAGGCTGCCACAGCACGTCGTCGCCCTTCATGCGGCGCCAGCGGATCAGCACGTCCTGCAGCGTGTTGTCGAGCGCGTGGCCCATGTGCAGGCTGCCCGTGACGTTGGGCGGCGGGATGACAATGCAATAGGGCGGCTTGCCCGGCGTCGGGTGGGCCCGGAAGGCACCGCCCTGCTCCCACTCGGGGTAGCGGCGGGCCTCGATCTCCTTGGGGTCGTAGGTCTTGTCCAGCATTTGGGAGCCTTATAACGAAAAACGCCACGGTTAACCCCGTGGCGCGGCCTGTCTCGGGGAGCCGGGGGTCAGCGGCGGGTCAGCCGGGAGATTTCCTGTTCGACCAGGCGCTCGACCAGCGCCGGCAGGTTGTGGTCGAGCCAGTCCTTGAGCATCGGCCGCAGCAGTTCGCGGGCGAGATCCTCGACCGTCTTGCCGCCCGCCGACACGGCGGGGCCGGCCTCGGCGGCGGCCGCGGGCAGGACGCTGTCCTGCACGGCCTGGCTCAGCCGGGCGAAGGCCTGGGCGGCGCTGCTGGCGGCCCCGCCCTCGACCAGGGTCGCGGGCGACGGGGAGACCGCCGGCGCCGGCTCGGGAGCCAGAGACGGCTGCGGCATGTCGCCGGCCCGGACCGGGTCGATCCGCGGCAGCGGCATCGGCGGCGGCGCCTTGTCGCTGCGCGGCTCCTCGATCAGGTCGGTCAGCAGCAGCACGTCGTCCCGGCCAAAGCCGGCCGGGTCGCCGCCGATCGGCGGCAGGTCGGGCTGCGGGCTGTCTTCCTCGACGACGCGCGGGCCCGGCGCCGGGGTCGCCACGGCGTGCAGCGTCGGCGCCGGGGCGCGCGCTGCCGGTCCGGCCGGCATGCCGCCAACCTGCGCACGGGCCTCGTCGGCAGAGATGATCTTGCGGATGGACGCCAGGATGTCGTCCATCGAGGGATCCGGATTGGCGCTCTTGGGTTCCGACATCGCGTTCCCCGTCTACTTGCCGAAGCCGCCGCTCGTCGTCGTGGTGGGCGCCGGTGCCGGCGGTGGGCCCTGCTGGTCGCCGGCCGTGCCCCAGCCGATCCACTTGGAGCCGACCTCGTTGTAGTAGCGTTCCTCGTCGTAGTACTCGACCGGCAGCGCCATGCTGCGCGCCGTCAGGCGGCCGATCCCGGCCATCACGCCGTAATAGGCGACCTGCACGTCGCGGCGCGCCTGCACCAGCGAGACCTGCGAGTTCAGCAGTTCCTGCTCGGCGTTCAACACGTCGAGGGTGGTGCGCGACCCGACCAGCGCTTCCTGGCGGACGCCGTTCAGCGCGACCTCGTTGGCCCGCACCGCCGACTCGAAGGAGGTGACGCGGCTGCGCGACGAGTCGAGCTGGCGCCACGCGCGGATCACGTTCTCGGCCTGGGCGCGGCGGGCACTGTCGAGTTCGTTGCGGCGCTGCGCCACCAGTTCCTTGGCCTGGCGGATGCGCGACCACTCGCTGCCGTTCTGGTAGATCGGCACCGTCGCCTGCAGGCGCACGCCGTAGGTGTAGTAGCGGTCGGTCGGGACCTGGAGATCGAACTGGGTCTGCACGACGCCCACCAGGTTGACCTGGGGCAGCAGGTCGCCGACCGCGTTGTTGACGCTGTAGCTGGCCGCCGAGATGCGGTACTGCGCGGTCACGGCGCGCGGGCCCATGTCCATGGCGAGCGAGATCGCCTCGTCCTCGCTGGCCGGAAGGCCTCCGATCAGCGGCAGCTCGCCCAGCCGCCCCGGCCGCTGGCCGACCGAGCGCTGGTAGGCCGCCTCGGAGATGCGGACGTTGGTCTCGGCCTGCACCAGTTCGGCGCGGGCGCTCTCGAGACGGGCTTCCGACTGGCTGACGTCGGTGATCGTCAGTTCGCCGACCCGGAAGCGCTCGCGCGTCGCGTCCAACTGCTGGATCAGCACCCGCACGTTGTTGCGGCGGGCGTCGGCGATGGCGATGTTCTGGATCAGGTCGGCGTACGAGGTCACCGCCGACAACAGGACCGTCTGCTCGGTGTCCTGCAGCGCAGCGCGCTGCGCCTGGATGTTGGCCTGGGCCGTCTTGGTCTCGGCGATCGTCTTGCCGCCGCGGAACAGCGGCTGGACCATCTGCAGGGTCGTGAAGCGGCCGTTGAGGAAGAAGAACGTCGGCGCCGACCGGATCGAGTACTGGTCCTGCTCGACCTTGTTGTACTCGACCGACAGGGTGACCCTGGGGCGCCAGTTCGACACCGCCTGGGCCAGCTGCTCGTCGGTCTGGCGCAACAAGGCGCGCGCCGCCAGCAAGTCGGGATTGCTGTTGTAGGTGGTCGACAGCGCCTCGATCAGGCTCTGCGACGATGCTGTCGAGGCGGCGCCGAGGCCGGCCAGCAGGGCGCACACCCCCGCTACGCGCGCGAGCCTCAGGCTGGGCCGGATACGCATACAGATGACCTCATTTGTGGCCGATAGCCTAACACTGTTAGGTTTCGCATTCCTAGCCCCGGAACGTCCTGGCCGTCAGAAGGTGAAGCGCGCCGACGGCGCGAAGCCCGGCAGCGCCGGCGTCCCGGCGTCGAACAGCGGCCGGCCCGAAGCCTGGCCGTGGTGTTCCTTCAGGAAAAGCTGGGCGACGCCCAGCGCGCCCGGCGGGCCGGCGACGATGGTCGCCATGCGGCCGCCCTGCGTCAGCTGGCCGACCACGGCCTCCGGCACCTGGCGCACCGCGCCCTCGACCAGGATGACGTCGTAGGGCGCGCCGTCGACCGCCCCCTGCTCCATCGGGCCGACCTTCTGCTTCACGTTGGTGATGCCCAGTGCCTTCAGCGTCTGCTCCGCCGCGCCGGCCAGGCCGGCATCGCTCTCGACCGCCACGACCGAGTTGACCAGCCGCGACAGCACGGCGGCGCCGTAGCCGCGGCCCGAGGCGACGACCAGCGCGCGGTCGGTCTCGCGCGGCTGCAGCGCCTGCACCAGGCGCGCAAGTACCATCGGTTCCATCAGGAAGCGGCCGTTGCCCAGCGGCACGTCGTCGTCGGCATAGGCGACCGCGCGGGCCGCCTCCGGCAGGAACTGCTCGCGCGGCAGGGCGCTGATCGCCTCGAGCAGGGCCACGTTGGTCACCCGGTTGGGCCTCAACTGCCCCTCGACCATGTTGCGGCGTGCCAGCGCGAAATCCGTCATCCCGGGTCCTCTAGATGTGGTGTGGTTATAGGCGGCGCCGCCCGACAGCGTCAAAGGTCGCGGGGTCGCGGGCGCGCTTGCCCTCGCCCGAAGGCCTAGGTATAGCAGCCGCGCTCCTCGGAGCGGCCTGGTGGCAGAATGGTGATGCATCGGACTGCAAATCCGCGAATGTGGGTTCGATTCCCGCCCAGGCCTCCATATTTTGTGCGTCTCCGGTATTGCGTGGGGAGAGGCGCTCTGTCACAACACCGCGCCTTCGCGTCCGGCATACCGCGCCGACGGGAAGTCTGTTGATCCGGAGTAGCTCAGCGGTAGAGCACGCGGCTGTTAACCGCTAGGTCGGGGGTTCGAATCCCTCCTCCGGAGCCAATTCTGGGCCGTTCTCGTTCACGAGAGCGGCCCTTTTTGCATCCGGAGCCTGCCATGCCGCCGCGCGCCCTGCCCAACGAGTCCGCCGAGCTGGTCGAGCACGAGGTCGCTTTCCAGGGCTACTTCCGGATCGGCCGCTACCGTTTCCGCCACGGCCTGTACCAGGGCGGCCAGAGCGGCATTATCCAGCGCGAGGTGTTCGAGCGTGGCACCGCCGCCGGCGTGCTGCCCTACGATCCACAGCGCGACGAGGTCGTGCTGATCCGCCAGTTCCGCGCCGGCGCCTACGTCGCCGGCCGCCACCCGTGGATGTGGGAGATCGTGGCCGGCATCATCGAGCCGTCGGAGACTCCCGAGAGCCTGGTCCGCCGCGAGGCCGTCGAGGAAGCCGGCATCGAGCTGCGCGAGGTCATCCCGGTGCACGATGTCATGCTGACCCCGGGCGCCTGCTCGGAGGGCTGCGTGATCTTCGTCGGCCACGTCGACTCGAGCGCCGCCGGCGGCGTTCACGGCCTCGAGTCGGAGGGCGAGAACATCCTCGTGCAGGCAGTGTCCTTCGCCGAGGCGCGCACCATGCTGGAGCACGGCGAGATCGCCAACGCGGTCACCGTCATCGCCCTGCAATGGCTCGCCCTGCATCGCGACGAGGTCCGCGCCCGCTGGCGCTAGCGTCTCCCGGCCTCGCGCGATACGGTCGCGCCGGGGAAGCGCAGGGTCTGGAGAAGCGAGTACGCTCATGGACGTGAAGTCGGGTTTCATCGCCAGCATCGGCAACACGCCACTGATCCGGCTGCGCGCCGCGTCGGAGGCGACCGGCTGCGACATCTACGGCAAGGCGGAGTTCCTCAATCCCGGCGGCTCGGTGAAGGACCGCGCCGCGCTGGCAATCGTCGAGGACGCCGAGAAGCAGGGCAAGCTGCGCAAGGGCGGCGTGATCGTCGAGGGCACCGCGGGCAACACCGGCATCGGCATCGCGCTGGTCGCCAACGCGCTCGGCTACCGCTCGGTGATCGTGATGCCGGAGACGCAGAGCCAGGAAAAGAAGGACATGCTGCGGCTGTGCGGCGCCGACCTGCGGCTTGTGCCTGCCGTGCCCTACGCCAACCCGGACAACTACGTGCGCTACTCCGGCCGGCTGGCCGACGAGCTGGCGAAGAGCGAGGCCAACGGCGCGGTGTGGGCCAACCAGTTCGACAACACCGCCAACCGCGACGGCCACTACCGCACCACCGGTCCCGAGATCTGGACCCAGACCGACGGCAAGGTCGACGGCTTCACCTGCTCGGTCGGCAGCGGCGGCACCCTGGGCGGCATCGCCCGCGCGCTCAAGGAGCGCAACCCCAACGTCCGCATCGCGCTCAGCGACCCGATGGGATCGGCGCTCTACAACTGGCACGCCAACGGCGAACTGAAGGCGGAGGGCGGCTCGATCACCGAGGGCATCGGCCAGGGCCGCGTCACCGCCAACCTCGAGGGCACGCCGATCGACCTTGCCTACCGCATCTCCGACGAGGAGGCCCTGCCCGTCCTGTTCGACCTCGTCGAGCACGAGGGTCTCGTGCTGGGCGGGTCGTCGGCCATCAACGTCGTCGGCGCGATGCGGCTGGCCCGCGACCTCGGACCCGGCAAGACCATCGTCACCATCCTGTGCGACGGCGGCCAGCGCTACCAGTCGAAGCTCTTCAACCAGGCCTTTCTGCGCGAGAAGAAGCTGCCGGTGCCGCCCTGGATGGCGTGAGGCGGCCATGAACCGGGTCGTCGTCTGCGGCAGCCTCAACATGGACGTCGTGGTGCAGAGCCCGCGTCGGCCGGCGACCGGCGAGACCCTGCTGGGCGCCACCGTGTCGTTCCTGCCCGGCGGCAAGGGGCTCAACCAGGCGATCGCCGCGGTCCGCCAGGGCGTGCCGACGGCGATGGTCGGCGCGGTCGGCAACGACGCCTTCGCCAACAGCCTGCGCAGCTTCCTCGCCGACAACGACGTCGATTGCTCGGGCGTGCGCGAGGTCGATGGCCCGGCGACCGGCGTGGCGATCATCCAGGTGGCGGAGGGCGACAACGCGATCACCGTCGCCTCCGGTGCCAACCTCGCCTTCCAGGCGGAGGGGCTGCGCCAGCCGCCGGCGGCGGGCGAGATCTGGGTGGCGCAGTTCGAGACCCCGGTCGAGGAGACCGCACTCCTGATGGAACGGGCCCGGGCGGCGGGCGCGCGCACCGTGCTGAACCTCGCGCCGTTCCAGCCGTTTCCCGAGAACCTGCTGGGCAATATAGACATCGCCGTGCTGAACGAGATCGAGCTGGCGCAGGCCACGGCCGAGCAGGTCGACGGCCGCAGTTCCCTGAAGCGTGTCGCCGACGCCTGCCGCACGCTGTGCGGGCGTGGTGCCGGCGCGGTCGTGGCGACGCTGGGCGCCCGCGGCGCGGTCGTCGTGACGGCCGAGGCGGTCACCGAGGTCGCCGCCCTGCCCGCCGCCGTGGTCGACACGACCGGCGCCGGCGACTGCTTCGTCGGCACCCTCGCCGCCCGCCTCGCGCTGGGCGACGACCTGGTCGCGGCGGCGCGCCAGGCGGCGGCGGCGGCGTCGCTGTGCGTCGAGACCCTCGGGGCCGCCCCGGCGATGCCGTCGGCGGACGCGGTTGCCGCCCGGCTGTCGAGAGCCTAAATGCCTGCCATGATCGAAGAACTGTTCCGCCAGGACGCCTATCTCAAGGACGCCGACGCCACCGTCACCGCCGTCGAGGAACGCGGCGTACGGCTCGACCGAACCGTGTTCTATCCGACCGGCGGCGGCCAGCCGGGCGACACCGGCACGCTGACCTGGGACGGCGGCGAAGCCCGCATCGTCGACGCGCTGAAGGCCGAGGGCGGCGACGTGCTGCACGTGCTCGCCCCCGACGCGCTGCGCCCCGCGGTCGGCGCCAGGGTCCACATGACGCTCGACTGGGAGCGTCGCTATCGCCACATGCGCATGCACACCGCGCTGCACGTCATGTCGGCGGTCATCAAGGGCAACGTCACCGGCGGCCAGGTCGGCGCCGACAAGAGCCGCCTCGACTTCGCGCTCGATGGCGAGGTGCCGACCAAGGAAGCGATCACCGAGGAGGTCAACCTGCTGCTGGCCGACGACCGGCCGGTGACGCCGCAATGGGTGACCGACGAGGAACTCGCCGCCCGTCCCGAGCTGGTCAAGACGATGAGCGTGCGGCCGCCGGTCGGCGCCGGCCGCGTGCGCCTGCTGTCGATCGAGGGCATCGACCTGCAGGCCTGCGGCGGCACCCACGTGGCGCGCACCGCCGAGATCGGCCGCGTCGAGGTCACCAAGATCGAGAACAAGGGAAAGATGAACCGCCGGTTCGTCATTTCCCTGAGCTGAGGAACCGCCCATGACATACGCAAGACCCGATGCCCTGGTCAGCACCGAGTGGCTGGCCGCCCGTCTCACGGCGCCCGACGTGCGCATCGTCGACGGCTCGTTCTTCCTGCCGGCCGCCAAGCGCGATCCCAAGGCCGAGTACGCCAACCAGCACATCCCGGGCGCGGTGTTCTTCGACATCGACGAGATCGCCGATACCGACAGCAAGCTGCCGCACATGCTGCCCTCGCCCGAGAAGTTCTCGTCGCGCGTCCGCAAGCTCGGCCTCGGCGACGGCAGCAAGATCGTGATCTACGACACCTCGCCGATGACCGGCGCCTGCCGCGTCTGGTGGATGTTCCGCACGATGGGCCACAAGGACGTCGCAGTGCTCGACGGCGGCCTGCCGAAGTGGATGGCCGAGGGGCACCCGGTGACCGACGACCCGACGCCGCCGCGCGACCGTCACTTCACGGCCCGGCTCGATCACACGCTGGTCCGCTCGGTCGACGACGTGCGCGGCCTGCTCGACAGCAAGCGCGAGCAGATCGTCGATGCCCGCGCCGCCAACCGGTTCCGGGGCGAGGCGCCGGAGCCGCGTGCCGGCCTGCGCTCGGGCCACATGCCGGGCGCGCTCAACCTGCCGTACAACGAGCTGCTCGATCCGAAGACCGGCACCATGCTGCCGGCCGACCAGCTCAAGGCGCGGATCGCCGCCGCCGGCATCGATCCCGCCAAGAAGGTCACCGCGAGCTGCGGCTCGGGCGTCACCGCCTGCGTCGTGGCTCTGGCGCTCTACCTCACGGGCGCGCCGGAAGCGGCGGTCTACGACGGCTCGTGGACCGAGTGGGGCGGCCTGCCCGACACCCCGATCGTCACCGGTCCCTGAGGTGTTCGCCCACCAGCCGCCGCCGCGCTCCGATGGCGTGCTGCCGGTCACCATCACGCATCTCGAGCTGTCGCCGCACGACTGGACGCGGCGCGGCATCGCCCCGGCCCTGCCACCGTCGATCGAGCCGGTGCGCCTCGACGCTCCGTCCTACCGTGCGCTCTACGACGCGGTCGGCAAGCCGTGGCTGTGGTACGAGCGGCACGAGTGGTCCGACGCCGAACTGCAGGCCCATCTCGACCGTCCCGGCCACGAGGTCCATGTCGCGCTGAGCGGCGGCGACCTCGTCGGCTACTTCGAACTGGAGGGCGACGAGATCGAGTTCTTCGGCCTCGCCCTGCCGTGGGTCGGCAAGCGCATCGGCCCGTGGCTGCTCGACCGCGCCATCGAGCGTGGTTTCGCGCGGGGGGCGGCGAAGATCGTCCTCAATACCAACACCGTCGATCACGCGCGGGCGCTCGACACGTATCGCAAGGCGGGATTCAAGCCGGTGCGCACCGAGCGCAAGGACCTGCGCGACCCGCGCGTGACCTGGCCCGACCGCTATCGCTGGCCGCCCGCGTGAGGCCTGTGCCATAGTCAATCCATGACCGCGAAGAAAACTTATACCAAGCCCGATACCGTTTTGGCCGTTGCCGGGCGCGACCCGGACAACAACTTCGGCATCGTCAATCCGCCCGTCTACCACGCCTCGACGATCCTCTCGCCGACGCTCGACAAGTTCGAGAACCGCGTGCCGTTCGAGGGCTACGGCTACGGCCGCAACGGCACCCCGACGCAGAAGGCGCTGGAGGACGCGGTCGCCGCGATCGAGGGCGCCTACCGGTCGATCGCCGTGCAGTCGGGCCTCGGCGCCGTCACCGGTGGCATCGTCGGCTACCTGAAGGCCGGCGACCACATGCTGATGACCGACAACGCCTACGGTCCGGCGCGTCGCTTCGCCAACACCACGCTCAAGGGCTTCGGCGTCGAGACGACCTACTTCGACCCGCTGATCGGCAAGGACATCGAGCGCCTGATCCAGCCCAACACCAAGGTCGTCTACCTCGAGGCGCCGGGCTCGCAGACCTTCGAGGTCCAGGACGTCGACGCCATCGCCGCGGCCGCCAAGAAGCACGGCGCCGCCGTGCTGATCGACAACACGTGGGCGACGCCGCTCTACTTCAAGCCGTTCGACCACGGCTGCGACCTGTCGATTCACGCCGGCACCAAGTACATCGTCGGCCACTCCGACGCGATGATGGGCATCATCTCGTGCCGCGACCGCGCGCACTTCGAGATCGCCAAGACCGCCTGCCAGAACTTCGGCTTCCACGCCGCGCCGGACGACAGCTACCTCGCGCTGCGCGGCCTGCGCACCATGGCGGTGCGCCTGCGACACCACGAGAAGAGCGGGCTGGAGATCGCCCACTGGCTGAAGACGCGGCCCGAGGTCGACAAGGTCCTTCACCCCGCGTTGCCCGAATGCCCCGGCCACGAGAACTGGAAGCGCCAGTTCACCGGCTCGTCGGGCCTGTTCTCGTTCACGCTGCGCGACGGCTACAGCCGCAACGCGCTGGCCGCGATGCTGGACGGCATGGACATCTTCGGCATGGGCGCCAGCTGGGGCGGCTACGAGAGCCTGATGATCCCGGCCCATCCCGACAACTACCGCACGGCCGTGCCGTGGCCGGCCGGCAAGCAGTGCCTGCGTGTCCACATCGGCCTCGAGGACGTCGAGGACCTGAAGACGGACCTCGCCGAGGGATTCGAACGGCTGAACCGCGCGCACAACGCCTGAGTTCGAACTGGGACCGCGCGCCTCCGGCGCGCTCATGAGGCGCGCGAGACGCGCGCGGTCCCAATGACTACGCGTTCCGGCACTCCGCGCAGGTGCCCGTGACTTCCAGCGTCATGTCGCGCGCCGTGAAGCCATGGCGGGCGGCGCTGCTGGCGATCGTGTCGGCGAGGCCCGCGCCGTCGAGTTCCACGGCGTTGCCGCAGGTGCCGCAGATCAGGAAGAAGCCGCGGTGCGCCTCGCCGGGATGGCTGCAGCCGACGAAGGCATTCATGCGCTCGATGCGGTGGATGAAGCCGTGCTCGATCAGGAAGTCGAGCGCGCGGTAGACGGTCGGCGGCGCCGAGCCCAGCTCCTCGCTGCGCAGCGCGTCGAGCAGCGCGTAGGCGCCGACCGGCTTGTGGCTCGACCAAACCAGTTCCAGGACGCGACGGCGCAGCGGCGTGAAGCGCAGGCCGCGCTCGGCGCACAGCCGCTCGGCCGCCGCCACCGCATCCTCGATGCAATGGCTGTGATCGTGGTGGTCGTGCCGGACCTCGGCCTCGGCAGTGCCGCTCTTTCTCACGTGCCCCCGATTTGCCAAGCGGTTTCCGGGCGATTATACGCGCCGTTCCCTCCGCAGGCCAAGGTTCGCACCATGCCCGCCGCCCCCGCCCCGTCCCCGCTCTCGTCGCCCGCCGCCATCGAGCAGGCGCTGGCCGCCATCAAGTTCGACGCCCAGGGCCTCGTCCCCGCGATCGCCCAGCAGCACGACAGCGGCGAGGTGCTGATGATGGCGTGGATGGATCGCGACGCCGTCGCCGAGACGCTGCGCACCGGTCGCGTCTGCTACTGGTCGCGCTCGCGCCGGGCGCCGTGGCGCAAGGGCGACACCTCGGGCCACATCCAGACGCTGGTCGACCTGCGCATCGATTGCGACGGCGACACGCTGCTGGTGCTGGTCGACCAGGTCGGCGTGGCCTGCCACACCGGCCGGCACAACTGCTTCTTCCGCGCCCTGCGCGACGACCGGCTCGACACCATCGCGCCGGTGATCGTCGACATGGGCGGAAAGGACTGACCGTGGCGCTGGCCCGACGCTCGATCCTGCTGGCGGCACTCGCCCTGCCAGGCGCCGGCTGCACGCTGTCGATGCCGTTCGGGCGGGAACCCAAGCCGCGCTACACGCTGTCGCCCGAGGGCGACCGGCTGGTGCTGTGGCTGCAGAAGAGCGGTCGCGACAACATGATGGCGCCCGAGGCGCTGGCCCTCATGGACGTCACCAACCAGGGCCGCGACATCCCGGTGCGCCAGCTGGCGCGCGAGGACGGCGACGCCCGCATGGTCGTCAGCCTGACCAACATCCGCAAGATCCACGACCTGGTGTTCATGCGCCGCCAGGGCGACGTGCTGCTGCTGCATCTCAGCGACACCGCCTTCAAGCGGTTGGCCAGCGTGCGCTACCCGCGCACCGGCAAGCCCGCGACGATCACCGACGAGGCCTTCGCCGAGTCCGACTTCCGTCAGCAGGTGGCGTTCTGGTTGCGCGCCACCCCGCCCAAGCCCTAGGCCCGACATGACAGTGGCGGCCGCCCCGACCCACACGGCCCGCCGCACGCTGGCGGTCTGCGGCGGCGCGCACGCCCTGCACGACGGCCTCACCGATCTCCTGAACGTGCTGTACCCGCTGTTGCAGGCGCAGTTCGGCCTCAGCTACGCCTCGATCGGCGGCCTCAAGATGGCCTACTCGAGCGCCATGGCGAGCGGCGGCATCCCGGCCGGCAAGCTGGCGGTGCGGCTCGGCGCGGTCCGCGTGCTGGCGCTCGGCACCGGCCTCGTCGCCGTGGGCTACGCCGTCGCCGGCCTCGCCGGCTCCCTCTCGGCCGTGGTCGTTGGCCTGCTGCTGGCCGGCCTCGGCGCCAGCACCCAGCACCCGATCGGCTCGAGCCTGGTGGCGGCGGCGTTCGCCGGGGCGCGCTCGCGCACCGCGCTCGGCACCTACAATTTCACCGGCGACGTCGGCAAGGTGGTGCTGCCGGCGCTGTTCGGCCTGCTCGCCGCGGCGCTCGGCTGGCAGCAGGCGCTGCTGGTCGTCGCGGCAGTCGCCGTCGCCGGCGCGGGCGTCGTGCTGGCGAGCCTGCGGCCGGTGCCGCTGCACGACAAGGCGGACAAGGTCCAGGCCGGCGCCGGGCATGACCGGCCGTGGGCCTACTGGCTGCTGTTCGCCATCCACATCGCCGACGACCTGGTGCGCACCGGCTTCCTGATCTTCCTGCCCTTCCTGCTGCGCGACAAGGGAGCCGACGTGGCGACCATCGGCCTCGGCCTGTCGCTGACCTTCGCCGGCGGCGCCGCGGGCAAGCTGGTGATGGGCTGGATTGGCGAGAAGCTGGGCGTCGTGCCGTCGGTGATCCTGACCGAGACGGCGACCACCGTGCTAATCCTCGCGCTGCTGCCGCTCGGCCTGGTGCCGGCGCTGGCCGTGCTGCCGCTGGTCGGGCTGGTGCTGAACGGCACCTCGTCGGTGCTCTACGGCACGGTGCCGGAGTTCGTGAGCCCCGAGAAGCGCACCCACGCCTTCGCGATCTTCTACACCGGCAGCTCGGTGGCCGGCGCCGTGGGACCGTTCATCGCCGGCCTGCTGGGCGACGCGGCCGGCCTGCCGGTCGCCCTGTCGGCGGTCGCCTGCGTCGCGCTGACCGCCGTGCCAATGGTGTGGGCGCTGCGCCCGGCGTTTCGCGAACCGGCCTAGCGGCCCTCGCTAGCGTCCCTCGAACACCGGCCCCATCGGCTTCAGCCGGATGCCCTTGCGCAGCTTCTCGTAAGGCATCTCCATCGGGTCGGTGATGTGCGCGCCCGGTGACTGCACCACCAGGATCGTCTCGGCGATCGGCTGGAAGTCGGCGCGGAAGTGGACCGTCGACTTGAGGCCGAGGATCGGCACCGTCGAGGGCTCGACGCCGACCGCGCGGAACATCTCCTGGTCGGCCGCCTGAACGCGCTTGCTGGCCAGCACGGCGGACACGCCGCTCGCCTCGTCGGTGACCAGCGCCATCGGCCCGATCTGGAACTTGGCGCCGCCGTAGAACGGGCCGGTGCCGGTGAACTTGCCGTCGCTGACCTTGACCACGCGCCAGTCGGCCACGACCGGCTTCTCGCCGGCATAGCCCACCACCGCGCCGATGCCGCGGCGCATCACGTTGCCCTCGCCGGTCGCCACGGCGGCCTTGGCGGCCTCCTCGTCGACCAGCATGCCGATCACCGCGCCCTTCGCCTTGTGCCGCATCAGCGCCGCCAGCAGGCCGATCGTGTCGGAGGTGCCGCCGGCGCCGGGATTGTCCTGCACGTCGGCCAGCACGATCGGCTTGCGCGCCGTCTTCGCCAGCTCGATGGCGCGCAGCGCCGCCGCGTCGGGATCGAGCAGCTCGCCGTCGAACGCCCGCTCCTGCCCCTTCACCGCCAGCGCCAGCTTGTCGGCGGCGGCCTCGACCGCTTCCTTGTCGTGGCCATAGACCACCAGCGCCGGGCCGCACTGGGCGATGTCGGCCGGCGGGAAGCCCGGCGTGTGGGTGACGCTGACGATGCCCTGGTTGTGGCTCTTCTCGCCGGCCTCGAGTTCGTCCACCAGGTCGAAGATGCTCTTGGCCGGTTCGATGAAGGTGCACTGCCAGACCAGCGGGATCAGGAAGTCGAGCTGGCGGTAGGCGCGGTAGACCGGCCGCTTCTCGCGCATCAGCTTGTCGAGCAGGCCGGCGGCCCGCCGGCCGGTCTCGGCCATGTCGATGTGCGGGTAGGTGCGGTAGCCGACCAGCGCGGTCGCCAGCGCCGCCATGTCGGGCGTCAGGTTGGCGTGGTAGTCGAGGCTGGCCACGATCGGCATCGCGCCGCCGACGATGGCCCGGATGCGCTTCAGCAGTTCGCCCTCGCCGTCCTCGGTGTGCTCGGCGACCATCGCGCCGTGCAGGTCGAGGTAGATCGCGTCGAACGGCCCGAGCTTGCGCAGGTCCTCGTCGAACAGCGCCCACATCCGCTCGAACGCGTCCTCGGTGACGTAGGACGCCGGCGCCGCGGCGGCCCAGCTGAGCGGCACGACCTCGTGGCCGAGCTCGGCCAGCGTCTTCACCGCGCCGGCGATCGGGATGTTGAAGCCCTCGACGCCGGGGATCATCTCCGGCCCGCGCAGCAGCGGCGGCCACGCGTCGGCCCGCACGAATTCCTCCCAGGTCGCCTGCTGCGGCGCGAAGGTATTCGTCTCGTGCTGGAAACCACCTACGGCAATACGCGCCATGACCACGCCCCCTTCTACTTTTCCGTCGCGTCCTCGATCGCCTTGACCAGCACCGGCCAATACTCGGCGCCGTGGCCCAGTTCGACGGTGCGCGTCATCAGCTCGCGCACCACGTCGGCGCCCAGCGCCGGCACGCCCGCCTCTTCCGCCATCTGGATGGCATAGGACAGGTCCTTCATGGCGTACTCTGTCGAGAAGGCGCGCTCGGGAAACACGCCCGGCAGCATCGCCTTCATGCCGTGGTTGCGCAGCGCGAAGGAATCAGCCGAGCCCTTGGCCAGCGTGTCGAACAGCACCTGCCCGTCGACGCCGTGGGCGCGCGCGATCGACAGCGCCTCGGCCAGCGCCACGCCGGTCTGGAACAGGATCATGTTGTTCAGGATCTTGACCGCCTGGCCGCTGCCGGCGCCGCCGCAATGGGTGACGTCGCTGGCCATGCAGCGCAGCAGCGGCTCGATCCGCCTGAAGGTCTCGGGCGTCGCGCCGACCATGATCGACAGCGTGCCGTCGATCGCGGCCTGCCGCGTGCGCGCCACCGGCGCGTCGGCGAAGGCGGTCGCCATGCCCTCGAACTCGGCGTACAGCCGGCGCGCCAGGCTGGCCGGCGCGGTGCTGAGGTCGATCACGGTCCAGCCGAGCTTCGCCTTCGACACCAGCCCGCCTTTGCCGAGGCAGACCTGCTCGACTTCCTTGCCGCCGGGCAGCGACAGCAGGATCGTCGTGCACTCGGCGGCGATCTCGTCGACCGAGGCGCTGCGCACGCCGTCGGCGGCCAGCCGCTGCAGCGGCGCGGGATCGCGGTCCGCCGCCAGGACTTCCTTGCCGCTCTTGCGCGCGAGGTTGCGGCACATCGGCTCGCCCATGGTGCCGACGCCGATGAATCCGATCTTGTCCGTCATGCTTTCCTCCTGCGGCGCGTCGGGCTAGCGGCGCGCGGCGCGATAGATTTCGCGCTCGAATGCTTCGTAGACCGCGATGGTCTTGGGATCGGCGAACGGCAGGATCTGCGTGAACAGCGTGCCGCCGATCCCGCTCTTCGGGTCGATCCAGAAATAGGAATTGCGCAGGCCCGCCCAGGTCAGGCTGCCGCCCGCGCGCCGGCCCGGCAGGTCGTCCGGGTTGATGAGGTACGACAGCCCCCAGCCGCAGGACATCCCGGGAAACAGGTCGGCATCGAACGACATCGCGGGACTGGCGGTCTTGAGCACGCCGGCGGCCAGGCCGCCGATGTGGTTGCGCCCCATCTCCTCGATCGTCTCCGGCTTCAGCAGCCGCACGCCATCGAGCGAGCCGCCGTTCAGCACCATGCGGATGAAGCGCAGGTAGTCGCCGGCCGTGCTGTAGAGGCCGCCGCCGCCCATGAAGTCCTCGGGACGCTGTGGCGCGTCGAACGTACTGACTTCCAGGCGACCGTCGGGCCGCCGCTGGTGGACACCGGACAGCCGCTCGCGGATGGCCGGCGTCAGGCGGTAGCCGGTCGACGCCATGCCGAGCGGCCGCAGCACGTTCGCCTGCATGTAGTCGTCGAGCGACGTGCCGGTGATCGCTTCCAGCACCTTGCCCGCCCACTCCAGCCCGATGCCGTAGTGCCAGGCCGTGCCGGGATCGAACGACAGCGGCTGGCAGTCCTCCGGCCTGGCGAAGGTCTGGACGCGCGACAGGCCGGTCATCCGGTTGTACCGGAGCATGTCGGCGTTCCAGTTGTCGTAGACGAAGCCCGAGGTGTGGGTCATCAGCCGGCGCAGCGTGATCGCGCCGCGTGCCGGGCGGAGGATCGGCTTGTCGTTCGCGTCGAAGCCGTCGAGCACGCGCGGATTGGCCAGGGCCGGCACGAGGCGACCGCAATCGTCGTCGAGGCCGATCCGCCCCTGCTCGACCAGCTGCATGAGGCAGGCGCCGGTGATCGCCTTGGTCATGGAGTGGATCCAGCACACCGTGTCGAGCTGCATCGGCCGGCCGCCGGCCAGCTCGCGCTCGCCGAACGCGCCCTGGTAGGTGATGTCCTTTCCGTCCGTCGCCATGGCGATGACGCCGGGCACGTCTCCGCGCGCCACGGCGTCCTGGAGGACCTGGTCGATGGCGGTCATGGCTAGTCGACGATGAACAGCTTGGCGCCGGTCGCGGTGCGCGAGCGGTGGCCCAGCGTGTTGTCCGCGACCTGGTAGCTCTGCCCGGCCTTCAGCACGACGGTCCGGCCGTCGGCCAGCTCGGTATGCAGTTCGCCTTCCAGCACCAGCAGCACGTGGCCCTTCTGGCACCAGTGGTCGGCGAGGTAACCCGGCGTGTACTCGACGATGCGAACCCGGATGTTATTGAAGGTGCGGGTCCGCCAGAACGCCTTGCCGGTCTCGCCGGGGTGCTCGGTCGGTTCCACGTCGGTCCAGTCGGTCGTGCCGAACGGTATGTCGAACATCAGCATGGCGTCGTTCCTAGCACGAAGCCCGCGTCAGCCCCAGCGCGCCAGCGCCTCGCGCAGGCTGTCCGGACCGCGATACAGCATGGCCCGCCAGCCGCAGGCGCGGGCGGCGTCGACGTTGGCCGCGTTGTCGTCGACGAACAGGATCGACTGCGCCGCGGTCACCCCCATGCGGGCCTGGGCGTTGGTGAAGAACACCCGGTCCGGCTTGCAGACGCCGAGCGCGGCCGAGTAGACGACCTCGTCGAAATGCGCGCCCAGGCCCTTGTGATCGCGCAGGTAGGCGATGCGGTGATGTTCCTGGTTCGCGGCGGTGAAGCAGCGCCCGCCGGTCCGCTGCCGCCAGGCATCAGCCTCGGCCAGCACGCCGGCATCGAGCTCCGCGTCGCGCTCGAACCAGTAGGCGACGAATTCCTCCAGCCGGTCGGACAGGCCCTTGGTCGCCAGCCAGTCGTTCAGCGTGACGTAGAGATCGAGCCGGCCCCGCAGCACGTCGAGGAACACGCCTTCGAAGTAGCCGCGCCGGATCTCGTCGTGACCGAAGCCCCAGTCGGCCTCGAGGTCGCGGTACCACGGCCGGGCCGACCCGGGATGGGCCAGCGAGATCACGCCGTCGATGTCGAGGACGAGCACGGGGGGATGCGCGAGGGTGGCATTCATGGTCGACCATGTTAGACCGGGCGGCCCACGAGGTCAGACCCTTGCAGCTCGTCGTTCCCTCGCTCGACCGTCTCGACTCCTACGCCGACGCGCTGCGCCGTGGCTGGTCGCCGGACAACGTGCGCCTGGTCGAGGCGCCGCGCGAGGAACTGGCGCGCATCGCCGCCGACCCGGCGGCGTTCATTGCCTGGCTGGACGACCGCGAGGCCCGCGGCGGCCCGATCACCCTGCCCGACGGCAGCACCGTGGCCCGCCTGCCCGGCTACCGGCGCTGGATGTGGGACGGCGCGTTCTGCGGCTCGATCAGCTTCCGCTGGCAGCCCGGCACGGAGGCGCTGCCGGCCCACTGCCTCGGCCACATCGGCTATGCCGTTCCCGAGTGGAAGCGCGGCCGCGGCTACGCCAGCCGGGCGCTTGGGCTCCTGCTGCCGGAAGCCCGCAAGGAAGGCCTGCGCTGGGTCGAGCTCACGACCGACCCGGACAACGAGGCCTCGCAGAGGGTGATCACGCGCAACGGCGGCGTGCTGGTGAAGCGCTTCTTCAAGGAGCCCGCCTACGGCGAAGCGGTCGAAGCACTGCTCTGGCGGATCGACCTCTAGGGCGCGCCCCGCCTAGGGCTCGCCGCCCGCCCGGACGACCGCCTCGACCATGGTCGACAGGGCCGACATGCTGCGGGCCTTCAGCGCGCGCGGCGAATCGGCGTCGCCCAGCTGGCCTTCCAGCACCAGCGTGATGAAGCCGTGGACCGACGCCCACGCGAAGTCGGCCATGCGGTCCTTCACCTCGCCCGAGGCGTGCGGGATCACCGCCTCGACGGCGGCGCGCTGCAGCCGGTAGGCCGAGCGCGAGGCCTCGGCCAGCGCCGGCGTCTCGAAGCGGTTGCCCTCGCGGCTGAACATCAGCTGGAACAGGACCGGGTTGGCGGCGGCGAAGGCCATGTAGCCGACCGACTGGCCGACCAGGCGCGCCGCCGGGTCGCCGCGCGACCGCCCGGCCTCGGCGGTCATGGCGTCCGACAGTTCGCGGTAGCCGCGGGTCGCGATCTCGGCCAGCAGGTCGTCGATCGACGCGAAATGGTGCGCCGGGGCGGCATGGGAGACCGACGCGCGCCGGGCGCACTCGCGCAGCGTGAAGCCCCGCAGGCCCTTTTCCTCGAGCAGCGTCCGCCCGGCGGCGACCAGCGCCTCGCGCAGTTCGCCGTGGTGATAGGGCTTGTCGGCCTTTTCGCGCGTCATGGTGCATCCGTCCATGCAGTCCCCGGCCTGTCAAGGAACCAACCGGAGGCTGACGACGGCCAGATTGGAGCCAGTCTATCCAGACGCTGTCAAAATAGGAAACCGGCTGACAGGCCGGGTGTCCTGTGGCTTGGTCCCGGCACGCTGAAGGGAGACGATCGTGACGTTCGAGACCTGGTTGGCCTTCGCGGCCGCGTCCTCGGTGCTGCTGGTGATCCCCGGTCCCACCGTCCTCCTGGTGGTGTCCTACGCGCTGGGCCAGGGATGGCGCACCGCGCTGCCCATGGCGATCGGGGTGGCGCTGGGCGACTTCACCGCCATGACCCTGTCGATGCTCGGGCTCGGCGCGCTGCTGGCGACCTCGGCGACCCTGTTCACGATCCTGAAGTGGGTGGGCGCCGCGTACCTCGTCTATCTCGGCATCAAGCTGTGGCGGGCCGGCGGCACGCTCGACGCCGCGCCGCGCACCGACGCGGTCTCGGCCGCCCGGATGTTGGGCCATGCCTGGCTGGTGACGGCGCTCAATCCCAAGAGCATCACCTTCTTCGTCGCCTTCCTGCCGGCCTTCCTCGATCCGAAGGCCGACTTCCTCACCCAGATGCTGGTGTTCGAGACGACGTTCCTCGTGCTCGCCTTCGCCAATGCCTTCGGCTACGCGCTGGTCGCCGCGCGCGCCCGCCGCGCGGTGGCCAACCCGCGCGCCATCGGCCTCGTCAACAAGGTGGGCGGCAGCCTGCTGGTCGGTGCTGGCGTCGCCACGGTGACCCTGGCCGGCGCGCGCAGCTGAGGCGACCGTCATGGTGATCGTCGAATTCGACGATCTCTCGCCGGCCGACTGGACCCGCGCGGCGACGGTCCTGCGTGCCGCCCTCGCCCGGCTGCCGTCCGGCTTCCAGGGGCCCGGCGACGCCGAGGCCGAGGTCGAGATGCGCCGGCTGCAGGACGAGTGGCTGGGCTACGCCGCGCTCGAGGGCGAAGACCTCGTGGGCTGGATCGGCGCGCTGCAGACCTATGAGCGGGGCTGGGAAATCCACCCGCTGGTCGTCGATCCCGCGCACCAGCGCCGCGGCATCGGCTCGGCGCTGCTGGCCGCGCTCGAGGCCCGGGCGCGGGCCGCCGGCGTGCTGACGCTCTATCTCGGCAGCGACGACGACTACGGCGGCACCACGCTGTTCGGACGCGATGTCTGGAACGACGTTTTAGGCGCGGCGCGAACGGTCGAGCCTTCGGCCACCGGGCACGCGCTCGGCTTCTACCGGCGTCACGGCTTCGAGGTCGTCGGCATCCTGCCCGACGTCAACGGGCCCGGCCGGCCGGACATCACGATGGCGAAGCGGCTGAGGGCAACGCCGCCGCGTTGACCCCGGCTTCCCCGCTCCAGCGCCTGGTCGGACGGGAGCGAAAGGCGTTCAGCGCGCCGGCTCGCTGACGAACGCGACCTTGGACAGGCCGGCCTTCGAGGCGTCGGCCAGGGTCTCGGCGACGTAGCGGTAGGGCACGTTCTGGTCGGCGCGCAGGTAGACCTCGGGCTGCGGCCGCTGGCGGCCGGCCTCGGCGAAGCGCTCGGCAGCCTCCTCGCGGGTCACCCGCTCGCCCTTCCAGAACAGCGCTCCGCTGCCGTCGATCGCGAACTCGACCTTCTCCGGCTTCTGGATGTCGGCGTTGGACGTCGCCTTGGGCAGGTCGAGCTTCACCACGTTGGTGAGCAGCGGCGCCGTCACGATGAAGATCACCAGCAGCACCAGCACGACGTCGATCAACGGCACCATGTTGATCTCGGCCATCGGCTGGGAGCCGGTCTTGCGGTCGAAGCTGCCGAACGCCATCGCTCG
>JAIUOX010000074.1 GCA_020160955.1 Pseudomonadota bacterium
CGCGCCTCGCCACGCGCCTTGACCGCGCCCGCGACGTGGATGGCGCCGCCGAACAGCAAGAGCTTCTCGGTCAGCGTGGTCTTGCCGGCGTCGGGGTGCGAGATGATCGCGAACGTCCGCCGCAGCGCGGCGGGATGGCCGGCGAGGCGGGCGTCGGAGGCGGGAATGGCAGCGGAATCGGGCACGGCGGAGGGGGTAACGGACGGGCCCGGAGGCGTCAACTCAGGCTTTCCTGTCATCCCGAGCGAAGCGAGGGACCCTTCCCTACCCCTGCAGCTCTTCCCGCAGCATCTCCAGTTCCAGCCACTCGGTTTCGGCGGCGTCGATCTCGGCCTGGGCGGCGGCCAGCCGGTTGGACTTGGCCTGGAAGGCCTTGGGATCGCGGGCGTAGAGGCCGGCGTCGGCCAGCGCCTCGTTGATCGCCGCCATCTCGGCCTGCAGCGCCTCGATCTTCTTCGGCAGCTCGACCAGCGCCCGTTCGCGCTTGTAGCCCAGGCGCTGCTTCGGGGGCGCCGCGGCCTCCTTCGGCGCGGCCGGCCGGTCCTTGCGGGCCGCCGGTTCCGCCGTCGCCGCCGGGCGCGGGCCACGCTGGGCGAGGTAGTCCGAGTAGCCGCCGGCATACTCGATCGCCGTGCCGTCGCCCTCCAGCGCGATGGTCGAGGTCACCAGCCGGTCGAGGAAGTCGCGGTCGTGGCTGACCAGCAGCACCGTGCCGTCGTAGTCCGACAGCGCCTCCTGCAGGAGGTCGAGCGTGTCGGCGTCGAGATCGTTGGTCGGCTCGTCGAGCACCAGCAGGTTGGACGGCGCGGCCAGCGCCTTGGCGAGCAGCAGCCGGTTGCGCTCGCCGCCCGACAGGGTGCGCACCGGCTGGCGGGCCTGCTCGTCGCGGAACAGGTACTCGCGCAGGTAGCTCATGACGTGCATCGGCCGGCCGCGCACCGACAGGTGGTCGTTGCGGTCGGCCAGCGTCTCCCACGGTGTCTTGTCGGGATCGAGCGCGGCGCGGCGCTGGTCGATCACCACCGGCACGAGGTTGGCGCCCAACTTCACCGAGCCGGTGTCGGGTTCGAGCTCGCCGATCAGCATGCGCAGCAGCGTCGTCTTGCCGGCGCCGTTGGGCCCGATCAGGCCGACCCGGTCGCGGCGGAAGATGCGGGTCGAGAAATCACCGACCACCGTGCGCTCGCCCCACCGCTTGGAGATGTTGCGCGCGGTGATCGCCAGCGAGCCCGACTGCTCGGCCGGGCCGACCTCGATGGTCGCCTTGCCCACCGGGCCGATCTGCTGGCGGCGCTGCTTGCGCAGTTCGCCGAGCGCGCGCAGGCGGCCCTCGTTGCGGGTGCGGCGCGCCCGGATGCTCTTGCCCGCCCACTCGGTCTCGCGCTCGATCAGCCGGTCGAGCTTGTGCCGCTCGGTCGCCTCGCGCTCGAGGATGGCATTCGACCACTCGTCGAACTCGGCGTAGCCGCGGTCGAGCCGACGCACGATGCCGCGGTCGAGCCACAGCACGGCGCGCGCCAGGTTGGCGAGGAAGCGCCGGTCGTGGCTGACCATGACGTAGGCGCCCTTCCAGCCCGACAGCTTCTCCTCCAGCCACTCGATGGTCGGCAGGTCGAGATGGTTGGTCGGCTCGTCGAGCAGCAGCACGTCGGGCTCGCCGACCAGCGCGCGGGCGAGCGCCGTGCGCCGCGCCTCGCCGCCCGAGAGCTCGGCCGGGTTGCGGCCGCCGTCCAGCTTGACCTCGGCGAGCAGGCTGGCGACACGCCAGTCGTCGGGACCCAGCGCATCGCTGAGCGCCGAGGCGACGTAGTCGGCCACGGTGGCGTGGCCCGAGAAGTCCGGCTCCTGCGGCAGGGTCGCCACGGTGGCGCCGGGCTGCACGAAGCGGGTGCCGTCGTCGAAGATCGGCGCGCCGGCCAGGATGCGCAGCAGGGTCGACTTGCCCGCCCCGTTGCGGCCGACCAGGCACAGCCGCTCGCCCGGCGCGACGCCGAGATCGACCCCGTCGAGGATCGTCTGGTCGCCCAGGTGGTAGCGGATGCCGGCCAGCGCCAGCAGGGGAGGTTCTGCCATTGTTCGTTTTTTCGCCGCGAGGCGGTCGTATGACCGAACCTGTCCACATCGGCAAGGATAACTCGCGACGGTAAAATCCCGCATGCTGCGGGCCGTGGGGGAACCGAGGCGGATAGAGCGCGCCGTGCGCCGCCTGCAGGCGGCGCTGCGGGGCATACCCGCGCGCGGGGTCCGCCTGACGTGGCGCGGCGGCGAACTGCGCACCACCATCCACTGGGCCCGCGACGACGGCTTCTGGTACGCGCTGGAACCGCGCGGCGAGGGCGCCACGGCGCGGCTGGCGCTGGTGCTGGGCCACGCGCCGGACCCGCCGGGACGGCGCGAAAGCATCACCTGCGAGATCAACCTGGCGCTGGGCGGCGCCAACCGGAACCTTGCCGGCCTGGTCGCCGCCGACGAGGCCGGCACGCTCTACCTCTGCCATTCGGGCCGCATGGGCGGCGCGCGCAGCGGCCAGCGCAAGGCGGGCTTCCGCGCCTATGCCGGCGACGCGGTGTGGCGGCCGGTGGCGTGGCCCGACGGCGTGGAGCGCGAGGCGCTGGTGATCGCGCCGCTCGACAGCCCGCGCCTGCCGCGCCTGCTCGGCCGCTTCGTCGAGACCGTGCACCGCTTCAAGACCGGCGCACCGCCGCCCGCCTGCCCCGGCCTGTGCGTCGAGCCGGCGGTGCCCGATTCGGCGACCTCGGCCTGCGACCGCCGCCTGGTCGACGTGGCGCTGCACGAGGAACTGGCCAAGCGCGGCCTGTTCGGCGGCACGCAGGACCTGTTCTCGCTGCGCGGCGCGCGGCCGCAACCACTGTTCGCGCTGGTCGCCGACGGCAAGCCGGAGGAACTGGCGCTGGCGGTCGGCTCGCTGTCGCTGGCCTCGGCGCGCGTCGGTCGCGGCGTGCGCGCGATCCTGGTGGCGCCGGCCGGCCTGCCCGATCGCGACGACGCGGCGCTGTCGTCCCTGCCCTTCACCTGCGTCCGCTTCCGCTGGCGTGGCGCGCGCGCGGTATTCGACGGGCTGGACGATGCTCTGGCATAGTTGATCCATGGTCATGGGACTGACGACGGGACTGTGGGTCAGCGCGCAGGTGCGCCTGTGCGATCGCGCCTTCATCCCGGCCACGGTGGTGCGGCGCGGCGATCCCGACGCCGGCACGGTGCTGCTCAAGGTCAACCGCTTCGAGGCCGGCGTGACGGTGTTCACGCAGGCCAGCACGCTCGACGGCGAACCGGCATGGAGCCGCGGCACCGGGCCGAAGCCGGTGAGCGAGCCCGAGGCCGACGCCTACATCGCGCGCCACGTCGACCGCGATCCCGACGTCTGGGTGGTCGAGATCGAGGACCGCAAGGGCACCTACGTCATCGACGGCAAGATCGTTTGAGTGTGGGACCGCGCGCGTCTCGCGCGCCTCATGAGCGCGCGGGACGCGCGCGGTCCCAGCGTGCCCCAAACGCATATCTGGCAATCGTGCGATTCGTCACATCGCTTCGCCGCGTCTCTCCTTAAAAGCGCATCTGTCGGCCGACACTTCTTCAATGCCTTCCCAAGCAAGGAGAGTCACATGCCTAACCAGAAAGTTGCCGAGATTCAGCTCGTTCGTGACGGCGTGCAGCCGGTCCTCAAGGTCACCGTGCCGAAGGGGACCAAGCTCAGCGACACGCTGAAGCTGCAGCCCGCCATCAGCGACATCCTCGGCAAGCTCAAGGGCTGCCTGCCCTGCAACTCGGGCGTGCCGATCTGGTTCCACGAGCGCGAGGAGATCGAGGACCTCGTCAAGATCGATCTCGCGACCATGAAGCGGATGTAGGCGAAAGCCATGCTCCAGTTCTCCGAGAGCCCCCTCCGGGGCATCCCGGGGACCGGTCCGGCCGCCGTTGGACTGATGTTCAACGGCGCGCTGGCCGGGCTCCTCGATGCCCGGCCCGATTGCACCGACTTCCTGTCCATCATCCCCGAGCGGTTCTGGCAGGACTTCGGCCGAAACAACGCCCCGCGCTTCGCGCCGCTGCCCGACGAGACCGCGCTGCTCGACCGCCTGGCCGAACGGCATCGCCTGGTCGCCCACGGCGTCGGCCTGTCGATCGCCAGCGGCTCGACCTTCGACCTCGACCACGTGCGCCAGCTCGCCGAGTGGCATCGCCGCTACGACTTCGCGTGGATCAGCGAGCACCTGTCGGCGGTGCGCGTGCTGACCGAGGAAACGCCCGATCACCACGCCGGCCTCGCCCTGCCGCTGGCCTGGGACCACGACCTGCTCGACCTGGTGAGTGATCGCGTGAACCGGACGCAGGACATCCTGGGGACGCGGCTGCTGCTGGAGAACGGCGTCGTTCACACGCCGGTGCCGGGCAGCGACATGAGCGAGCAGGAATTCGTGAACGCGCTGGTGCGGCGCACCGGCTGCGGCGTGCTGCTCGACCTGCACAACCTGCTGGTCAACGCCATCAACCTCGGCTTCGACGCCGGCCGATGGATCGACGCGCTCGATCTCGAGTCGGTGGTCGAGATGCACGTCGCGGGCGGCAACCGCCTGTTCGGCGTCTACCTCGACAGCCATTCCGGCGCCTGCCCGCAGACCGTGTGGGACCTGCTGGCCCGTACCGCGCCGCGCTGTCCCAACCTCGCGGGCGTCACCTTCGAGTACCACGAGTCCTACCACCCGACGCTGGGCGAGGACGGCGTGCTCGACCAGCTCGCCCGCATGCGCGCCGCGCTGCTGCCCGAGGTCCCCGCGGAGGTCCGTCATGTCGATCGCTGAATTCCAGCGCGCCTTCGCCGAGCTCGTCGCCCACCCGGAACAGGTGCTGGGCGTGCGCGACGGCGACGCCGCGGTCCTCGCCGACTATGACCTCAGCCCGCGCGAGCGCGAGCGGCTCGAGATCCTGGCCCGCGACGAGGGCATGTCGGTCAACTGCTCGCTGTACCGGGTCAACCGGCTGATCCCGGTCTACTCGGTGCTGCCGCACACCTGCCGCCTGCTGGGCGACCGGCTGATGCACGAGCTCGACGGCTTCTGGGCCGCCTCGCGCCACGCCACGCTGCAGTACCGCTGGGAGTCGTGGCGCTTCGGCCTGTGGCTGCAGGAGCGGATCGCTGGCGGCCAGCTGCCCGGCGGGCCGGTCGAGGACGCTATCCGGCTGGAACTGGCGATGTTCGATGCGCAGGCCGCCGGCGACCCGCGCGAGCGGCGCCGGCTGGTGCGGCTGCGCCACGATCCGCACGCGCTGCTCGACCCGGCGGTGCCGGCGGCGGCGCTGCGGCCGGCGCCCGGCGAGATCGGCGTGCTGGTCGACGCGACGACGCGGCCCGTCCAGGTCCACGTCGTCGAGGATTGAAACCGGAGCGCGGGCCTCCGGCCCGCTCATGAAGCGCGCGGGACGCGCGCGCTCCCGGACCTTACCCGCTACTGCGGCGGCAGCATCGTCAGCGGGTCGACGGTGTTCTTGCCGCCGCGCCGCACCTCGAAGTGCAGGCGCGGGCTGGCGACGCCACCGGATTGGCCGGCCTTGGCGATGACCTGGCCGCGCGTGACCTTGTCGCCCTTCTTGACCAGCAGCGACTCGTTGTTGCCGTAGGCCGTGATGTAGCCGCCGCTGTTCTGGATCAGCAGCAGGTTGCCGAGATGGGCGACGTCGCTGCCGGCATAGAGCACGGTGCCGTCGGCGGCGGCCTTGACCGGCTCGCCGACCGTGGCGGCGATGTCGATGCCGTCGTTCTTCTGGCCGCCGGCGGCCGACCCGTAGGGCGTGATGACCTTGCCGTTGATCGGCCAGGCGAAGCGCGGCGGCGGCGTGGCCGGGACCGTCACGCTCGACTTCTCGACGTCGCGGCCGGCCTCGATGGCGGCCGGGCTCGGCGGGGCCGGCTCGTTCTTCGTCGCGCCGGGCGGCGGCAGGCTCTCGCGCTTGACCGGCCCGCGCGCGTCGGACGCGACCTGGGTCGGCGCCTCGCCGGCCTTGTCGGGCACGAACTTCGCCCCCGGCAGCTGCAGGGTCTGGCCCGGCTTCAGCGTGTAGGGCGACTTCAGGTTGTTGCGATCGATGATCGTCTGCTCGGCCACGCCGTAGCGCTTCGAGACGCTGGCGACGGTGTCCTTGTCGTTGACGACGTAGACCGCCACGGCATTGGGTCCGGCCCCGGAGCCGGGGTACTCGATGGTCCCTCCGGGCGTGCCGAAGGGGTTGGCGCAGGCGCCGAGCGCGACCGACAGCACCGCCATTGTACCCAGCGTGTGCATCCGGCCGGCCCATCGCGAGGGGTAGCGAAGGGCTTTTTTCATGCACCCATTGTAATGCAGGACGACTGCGGCGGGAATCGGGCTGTTTGACAGGCCTTGCCTGTCATCCCGAGCGGAGCGAGGGACCTTCCCTCAGCCCTGCCCCAGCACCGGCAGGGCGCCGGCGACCAGGGGCACGAAGCGGACCGGCATCAGGGTGTCGCGCTGCAGGCCGTGGTCGGTCTTGACGATACGCTCGACCACCTGGGCGGTCGGGTCGCGGCCGACCGGGACGATCAGGATGCCGCCGACCGCCAGCTGGTCGATCAGGGCCTGCGGCCGCTCCTCGGCGGCGGCAGTGACGATGATGCGGTCGAACGGGGCCTGGGCCGGCCAGCCCTTCGAGCCGTCGCCGACGTCGCAAACGACGTTGTGGATACGCAGGTCGATCAGCAGCCGCTCGGACTCCTTCGACAGCGGCTTGTAGCGCTCGATCGAGTAGACCCGGCGGGCCAGCTTGGCCAGCACCGCGGCCTGGTAGCCCGAGCCGGTGCCGACCTCCAGCACCTTCATGCGCGGGCCTACGGCCAGCGCCTCGGTCATGGCGGCGACGACCAGCGGCTGGCTGATCGTCTGGCCGAAGGCGATCGGCAGGGCGGTGTTCTCCCAGGCGCGCTCGGCGAAGGTCGGCGACACGAAGCGCTCGCGGTCGACCGCGGCGATCGCCGCCAGCACGCGCTCGTCGGTGATGCCCGATTGCCTCAGCTCGGCGATCAGGCGCTGCATGGCGGGGACGTTCACGGCCCGCCCCTCCTTCAGGCCGGCGGCAGCGGCGCGGCGAAGTGCTGCGCCAGCTTGCGCCGCGTCGCCTCGTGGGTGAGGTCGAGGTGCAACGGCGTCACCGAGATGTAGCCGCTGCGCGTCGAGGTGAGGTCGCTCTCGTCGTCGTGCTCGTGCTCGCCCGGCGCGTAGGCGATCCAGTAGTAGGTGCCGCCGCGCGGGTCGGTGCGCTCGACGATGTGGCCGCCGAAGCCGCGCACGCCCTGGCGCGTCACCCGCACGCCCTTGACGTCGGCCGGCGCCACGTCGGGGAAGTTGACGTTGATCAGCACGTTCTTCGGGATGCCCATGGCGAGCGCCCGGCGCGCCACCTCGGCGCCGTGCGCGGTCGCGGTCTCCCAGCGCGGCGAATGCGGGTGGGCGTAGGGCTGGCTGAAGGCGATGGACGGGATGCCGAGCAGGCAGCCTTCCATCGCGCCGGCGATGGTGCCGGAATAGGTCACGTCGTCGGACATGTTGCCGCCGCGGTTGACGCCCGACAGCACGATGTCCGGCTTGCGGTCGCGCAGCAGGTGCTTGACGGCGAACAGCACGCAGTCGGTCGGCGTGCCTTCCAGCGCGTACTTGCGCTCGCTGAGCTCGCGGGCGCGCACCGGGTGGGTCAGCGACAACGAGTGGCCGGCGCCGCTCTGGTTGTACTCGGGCGCGACCACCCAGACGTCGGGCGACAGCTGCGTGGCGATGTCCATCATCGCCTCCAGCCCGGGGGCGTTGATGCCGTCGTCGTTGGTGACGAGGATGCGCTTCTTGGGAATGTCGGCGGCCTTCACGCGTCCCCCCGTCTACTTGCCCGGCGCCGGCAGCGCCTTCAGCCCGCCCATGTAGGGCAGCAGCGCCTCGGGAATCGTCACCGAGCCGTCCTCCTGCTGGTAGTTCTCCAGCACAGCGATCAGCGTGCGGCCGACCGCCAGTCCCGAGCCGTTCAGGGTGTGCACGAAGCGCGTGCCCTTCCCTTCCTTCGGCCGGTAGCGCGCGTTCATGCGCCGCGCCTGGTAGTCGCCGCAGTTCGAGCAGCTCGAGATCTCGCGGTAGGTGTCCTGGCCGGGCAGCCAGACCTCGATGTCGTAGGTCTTGCGCGAGGCCGGGCCCATGTCGCCGCCGCACAGCACGATGGTGCGGAACGGCAGGCCGAGCCGCTTCAGCACTTCCTCGGCCCGGCCGGTCATGCGCTCGTGCTCGGCCGCCGAGTTCTCCGGCGTGGTGATGCTGACCAGCTCGACCTTGGGGAACTGGTGCTGGCGGATCATGCCCTTGGTGTCCTTGCCGGCCGCCCCCGCCTCGGAGCGGAAGCACGGCGTCCACGCGGTGAAGCGCAGCGGCAGGTCCTTCTCGTCGAGCAGCGCGTCGTTCACCAGGTTGGTGAGCGGCACCTCGGCGGTCGGGATCAGCCAGAAGCCGTTGTCGGTGTGGAACATGTCCTCGGCGAAGCGCGGCAGCTGGCCGACGCCGTAGGCGGCGTTGTCGCGCACCATGAAGGGCGGGTTGACCTCGGTGTAGCCGCCCTCCTCGCTGGTGTGCAGGTCGAGCATGAACTGCGCGATCGCCCGCTCCAGCCGGGCCAGGCTGTTCTTCAGCACGACGAAGCGGGCGCCCGACATCCGCGCGGCGGCGCCGAAATCCATCATCCCGGTCGCCTCGCCCAGCGCGACGTGGTCCTTCGGGGTGAAGGCGAAGTTGCGCGGGCTGCCGACGCGGCGCAGCTCGACGTTGCCGGTCTCGTCGACGCCGTCCGGCACGTCGTCGAACGGCAGGTTCGGCAGCACCTCGAGCCGGCGGGTCAGTTCCTCGTCCAGCCGCTTGGCGTCGGCCTCGCCTTGCCGGAGCACGGCGTCCAGCCCCTCGACCTCGGCCATCAGCGCGTCGGCCGGCTCGCCCTTGGCCTTGGCCTGGCCGATCTGGCGGCTCAGCGCCTTGCGCTTGGCCTGCGCCGACTCGCTCTCCGAGATGGCGGCGCGGCGGCGGCGGTCGATCTCGACCAGCTCGGCCGACAGCGGCGCGAGGTGGCGCTTCTTCAGGCCGGCGTCGAAGGCCTCGGGATTGTCGCGGATGAAACGGATGTCATGCATGGGTCAGCTGCCAGTGGTGCCGCCGCCAGCGGCTTTCTCGGCTTCCTCGGCCTTCTCGGCTTCCTCGGCCTTCTTCTCTTCCTCGGCGCGCCGCCGCTCGATCCAGCCGCCGATCAGGATGCTGAGCTCGTAGAAGGCGATCAGCGGCACCGCGAGTGCCATCTGGCTCACCACGTCCGGTGGCGTCAGCACCGCGGCGACGACGAAGGCGATGACGACGGCGTAGCGCCGCTTGGCGCGCAGGGCCTCGGTGCTGACGATGCCGACGCGCACCAGCAGGGTCAGCAGGACGGGCACCTCGAAGGCGAACCCGAAGGCGAAGACCAGCTGCAGGATGCGCTCGAGGTAGTCCGACGAGCGCAGGGTCTTCTCGATGTCGGCCGGCGCGTACTGCGTGAGCATGAAATTGATCACGTAGGGCAGCACGATGTAGTACATGACCGCGCAGCCGGCATAGAACATGAACGGCGTCGCCACGAGGAACGGCAGGAACGCGCGCTTCTCGTGCCGGTACAGGCCGGGCGCCACGAACAGCCAGATCTGCACGGCGATCAGCGGGAACCCGACGATCAGGGCCACGAACGCCGACAGCTTCACCGTGACGAAGAAGAACTCGAAGATGTCGAGGACGATGACCTTGTAGCCATCGGCCAGGGCCGGCTGGATCAGGAACGAGAAGATCGGCTTGGCGAAGTAGAAGGTGACGAAGAACACCACCATGAAGCCGAGCAGCGCGTAGATCAGGCGCTTGCGCAGCTCGATCAGGTGATCGAGCAGCGGCATCGGCTTGTCGTCTTCAGGTCCGTCGTGAGCTTGGGTCAAGGCAGCAGGCCTTCGCGGCGTGGGAGCCGCGTTATGCCGCCCTTTGACGGCCAATTCAAAGCGCTATTTGGCGCCCTCACCCGGCCGCGACAGCCTTGGGCTTGTCCTCGGCGGCGGCGGTGACGGGCGGGGTCGGTTCCGGGGCGCCAGCCGGGGTCGATTCGGGGGCCGGCTCCGGCAGCGGCTCGCTGGTGATGGCGGCGGTCTCCACCGGCGGGTCGACGGCAACCTGCGGCGCGGACTCGGGCTCGACCAGCGGGTTGTCGATCGCCGCCTTGGCATCGGCCAGGGCCTTCTCGCCCTCGGCCATGCCTTCCTGGATGGCGCTCTTGATCTGCTTGGTCGGGTCGAGCGCCTGCAGGTCGAGGCCGGGCGCGGCGTCGAGCTGCTTCTTGATGTCGTCGAGCTCGGACTGGCGCACCATCTCGTCGACGTGGCCGCGGAACTCCGTGGCCATGCCGCGCATCTGGGCCAGCCATTTGCCCCAGGAACGCAGCAGGCCCGGCAACTCCTTGGGCCCGATCACCACCAGGGCGACGATCGCGATGACCAGGAGTTCGGGACTGTCGATGCCGAACATGGATCAGCCTGCGCCGAGCGGCCGGTCAGACCTTGGCGGCGCTGTCCTGGCGGGCGCCGTTCGGCGGCGTGGTCGAGGCCTGGGCCGAGATCGGCTTGGCGGTGTCGCCCGGCTGGCCGGCGGCCGGCGGCGGGGTCTCTTCCTGTCCGCCGACGCCCTTCTTGAAGGCCGACAGGCCCTTGCCGAAGTCGCCCATCAGCTGGGAAATCTTGCCCCGGCCACCGAACAGGAGCAGCACGACGGCCAGCACGATCAGCCAGTGCCAGATGCTAAAGCTACCCATGAAGATGTGCTCCCAATACGAATTCTGACGGCCGCGATTTCACACGGCGCGATGAAAGTGTCGATGCCGATTATGGCACCCCGCCGGAAGGCCCGGCAACAAGCCGAATAAGGCCCTTTGGTGGCCCGACAGGTCCCCCGCCGCGGCCGTTTTACTCCGCCTTGGGCGGCGAACCGGGCGCCGTGTCGTCGGCCGCCAGCGGCTCGTCCTCGTCCTCGGTCGGTTCGAGCGGCAGGTCCGCCTCGTCCGGCCGGAAGATCGGGGGCTGCGCGCGCGGGTCCAGCAGGCCCGCCGCCTTCAGCTCCTCCTGGCCCGGCAGGTCGTCGAGGCTGCCCAGCCCGAAGTGCTCGAGGAAGAAGTCGGTCGTGCCCCAGGTCACCGGCTTGCCGGGCGCCCGGCGGCGGCCCATCGGCTTGATCCAGTTCTGCTCGAACAGCAGGTCAAGCGTACCCTTGCTGAGGCCGACGCCGCGGACCTGCTCGATCTCGGCGCGGGTCACCGGCTGGTGGTAGGCGATGATCGCCAGGGTCTCGACCGAGGCGCGCGACAGCTTGCGCGTCACCGGCTTCTCGATCTTGAGCTTCTCGGACAGGTCGGGCGCGGTGCGGAAGGCCCAGCCGCCCGCCACCTTGACGAGGTTGACGCCGCGGCCGGCGTAGAGGTCGGCGAGATCGGCGACCAGCTGCGGCAGGTTGGCGTCGTTCGGCAGGCGATCGACGAGGTCCTTCTCGTCCAGCGCCTTGTCGCCGGCGAAGATCAGCGCCTCGAGCAGGCGCAGGTGCTGGGCGTGGTCGGGCGAGATCACGACCTCGGTCACCGTGGCGGCGGCGACCGCCGGCTCGACCAGGACCTCGGTGACCTCGACGATCTCGGCCTCGACGACCTCGACGACTTCTTCCTCGTCTTCGTCGTCTTCCTCGTCCTCGTCGTCGCCGTCTTCATCGTCGGCGTCGTCGTCTTCGTCGTCGTCGTCAGCGTCGTCTTCGTCGCCGTCCTCATCGTCGGCGTCGTCGTCCTCGTCCTCTTCGTCGTCGAGCTCGTCCTCGAGCTCCTCTTCCTCGAGCTCCTGCACGTCGTCGCGCTTCGCCTCCTCGGCAGCGGTCGGCGCGTCGGCCTCCTCCGGCTCGGGCTTCTTCGGGTCGGACTTTTTCTCTGACATGGACTGGACCGTCACCGTTGCTCGGTACGCTTGCGCAGGAAGATGGGGCCGAACCGCTCGGACTGGCGCAGCTCGACCGAGCCGTCCTTGGCGAGCTGCAGCCCGGCGACGAAGGTCGAGGCGATCGCCGAGCGTCGCTTGGTCGGATCGGTCAGGCCGGCCGGCAGGAACGCCTCGAGCGACTGCCAGTCGATGGCGATGCCCAGCATGCGGCCGAGCCGCTCGGCCGCTTCCTCGACCGAGAAGAACTGCATCGGCTGGATTTCGTACGTGTCGCCGCCCTTGGGCTTCACCTGGTGCCCGTAGGCCGCCAGCAGGTCGTACAGCTTGACGTCCCAGACGGCACGGCGGACCACCACCACGCCTTCGGGCATGCCGCGGCCGAACACGTCCTTGCCGAGCTGCGGGCGCGCCATCAGGCGCACGCCGGCCTCCTGCATGGCCTCCAGACGGCGCAGCTGCCACTGCAGCGCATCGGCCATCTCCTGGCCGGTCGGCTGCTCGTCGGCCGGCGGCTCGGGCAGCAGCAGGCGGGACTTCAGGTAGGCCAGCCACGCCGCCATCACGAGGTAGTCGGCGGCCAGTTCCAGCCGCATCCGGCGGGCCTGGTGGACGTGGGCGAGGTACTGGTCGACCAGCGCCACCATCGAGATCCGGCGCAGGTCGACCTTCTGGTCGCGCGCCAGGTTCAGCAGCAGGTCGAGCGGGCCCTCGAAGCCCTCCAGGTTGAGGATCAGCTCGCCCTCGCCGGGCGCGATCACGTCCGGGCCGGTGGCGGCGAAGCTGTCGACGGGAGGGCTCTGGGCATCACTCATGCAGCCCCCCGTTTAGGCCATCGGCGGCGGCCCCGGCTACTGTATTTGGCCGCGCCTTATCCCCATTCGGGGAGCAGGCTCGCCAGCCGGCGGCGGGCCTCGGCGAGGCCCTGCGGTCCGGCCGGGGCGCGGGCCCGCGACAGCGCCGCCCGGCCGTCGCGGAAGCGGCGCCACGCGGCGGCGGTCATCGGGCCGGTGCGGCCGGCGATCTCGGCCATTTCGGCGGCCCGGCCGTTGCAGTGCAGGGCGATGTCGCAGCCGGCGGCCAGGGCCTTCTCCGCCCGGTCGCCGAGGCTGCCGCCCAGCGCCTGCATCGACAGGTCGTCCGACAGCAGGAGCCCGTCGAAGCCGATATGGCCGCGGATCACCTCGCGGACCCCCTTGGGAGACACCGTGATGGCGGCGTCGGGGTCGACGGCGTCGAACAGCAGGTGGCCGGTCATCGCCCACGGCAGGTCCGAGAGCAGCTGGAACGGCAGGAAATCGGTGCGCTCGAGCTCGGCCCGGGCGGCGGTGACGCGGGGCAGGGCCTCGTGGCTGTCGACCGTGGCGCGGCCGTGCCCGGGGATGTGCTTGATCACCGGCATCACGCCCTCGGCCAGCAGGCCCTCGGCCGCGGCCCGGCCGAGCGCCGCCACCGGCTCGGGCCGGTCGGCATAGGCACGGTCGCCGATCACCGCGTGGGTCTCGGGAAAGGCGATGTCGAGCACCGGCAGGCAGTCGACGTCGACCCCGACCGACAGGCAGTCGGCCGCCAGCAGGCGGGAATTCAGCCGGGTCGCTTCCAGCCCGGCCGCCGGGTCTCGGGCATAGAGATCGCCTAGCACGCGGCCGGGGGGCGCCTTGCGCCAGTGCGGCGGCCGCAGGCGGGCGACACGGCCGCCCTCCTGGTCGATCAGGACCGGCGCATCGGCGCGGCCGACCGCCTCGCGCAGGGCCTCGCTCAGGCGGCGGGTGCGCTCGGGCGTGTCGACGTTGCGGGCGAACAGGATGAAGCCCAGCGGGTCGGCGTCGCGGAAGAAGGCCCGTTCGTCGGGCGCCAGGTCCGGTCCGGCGCAGCCGAACAGGACGGCACGCGGCACGCTCATGACGGCCCGGTCAGCGCGCCGGCGGGATCAGGACGCAGTCGGCCTTGCGGCTGCGCAGCGAGTTGCAGACGCTCTGGGCCTGCTTCTCGTCGAGCGGGCCGCCCTGCACGCGGTACCACACGCCCTTGTCGCCGAGGTCGACGCGGACCGCCTGCATGCGCAGGTTGGCCATGACGTCGCCGTGCGCGCTCTGCAGCCGCGCCCAGGTCGACTTGGCGACGTCCTCGTTCTTGACCGAGGCGACCTGCACGCGCCAGCCGCCGCTCGGGCCGGACATGCCGTCGATCAGGCTGGCGATCGAGGGGCCGCTCTCGGACGGCTTGGACTTGGGCGCGTCGGCGACCGGCGGCGCGTTGGGCGGCGGCGCCGGGGCGGCGGCGGGCGGCGCGGTGGCGACCGCCGGGGTGGCGCCCTGCAGCGGCGTCGGGGTCTTGGCCGCGACCTCGGTGTCGGCCGGCTTGGGCGCCGCCGGGAGCGGCAGGCCGCCGGCCGGCAGCTTCGGCGTGGCCGGGGTCGGCAGCAGCTTCTCCGGTTGGGTCGGCACGGCGTTGGGCTGCAGCCGGTTGAAGACTTCCTTGTCCTGGTTCGGCACCGTCAGGCCGCCGGCATTCTCGGGCTTGACCCGGGCCGGCGCGGCCGGCGCCTGGACGACCAGCGGCTCGAGCCCGCGGCCGCCGGCCTTGACGTCCTGGTTGTGGGCCCACCACACGACCGAGCCGAAGCTCGCGACCGCGGCGACCGAGACCATGACCGTCAGGATCTGGCCGCGGCGGCGGTTGACCCGCGACAACAGCGAGTCGCGCGGCGGCGTCGGGATGTGTTCGGACTCGTGCGCGACGGACGACCGACCCGGCTGATCGAGCCGGACCGAACTTACCGACTCGTTGGGCCGGTAGATCGTTGGACCGTCGCCGGAGGGGGACCGGCGGATGTGCATTCGTTATCTCATTTCCTCGACGGGTGTTACGCCGAAGATCTTGAGACCCGATCCTATCACAATTCCGATTCCCTGTACCAACGCCAGTCGCGCCCGGGTCAGTTCGGGGTCGCCCTCGACCACGAAGCGCAGGGCCGGCTCCTCGCGGCCGCGGTTCCAGTGGGCGTGGAAGGCGGCGGCCAGGTCGTACAGGTAGAAGCCGATCCGGTGGGGTTCGTGGGCCGCCGCGGCGGCCTCGACCTGGCGGGGCCACTGGGCGATCAGGCGGACCAGCGACAGCTCGCCGGCGTCGCCCAGTCGATCCAACGGAGTGCTGTCCAACCCGTCGATCGCGACGCCGGCGGCGGCTGCCTGCCGCAGCACGGAGCGGGTCCGTGCATGGCCATACTGGACGTACCAGACCGGGTTCTCGCGTGACTGTTCTGTGGCCTTTACCAGGTCGAAGTCGAACGGCGCGTCGTTCTTGCGGGTCAGCATCGTGAACCGCACGACGTCCGGGCCGACCTCGTCGAGCAGGTCGCGCAATGTAACGAATGTACCAGCCCGCTTGGACATGCGGACCAGCTCGCCGTTGCGCATCACGCGGACCAGCTGGCACAGCTTGACGTCGAGCTCGCCCTGCCGCGCGGTGATGGCGCTGACGGCGGCCTTCATCCGCTTGACGTAGCCGCCGTGGTCGGCGCCCCAGATGTCGATCATGTCGGCGAAGCCGCGCCGGAACTTGTCGTGGTGGTAGGCGATGTCGTTGGCGAAGTAGGTCCAGCTGCCGTCCGACTTCTTGAGCGGCCGGTCGACCTCGTCGCCGAACTGGGTGGCGCGGAACAGCGTCTGCTCGCGGTCCTCCCAGTCGTCGGGCTTCTGGCCCTTGGGCGGTTCGAGCCGGCCCTGGTAGATCAGGCCCTGCGCCGTCAGCTCGGCGAAGGCGCGGTCGACCGCGCCGGATTCGACCAGCGCGCGTTCCGACGAATAGACCTCGATGTCGACGCCGAGCGTCGCGAGGTCGGCCTTGATCTCGGCCATCAGCGTGTCGATCGCGAAGGCGCGCATCGCCGGCAGCCACTCGTCCTGCGGCCGGTCGATCCAGCGCGCGCCGTCGCGCCGGGCGATCGCCGCGCCGACATCCTTCAGGTACTCGCCGGGATAGAGGCCCTCGGGGATCTCGCCGATCGTCTCGCCGAGCGCCTCGCGGTAGCGCAGGTAGGTCGACTGGCCGAGCTTGTCGACCTGCGCCCCGGCGTCGTTGATGTAGTACTCCTTGGTGACCGCGTAGCCGGCCTTGGCCAGCAGGTTGGCGAGCGCGTCGCCGACCACCGCGCCGCGCGCGTGGGCGACGTGCAGCGGGCCGGTCGGGTTGGCCGAGACGTACTCGACGTTGATCCGGCGCCCCTGCCCCATCGACGAATCGCCGTAGGCGATGCCGGCGGCCAGGCAGTCGCGCAGCCGGGCGCGCCAGAACCCGTCGGCGATCTTGAGGTTGATGAAGCCCGGGCCGGCGACCGAGCCGTCGACCACGTCGGGGTCGGCCTTGAGGCGGGCCAGCAGGGGCTCGGCGATGTCGCGCGGCTTCTTGCCCGCGGCCTTGGCCAGCACCATGGCGGCGTTGGTGGCGATGTCGCCGTGGTTGGGGTCGCGCGGCGGCTCGGCGGTGATGGCCGAGAAATCCAGCGGCGCCGGCAGCTCGCCGGCAGCCTGCATGGCCTGCAGCGCGGCCGTGATCACGCCGATGAAATGACGGTAGGGGTTCATGGGGCGGGGTATTGCCGAAACCGCGCCGTTTGTCACCCTTTGGCGAAGCTGGCTGCACTCCCCTTTTCCTCCCCGCGCGCCAGTGCGGGGCGGGAAACTCAGTTGTACAGGTCGAACAGCCGGCGGTGCTCGTCCATGGCGTAGCGGTCGGTCATGCCGGCGATGTAGTCGGCGACCAGCCGGGCGCGGGCCGGCCGCTCGGCCGCCTCGGCCCGCTCGCGCCACGGCGGCGGCAGGCAGTCGGGCTCGGCGAACAGCAGCCCGAACAGGTCGACGACCACGCGCCGGGCCTTGGAATGCGAGCGGTTGAGGTGCCAGTGCTCGTACATCCGCTTGTACAGGAACTTCTTCACCACCCGGTCGGTCTCGGCCATGCGCTCCGAGAAGGCGACCACCGGGCGGCCGAGCGCGCGGATGTCCTCGACCGATTTCGGCTTGGCCTCGGCCAGCCGCCGCCGCGTCTCGGCCATCACGTCCTCGACCATGGCGTTGATCACCCGCCGCACCGCCTCGTGGATCAGCCGGGTCTCGCCGATGCCAGGATACTTGTCCTGGACCAGCGCGAACATGGTGCCGACCAGCGGCAGCTCCATCAGGTCGCGCACGCCGAACAGCCCGGCCCGCAGGCCGTCGTCGATGTCGTGGTTGTTGTAGGCGATGTCGTCGCTCAGCGCCGCGACCTGCGCCTCCGGCCCGGCATGGCCGCCGAGCTCGAGGTCGTGGTCCTGGCTGTACTCGACGATCGCCGCCGGCAGCTCGGCCAGGGTGCGGCCGTCGCGCAGCAGCGGGCCGTTGTGCTTGACCGCGCCCTCCAGCGTCTCCCACGTCAGGTTGAGGCCGTTGAACTCGGCGTAGCGCTCCTCCAGCTTGGTCAGGATGCGCAGCGTCTGGGCGTTGTGGTCGAAGCCGCCGTACGGCTTCATCGCGGCATGCAGCGCCTCTTCCCCAGCATGGCCGAACGGCGTGTGGCCGAGATCGTGGGCCAGCGCCACCGCCTCGCCGAGGTCCTCGTCGAGCCGGAGCGCGCGGCAGATCGTGCGGGCGATCTGCGCCACCTCGAGCGAGTGGGTCAGCCGCGTCCGGAAGTGGTCGCCCTCGTGGTACACGAAGACCTGCGTCTTGTGCTTGAGGCGGCGGAACGCGGTCGAGTGGATGATGCGGTCGCGGTCGCGCTGGAACGGGCTGCGGCTCGGGTCCTCGGGCTCGGCATGGACGCGGCCCCGGCTCTGCCACGGCAGGGTGGCGTAGGGCGCCAGCGCCTGGTGTCGCCACAACTGGTCGGCCAACGACGAACCTCCTCGCGGGAACGGCGAAGTCTTACGCCGTCCCGGGCCGGCCAACAACCGAGCCCTACTTCACGAGCGTGACGGGAACCTTCACGTGGGCGATCACGTCCTGGGCGACCGAGCCCAGCAGCACGCCGGCCAGGCCGGTGTGGCCGCGGGTGCCCAGCACCACCAGTCCGGCACCCAGCTTGTCGACGAACTCGCCGACGATCTCGCCCTGGCGGCCGACTCCGATATGCACCTTGGCCTCGACGCCGGCCTTCTTGGCCAGCGCCACGGCGGAGGCGAGGCCCTTCTGGCCTTCCTCGCGGTGGTGGATTTCGATCTGCTCGCGCGACACGAAGGTCGAGATCGCGCCGCCGAGGTTGGGCTGCACGTTCAGCAGGTGCAGTTCGGCGGCGAGGCCGGCCGAGATCAGGTCGATCGCGTGGCCGACCGCGCGGTCGGAGGTGTCGGATCCATCGACCGCGACGAGGATGGCTTTCATCTTGGCCATGGTCGCTACTCCTTGTGCCCGTTGCCGTGCCCGTTCGCCGCGAGGTCGACCGGCTCGGCGTGCTTCTTCGACTTGGCGCGGCGCTGCAGCAGGAGGCCGATCGCCACGACGAGGACGGCGCCACCGATCTCGAAGATCGTCTTGGCGTGGGGCAGCATCGCGGCCAGCTTCTCGGCATAGGCCGGGTCGGTGGCCAGCACCTCGCCCGCGATGTAGCCGAGCAGGCCGCCGCCGGCGATCACGATGATCGGGAAGCGGTTGAGCAGCAGCATGATCAGGGTCGCGCCGAAGATGATCAGCGGGATGCTGATCAGCAGGCCGAGGATGATCAGGGTGGTGTTGCCGTGCGCCGCCGCGGCGATGGCGATGGCGTTGTCGAGGCTCATCACCGCGTCGGCGATGATGATGGTGCGGATGGCGCCCATCAGAGAGCCCGCCGCCTTGACGCCGTCGCCGCCTTCTTCCTCGCCCTGCACCAGCTTGACGCCGATCCACAGCAGCAGCAGGCCGCCGACCAGCTTGAGGAAGCCGATCTGCAGGAGCTGGTCGACGATCAGCACGAAGATGATGCGCAGCACGATGGCGCCGGCGCTGCCGATCAGGATGGCGGGCTTCTGGTGACGCTTCTCGAGGTTGCGGCAGGCCAGCGCGATGACCAGCGCGTTGTCGCCGGACAGCACGATGTTGACCAGGATGATCTGGAACAGGCCGCTCCAGAAGGCCGGTGTCAGCTCGATTCCCATGTTCCCCGCAAACTCCGTCCCTGTTTTCGGTGCACGGCCCGTTGTCCGACCTTCATTGCGCCGGTCGAAGGTGTTAGTTCAGCATTTTCCGGGGGGCAAGCCAAACCGGACACGGCGGGAGACGAATTCGCATGGCGGGCAGCGCGGGCTACAACAGGATGTTCCCGGTCTCGTGGACCGAGTTGCACCGCGACGCGCGGGCGCTGGCGTGGCGGCTGGCCGACCTCGGACCGTTCAAGGGCCTGGTCGCGGTGACCCGCGGCGGGCTGGTGCCGGCGGCCATCATCGCGCGCGAACTGAACATCCGGCTGATCGACACGATCTGCTGCTCGACCTACGACCGCATGGAGCGCGGCGCCAAGGTCGAGCTGCTGAAGGGCACCCAGGCCGAGGCCGAACAGGGCGCCGGCTGGCTGATCGTCGACGACCTGGTCGACACCGGCGTGACCGCGCGGGCCGTGCGCGCGCTGCTGCCCAAGGCCCATTTCGCGACCGTCTACGCCAAGCCGGCCGGCCGGCCGACCGTCGACAGCTACGTGACCGAGGTCAGCCAGGACACCTGGATCCTGTTCCCGTGGGACCAGGAGGCGGTGATGGCCAAGACCGTGGTCGAACTGAAGGGCACCCAGGGATGAAGGCCTGGATCCTGCCCGCCCCCAGGGGCATCGATTCGCTGACCCTCGTCGACCGGCCCAACCCGGTGCCGGGGCGCGGCCAGCTCGTGGTGGAGGTCCGCGCGACCTCGCTCAACTACCGCGACCTGATCACGGTCGAGGGCGCCTATGCCCGCGCCGCGCCCAAGCCCGACCTCGTGCCGCTGTCGGACGGCGCCGGCGAGGTCGTGGCGGTCGGCCCCGGCGTCAGCCGCTTCAAGGTCGGCGACCGGGTCGCCGGCTGCTTCATGCAGGCCTGGCCGGGCGGCGCGATCGACGATGCCGCCTTCGCCTCGGCGATGGGTGGGGCGATCGACGGCATGCTGGCCGAGCGGGTGGTGCTGGAGGAAGACGGCGCGGTCCGACTGCCCGACCACCTTTCGTTCGAGGAGGGCGCCACCCTGCCCTGCGCCGGTGTCACGGCGTGGCACGCGCTGGTCGAGATCGGCGAGGTCCGGGCCGGCGACGTCGTGCTGGTCCAGGGCTCGGGCGGCGTCTCGATCTTCGCCCTGCAGTTCGCCCGCCTGATGGGCGCCCGCGTCGTCGCCACCTCGGGCGCCTCGACCAAGGCCGAGCGGCTGATGGCGCTGGGCGCCGAGACGGTGATCGACTACCGCGCGACGCCCGACTGGGACCAGGCGGTGCTGGCCTACACCGGCGGCCGCGGCGTCGACCTCACGGTCGAGGTCGGTGGCGCCGGCACGCTGCCGCGCTCGTTCCAGGCCACCCGCATCGGCGGCCGCATCGCGGTGATCGGCCTGCTGACCGGGCCGGGCGCGCCGGTCGACCCGATGCCGATCCTGCGCCGCAACCTGCGGGTCCAGGGTCTCTACGTCGGCAATCGCCGGATGTTCGAGGCAATGAACCGGGCGATCGCGGCGGGCGGGCTGAAGCCGGTGATCGACCGCGTCTTCCCGTTCGACGCCGCGCCCGACGCCTGGCGGCACCTCAAGAGCCAGAACCACTTCGGCAAGATCGTCATCAAGCACGGGTAAGGGAATCGTCATGAAGAACCTGTGGTCCGACAGCGACGCGCGCGCCGCCATCGCCTGGCATGCCGAGCGCGGCATCGGCGAGGACCTGGCGCTGCGCGTCTACACCACGCGCCTGCTGGGCGGCGAGCCGAGGCTGGTGCTGCACGGTGGCGGCAACACCTCGGTGAAGACCCGGGTCGCCGACATCACCGGCACGCCGGTCGACGTGCTGTGCGTCAAGGGCAGCGGCTGGGACATGGGCACCATCCAGGCGCCCGGCCTGCCGGCGGTGCGGCTGGCGCCGCTGCAGGAGCTGGTCGGCCTGCAGGCGCTGTCCGACGAGGACATGGTCAACGTCCAGCGCTGCAACCTGCTCGACTCGAAGTCGCCCAACCCGTCGGTCGAGACGCTGCTGCACGCCTTCCTGCCGCACAAGTTCATCGACCACACGCATTCCAACGCGGTGCTGGCGCTGACCGACCAGCCCGACGGCGAGGCGCTGGCCGCCGACCTCTACGGCAAGCGCGCCGCGCTGGTGCCCTACATCATGCCGGGCTTCGCGCTGGCCAAGAAGGCCAACGAAGTGTCGCGCGCCAACCCCGACGTCGAGGGGCTGGTGCTGCTGAAGCACGGCATCTTCTCGATGGGCGCCACCGCCGAGGAAGCCTACGTCCGCATGATCGACCTCGTGACCATGGCCGAGCAGCGGCTGGCCAAGGCGACGCGCAAGGTGTTCCCGGGCGCCGCGCTGCCCAAGGCGATCGCGCCGGTCGCCGAGGTCGCGCCGATCCTGCGCGGGCTGATCGCGCTGCCGGCGAAGGACGGCGGCCGCGAGGCCGCGCAACGCTTCGTGTTCGAGTTCCGCACCAGCCCGCAGGTCCTGGCCTTCGTCGGCGGCAAGGAGATCGCGCGCTACAGCCAGCAGGGCCCGGTGACGCCCGACCACGCGATCCGCACCAAGGGCGTGCCGCTGGTCGTGCCGGCGCCCGAGGCCGGCAAGCTCGACGCCTTCCGCACGGGGGCGAAGGAAGCGCTCGACCGCTTCGTCGCCGACTACCATGCCTATTTCCAGCGCCACAACGCGCGCCAGGTGCCGCCCAAGACCGAGCTCGACCCGATGCCGCGCGTCGTGATGGTGCCGGGGCTCGGCCTGTTCGGGCTGGGCAAGTCGGCCAAGGACGCGAAGATCGCCGCCGACCTCGCCGAGACCACGGTCGAGGTCATCACCGACGCCGAGCGGCTGGGCACCTACGAATGCATCCCCGAGCCCGACATCTTCGACATCGAGTACTGGTCGCTCGAGCAGGCCAAGCTCGGCGGCGAGGTCGAGAAGCCGCTGGCCCGCCGCGTCGCGGTGGTGACCGGCGGCGCGTCCGGCATCGGCGCCGCCACCGCGGCGGCGCTGGCGAAGGAAGGCGCCGAGGTGGTGGTGCTCGACCGCGACGTCTCGTCGGTCAAGGGCGCGGCGATCGCCTGCGACGTCACCGACCGATCGCAGGTCCGCGCCGCCTTCGATCGCGTCGCGGCGACCTTCGGCGGCGTCGACATCCTGGTCTCCAACGCCGGCGCGGCGTGGCAGGGCCGGATCGGCGACGTCGACGACAAGGTGCTGCGCGACAGCTTCGAACTGAACTTCTGGGCCCACCAGTCGGTGGCGCAGGAGGCGGTGCGCATCATGAAGACACAGGACCTCGGCGGCTGCCTGCTGTTCAACGCCTCGAAGCAGGCCGTCAATCCCGGCCCCGACTTCGGTCCCTACGGCCTGCCCAAGGCGGCGACGCTGTTCCTCAGCCGCCAGTACGCGGTCGACCACGGCGGCGACGCCATCCGGTCCAACGCCGTCAACGCCGATCGCATCCGCTCCAACCTGCTGACCGACGAGATGATCGCCCAGCGCTCGAAGGCGCGCGGCCTCAGCGAGCAGCAGTACATGGGCGGCAACCTGCTCGGCCTCGAGGTCACCGCCGCCGACGTGGCGCAGGCCTTCGTGGCGCTCGCCAAGTCGCCCAAGACGACCGGCGCGGTGATCACGGTGGACGGCGGCAACATCGCGGCGGCGTTGCGCTGACCACCGTCATCCCGAGCGAAGCCGCCCGCAGGGCGGCGTAGTCGAGGGACCTTCTCTCGACGACTTGGCGGCAAGTCGCCGAAGCGAGGTCTCTCCGCTCGGGGCTTCGCCCCTCGGTCGAGATGACGTAGTGTTAGCTCATGCCGATCGAGATCACGCCGCTCACGACGCATATCGGGGGACGACTGACCGGGATCGACGCGCGACGGCCCCTGGCGCCGGACGAGGTCGCGGCGATCGAGGCCGGCATGGACCGCTACGCCGTGCTGGTGCTGCCGGGCCAGGCCATCGACGACGCCCAGCAGCTCGCCTACACCGCCAACTTCGGACCGTTCCAGGACGGCGCCAACTCGACCGAGCGGCGCGAGGAGCTGCGGCTCGATCCCGCCTTCGCCGACGTCTCCAACCTCGACAAGGACGGCCGGAAGCTGTCGCGCGACGACCGCCGCCGCATGGCCTCGCTGGCCAACCGGCTGTGGCACTCCGATGCCTCGTTCCGCGTCGTGCCGGCGCGCTACTCGATCCTGAGCGGCCGCATCGTCGTCTCGAAGGGCGGCAACACCGAGTTCGCCGACATGCGCGCCGCCTACGACGCGCTCGACGCCGCGACGAAGGCGGAGATCGAGGACCTGGTGTGCGAGCACTCGCTGATCTACTCGCGTGGCCAGCTCGGCTTCGAGGCCTACCGCGCCGACGAGCTGGCCCGGATGAAGCCGGTGCGTCACCGCCTGGTGCGCACCCACCCGGTCACCGGCCGCAAGTCACTGTTCCTGTCGTCGCACATCGGCACCATCGTCGGCTGGCCGCAGCCCGAGGCGATGGCCTTCATCCGCGATCTCGCCGAGCACGCGACCCAGCCCGAATTCGTCTACGCGCATCGCTGGACGCAACATGACCTCGTGATGTGGGACAACCGCACGACCATGCACCGCGTCCGCCGTTTCGACGATCTCAACAGCGTGCGCGACCTGCGCCGCACCACGACGCGCGGCGAGGGTCCGACCGCCGAGCAGGAGGCCGCATGACCACCCTTCCCAGGCGTCGCGTCGGCAAGACGAAGCTCGAGGTCACGACGCTGGGGCTGGGCGGCGCGCCGATGGGCGGCTTTCGCGCCACCATTTCCGACGCCGAGGCGACGGCGCTGACCGACGCGGCGTGGCAGGCGGGCGTGCGCTACTTCGACACCTCGCCGTTCTACGGCTACGGCCGCAGCGAACTGCGCATGGGCGCGGCGCTGCGCGACAGGCCGCGCGACGATTTCGTGCTGTCGACCAAGATCGGCCGCGTCCTGCACGCGATGAAGCCCGGCGAGAAGCCGCCGGCCGATTTCCGCCAGAACGGCCTGCCCGGCTTCGCGCCGGTGTTCGACTACACCTACGACGGCGTGATGCGCTCGCTCGAACACTCGATGCTGCGGCTCGGCCTGTCGCGCATCGACATCGCGCTGGTCCACGACGTCGACTTCTGGACGATCAAGGACCGCAAGATCCTCGACGAGCGTTTCCGCACCGTCATGGACTCGGGCTTTCGCGCGCTCGACGAGCTGCGCCGCGCCGGCGTGATCGGCGCGATCGGCGTCGGCATCAACGAAGCCGACACCAGCCTGCGCTTCATCCAGGCCGGCGACTTCGACGTCATGCTGCTGGCCGGCCGCTACACCCTGCTGGAGCAGGGCGGCCTGGCCGAGTTCCTGCCGGAGTGCGTGACGCGCGGCGTGTCGGTGGTGCTGGGCGGCCCTTACAACTCGGGCATCCTGACCGGCGGCGTGAAGCCCGGCGCGACCCACGACTACGTCGCCGCGCCCGCCCCGTTGATCGACAAGGCGCAGAAGATCGAGGCCGTCTGTCGCCGCCACGCGGTCGAGCTCGGCGCCGCGGCGCTGCAGTTCCCGCTGTTCCATCCCGCCGTCTGCTCGGTCATTCCCGGCGCACTGGCGGTGCGCGAGGTGACCCAGAATGTCGGCCGC
>JAIUOX010000075.1 GCA_020160955.1 Pseudomonadota bacterium
GTCGACTCGCAGGTGATCCAGCTCGCCGCCTCCAAGGCCGACGCCTTCTTCGTCGCGGGGACCGGCAAGTACGTGACGCAGGCGATCCGCAAGGCGGCCGAACTCGGCTGGAAGCCCCAGGTCTATATTCCCGCGGGCTCCTCCTCGGTGCCCGGCGTGCTGAAGCCGGCCGGCGCCGACGCGGCGACGGGCGTGATCACCGTCGCGAACTCGAAGAGCCCGGGCGACCCGGCGTGGGACGACGATCCCGGCATGAAGACCTACTTCGCCTGGGCGAAGAAGTGGGTGCCCGAGCTCAATCCCAACGACTCCTACGTCGCGAGCGGCTTCACCTACGCCACCATCATCGCCGATTTGCTGGCGCGCTGCGGCGATACGGTGACGCGCGAGAACCTGATGAAGCAGGCGGCCAGCCTCAAGGGCTACACCACGCCGCTCACCCTGCCGGGCGTCACGCTCGACACCAGCCCGACCGACTACCGGCCCTACAAGGCGCTGCGCCTGCAGCAGTTCGACGGCACCAGCTACCGGCTGGTCGGCGACGTGATCCGGGAGTAGGCGCATGACCGCAGGCACTCCTCCCGGCGTCGCCGCCGGCGAGCGCTTCCGCAGCTGGGCCGAGATCGCCCAGCGCGCGCAGAAGGCGGCCGGCGCGCTGGCCGCGCTCGGCGTCGGCGAGGACGACTGCGTGGCCCTGATGTTGCGCAACGACTTCGCCACCTTCGAGGTCAACATGGCGGCCGGCCAGCTCGGCGCCTACGCCGTGCCGATCAACTGGCACTTCACGGCGGAGGAGGCGGGCTACATCCTGGCCGACTCCGGCGCCAAGGTGCTGGTGGCGCACACCGACCTGCTGGCCCGCATCGCCGCCGGCGTGCCGGCCGGCGTCACGGTGCTGGCGGTGCCGACGCCGGACGAGATCGCCGCCGCCTACGGCGTGCCGGCCGAGCGGCGCGTCGTGCCGCCGGGAGCGGGCGACTGGGACGCGTTCGTCGCCGCCGGCGTTCCCGACACGCGGCCACCGCGCGCCTCGCGCGGCAGCATGATCTACACCTCGGGCACCACCGGCCGGCCGAAGGGCGTGCGGCGGCGACCGGCGACGCCGGCGCAGCAGGCGCTGCTGGCCGGCGAGGCGGCCAAGTACTGGGGGCTGCGGCCCGAGCCCGGCACGGTCGTGCTGATGAACGGCCCGATGTACCACTCCGCGCCGGCCGCCTACGGCATGGGCAGCGCGCGGCTCGGCCTGTCGATGGTGCTGCAGCCGCGCTTCGACGCCGAGGACCTGCTGCGCCTGGTCGACCGCCACAAGGTCACGCACATGCACATCGTGCCGACCATGTTCGTCCGCCTGCTGCGCCTGCCGGACGCGGTGAAGCAGCGCTACGACCTGTCGTCGCTGCGCTGGGTGACGCACGGCGCGGCGCCCTGTCCGCCGGCGATCAAGCGCCAGGTGATCGACTGGTGGGGGCCGGTGATCAACGAGTACTACGGCGCCACCGAGACTGGTGTCGTGGTCTGGCACGGCAGCGAGGAAGCGCTGCGCAAGCCCGGCACGGTGGGCCGCGTCGTCGAGGGCGCGGTGCTGCGGATCGTCGACGAGCAGGGCCGCGACGTGAAGCCGGGCGAGATCGGCGAGATCTACCTGCGCGGTCCCAACCTCGCCGACTTCACCTACAACAACGACGACGCCAAGCGGCGCGAGGTGGCGCTGGGCGACCTCGTGACGGTCGGCGACGTCGGCTACCAGGATGCCGACGGCTACCTGTTCCTGTGCGATCGCAAGCGCGACATGATCATCTCGGGCGGCGTCAACATCTACCCGGCCGAGATCGAGTCGGTGCTGATCCAGATGCCGGGCGTGCGCGACTGCGCGGTGTTCGGCATCCCCGACGACGAGTTCGGCGAGCTGATCTGCGCCCACGTCGAGCCGCAGCCCGGCGCCAATCTCGACGCCCCCTCGGTGAGGGCGTGGCTGGCTCAGCACGTCGCCAACTACAAGGTGCCGAAGGTCGTCGAGTTCGCCGCCGCCCTGCCGCGCGAGGATTCGGGCAAGATCTTCAAGCGCAAGCTCCGCGCCCCATATTGGGAGAAATCCGGAAGGAGCATCTGATGGCCGACGACGACGTGACGCTGTTCGGCAAGCTCAAGAGCAAGCTGATCGACAGCAAGCAGAAGTGGGCGGACGAGGGGCGGTTGCTGACCGGCAAGACGGCGCCGCCGGCCGAGCGGCTACCGCCGGGACAGCGGCTGGTCGACAACTGGCCGGTGCTCGACCTCGGCATCCAGCCCGAGATCCCGGCGCACGCCTGGCGCCTGTTCGTCGAGGGGGCGGTCGAGAACCCGACGACCTGGAAGTGGGGCGAGTTCACCGACCTGCCGAAGACCACGCTGGTCAACGACATCCACTGCGTCACCGCGTGGTCGCGCTACGACAACCGCTGGGAAGGCGTGCGCGCCCGCGACCTGCTGGAGATCGTGCGGCCCAAGGCCGAGGCGACCCACGTGATCTTCCATTCCTACGACACCTACACCACCAACGTGCCGCTCGCGGATTTCGCGGCCGACGACGTGATGCTGGCGTGGAGCTGGAACGGCCAGCCGATCAGCCGCGAGCACGGCGGCCCGCTGCGTGTCGTGATCCCCAAGCTCTACTTCTGGAAGAGCGCCAAGTGGATCAAGCGGATCGAGTTCTCGCCGTACGACAAGCCGGGCTTCTGGGAAGTGCGCGGCTACCACAACTACGGCGACCCGTGGCGCGAGCAGCGCTACGACGACGAGCCGTAGGTCTTCCGGGACCGCGCGCGTCCCGCGCGCTTCATGAGCGCGCCGGAGGCGCGCGGTCCCACGTGAGACATCTTGAAGGAGCGCGGGCCTCTGGCCCGCACTCATTAGGCGGGCGGGACGCCCGCGCTCCGGTCAGGCGAGCGCCTTCTTCACCTGCTCGAACACGTCGTGGAACATCGCCTCGGTGAGGCGGCCGGTGTTCGTGTTGTAGCGCGAGCAGTGGTAGCTGTCGGCCAGCAGCAGGCCGGTCGGCAGGCCGTGCAGGCGGTTGTGGATGAACGGGTAGGCGCCGGCGGGGCGGACGCCCAGCGCGCGCAGCACCTGGTCGTGCGCGCCCTTGCCCAGCGCCAGCAGCACCTTGAGCCGGGGCATCACCGCCACCTCGGCCTGCAGGAACGGCCGGCAGGCGGTGAACTCGACGGGCAGGGGCTTGTTCTCGGGCGGCAGGCAGCGCACCGCGTTGCAGATGCGGGCATCGACCAGCGACAGCCCGTCGGCCGGGTCGGCGCGGTAGGTGCCGCGCGCGAAGCCGTACTTCAGCAGGGTGGCGTAGAGCAGGTCGCCGGCATAGTCGCCGGTGAACGGCCGGCCGGTGCGGTTGGCGCCCTTCATGCCGGGCGCCAGGCCGACGATCAGCAGCCGAGCGTCGAGCCCGCCGAACGATCGGACGGGCGCGTTGTTCCAGTCGGGATACTGTCCCTGCAGCGACTGCCGGAAGGCGACCAGCCTCGGGCAGCGCGGGCAGTCGAGCGGCGGTTCGTCGAAGGGCGACGCGACCGCCGGGGACGGGGCCGCCAAATCAGGCCGACCGCATCATCTGCTCGGGCTCCTCGCCGAGGTCGCCGCCGCTGCCGTTGGCGACCGCGGTGCGCGGCGCGCGCTCGGACGGGCTGCGCGCGATCAGCGGCGCCAGCTCGGACAGCTCGATGAAGTCGTCGGCCTGGCGGCGCAGCTCGTCGGCCACCATCGGCGGCGCCGACTTGATCGTGCTGACGACCGAGACGCGCAGGCCGCGGCGCTGCACCGCCTCGACCAGCCGGCGGAAATCGCCGTCGCCCGAGAACAGGATCACGTGGTCGAGGTGCTCGGCCATCTCCAGCACGTCGATGGCCAGCTCGATGTCCATGTTGCCCTTGATCTTGCGGCGGCCCATGGCATCGGTGAATTCCTTGGTCGGCTTGGTGACCATGGTGTAGCCGTTGTAGTCCAGCCAATCGATCAGCGGACGGATCGGCGAGTACTCCTGGTCCTCGACCAGCGCCGTGTAGTAGTAGGCGCGAACCAGCCGGCCCTTCTCGCGGAAGACCTTGAGCAGGCGGCGGTAGTCGATGTCGAAGCCGAGGGCGCGGGCGGCAGAGTAGAGGTTGGCCCCGTCGATGAAGAGGGCGACGCGCTCGTTCTCGTAGAAATTGCCTTTCATGGCCCCAATCCTTTTTGAAAAAATGCGCAGAGGGAGCGAAATATATTTTTATGCTGGGGGAGGCTTTTTAACCCACACCCCTCCCACAACAGGTTAACTGTAGGATATTCCTGTATAGATCACAAGGGGTTGGGGGCAATTGCTGGTGGAAAACACGATCTGGTCACCAGTCTACGTGGCGCTGGGCGGCAACCTCGATCACCCGACCTGGGGGCCGCCGCGCCGGGCGCTGGAGGCGGCGCTGGCCGAGCTGGCCCGCCGCGGCGTCGCGGTGCGCCGGGTGTCGCGCTGGTACCGCACCGCCCCGGTGCCGGTCTCCGACCAGCCGTGGTTCGTGAATGCCGTGGCCGAGGTCGAGACCGGCCTCGACGCCGATGCCCTGCTGGCCCTCCTGCACGCCGTGGAGGACGATTTCGGGCGGGTCCGCTCGGTCCCCAATGCCGCCCGCCTGATCGACCTCGACCTGCTTGATTACCGTGGGGTAACCAGCCCCGGAGGCCCCGGGAAGGCGACCCTGCCGCATCCCCGGATGGCCGGCCGGGCCTTCGTCCTGCGGCCGCTGGCCGACCTGGCGCCCGGCTGGCGCCACCCGGTGACCGGCCAGCCGATCGCCGCCCTGGTCGCCGCCCTGCCACCGGAGCAGGGGATCGAGGTCATGTCGGGGGAGGCGGGGCCAGGCTAGGCGGGGCTTGTTTTTCGGGGTCAGGCGCGTATAACCGCCCGCTCCCGGGAAACCAGAGGTCCGCATGGCGCGCGTAACCGTCGAAGACTGCATCGTCCAGGTGCCCAACCGCTTCGAACTCGTGATGTTCGCTGCCCAGCGCGCGCGCGACATCTCGGCCGGCGCCCAGATCACGCTCGACCGCGACCGCGACAAGAACCCGGTCGTGGCGCTGCGCGAGATCGCCGAGGAGAAGCTCGACCACGCCGTCCTCAAGGACTCGCTGATCTCCGGCATGCAGAAGCACGCCGACATCGACAAGCCGGAAGAGGTCAACGAGATGGCCGAGCTCGAGCAGGAGCTCGCCGCCGCGCTGGCCCAGGGCGGCGCCGAGGCGGCGCAGCCGAAGGCCCTGCCGATGGCCGAGGACGACGACATCGTCGAGTAGGGCGGCGCGCGGGGCGACCCGCGCCCCTTCATTTCGCAAGACGCTCCCGCACAAACGGCGTGGAGCAGGGGCAATCGTTCCCATATAGTGGACGATTGCCATGATTCGTCAGTTCGAACTCGTCGAGCGCGTACAGTCCTACGATCCGGATGCGGACGAGGACATGCTCAACCGTGCCTACGTCTATGGCCTCAAGAAGCACGGCAACCAGCTGCGCGCCTCGGGCGACCCGTACTTCTCGCACCCCGTCGAGGTCGCCGGCATCCTGGCCGAGATGAAGCTCGACACCTCGTCGATCGTCACCGGCCTCCTGCACGACACGCTAGAGGACACCGACGCGACGCGCGAGGAGATCGCGCGGATGTTCGGCGAGAGCGTCGCCCGGCTGGTCGACGGCGTCACCAAGCTGTCGCGGCTGGAGGTCCAGTCCGAGAGCACCAAGGAAGCCGAGAACCTGCGCAAGCTGGTGCTCGCCATGTCGTCCGACATCCGCGTGCTGCTGGTCAAGCTGGCCGACCGCCTGCACAACATGCGGACGCTGCACCATATCAAGGACCCGGCGCGCCGCCGCCGCATCGCGCTCGAGACGATGGACCTCTACGCGCCGCTCGCCTCGCGCATCGGCATGGAGAAGATCAAGCGCGAGCTGGAAGAGCTGGCCTTCGCCGAGCTCAACCCCGACGGCCGCGCCTCGGTGCTGGCCCGCCAGGGCTACCTGCGCGAGCGCGGCGAGCGGCTGGTGCCGCAGATCGTCGAGGAGCTGGAGAAGACCCTGAAGGAGGGCGGGCTGGAGGCCCAGGTCTCGGGCCGCGAGAAGACGCCGTACTCGATCTGGCGCAAGATGCAGTCGAAGAACGTGTCGTTCGAGCAGCTGTCGGACATCATGGCGTTCCGCGTCGTCGTGCCCGACATCACGCGCTGCTACCAGGCGCTCGGCCTGCTGCACGGCCGCTACCAGGTCATCCCCGGCCGCTTCAAGGACTACATCTCGGTGCCCAAGCCGAACGGCTACCGGTCGCTGCACACCGGCGTGCTCGGCCCGCTCGGCCAGCGCATCGAGATCCAGATCCGCACGCCCGAGATGCAGGACCAGTCCGAGCGCGGAGTCGCGTCGCACTGGATGTACAAGGAGGGCGGCCCGTCGACCGACGCGCCGCAATACGCCTGGCTGCGGTCGCTGATCGAGATCCTCGACAAGGCGCCGAACGCCGAGGAGTTCCTCGAGCACACCAAGCTCGAGATGTTCCAGGACCAGGTGTTCTGCTTCACGCCCAAGGGCAAGCTGATCGCCCTGCCCAAGGGCGCGACCCCGATCGACTTCGCCTACGCCGTGCACAGCCAGGTCGGCGACACCTGCGTCGGCTCCAAGATCAACGGCCGCATGCTGCCGCTGCGCACCCAGCTGGCCAACGGCGACCAGGTCGACATCATCACCTCGAAGGCGCAGACGCCGTCGCCGACCTGGGAACGCTTCGTCGTCACCGGCAAGGCCAAGGCGGCGATCCGCCGCTTCATCCGCACCCGCCAGCGCGAGCAGTACATCCAGCTCGGCCGCTCGCTGCTCGACAAGGTCTTCCACGAGGAAGGCTACGAGGTCACCGAGAAGGGGCTCGACGGCGTGCGCGCCAACTTCAAGCAGGCGACGACCGACGACCTGGTGGCCGCGGTCGGCGCCGGCCTGGTGACGGCGCGCGAGGTCCTGACCGCCGTCTACCCGGGGCTCAAGCAGCCGCGCAAGGACGGCGGCGCCGACGTCGTGCCGATCACCCGCGCGCGCGGCCGCGCCGGCGCCGACGGCGCCAAGGGCGGCGCCAAGGGGGCGGCCAAGGCCAACGCCGGCGCGACCGGGCCGGACGGCGGCCAGATCGCGATCCGTGGCCTGATCCCCGGCATGGCGGTGCACTTCGCGCGCTGCTGCCACCCGCTGCCCGGCGACCGCATCGTCGGCATCATCACCACCGGCAAGGGCGTCACCATCCACACCATCGACTGCGCCACGCTGGAGAGCTTCTCCGACTCGCCCGAGCGCTGGATCGACGTCGGCTGGGACTCGGTGGGCGAGGGCACCGAGACGGTCTACACCGGCCGCCTCAAGGTCACGGTGGCCAACCAGCCGGGCAGCCTGTCCAAGCTGTCGACCGTGATCGCCCGGCACGAGGGCAACATCTCCAACCTGCGCATCGTCAACCGGTCGATGGACTTCTTCGACATGGTGATCGACGTCGAGGTGTCGGACGTGAAGCACCTCGCCAACATCACCGCCGCGCTGCGCGCCACCCCGGCGATCAACGCCGTCGAGCGCGCCCGCAACTGACCAAGCGTCCAGCAAAGAGTACCGACATGCCTCCGCTTCCCCGCCAACGCCTCGGCGTGAACGTCGATCACGTCGCCACCGTGCGCAACGCGCGCGGCACGCCGACCCCCGACCCGGTGCGCGCCGCGCTGCTGGCTGCCCAGGCCGGCGCCGACGGCATCACCGCCCACCTGCGCGAGGATCGCCGCCACATCGTCGACGACGACATCGCGCGGCTGCGCGACCAGGTCGGCCTGCCGCTCAACTTCGAGATGGCGGCGACCGAGGAGATGGTGGCGATCGCGCTGCGCCACCGGCCGCACGCCGCCTGCATCGTCCCCGAGAAGCGCGAGGAGCGCACCACCGAGGGCGGGCTCGACGCGGTCGGCCAGCACAACCACCTGAAGCCGCTGGTCGCGCGGCTCTCCGACGCCGGCATCCGCGTCTCGCTGTTCATCGAGGCCGACCCGCGGCAGCTCGACATGGCGGTGACGCTGGGCGCGCCAGTGGTCGAGCTGCACACCGGCCGCTACTGCGAGATCGAGGGCGCCGAGCGCGATGCCGAGCTGGCGCGCATCGTGAAGGCCGCCGCCTACTGCGAGAAGATCGGGCTGGAGTGCCACGCCGGCCACGGCCTCAACTACGACAACGTCGCGCCGATCGCCGCCATCCCCAACGTGCGCGAGCTCAACATCGGCCACTTCCTGATCGGCGAGGCGATCTTCGTCGGGCTCGAGGCCGCGATCCGCGAGATGCGCCGCCTGATGGATGAGGCGCGCGCTTGATCCTGGGGCTGGGCAACGACCTCTGCGACATCCGCCGTATCGAGAAGTCGCTCGAGCGGTTCGGCGACCGCTTCGTGCAGCGCATCTTCACCGAGGTCGAGCAGGCGCGCTCGGAAGGCCGTGCCACCCGCGCCGCCAGCTACGCCAAGCGCTTCGCCGCCAAGGAAGCCTGCTCCAAGGCGCTGGGCACCGGCTTGCGCCGTGGCGTCTTCTGGCGCGACATGGGCGTGGTCAACCAGCGCGGCGGCCGCCCGACCCTGGCCCTGACCGGCGGCGCGCTGGCGCGCTTGCAGGAAATGACGCCGCCGGGCATGGTGGCGCAGATCGATCTCACGCTCACCGACGAGTACCCCTTGGCCCAGGCCATCGTGATCATCTCCGCGGTTCCCAAACCGTGATCGAGCGGGCGCCGCCGGTTCCCCCGGTCAGCGCCCCGCAACCCCGCCGCAGACGGTTTCTGCTCTTTCTCGGAATATTCCTGAGCGCCCTGGTCGCGCTGCCGGTGGGCGTGATCACGGCGGCCGCGTTCCTCGTCAACATCAATGGTTGGAGGACCATTGGCCACGAAGGGGCAATGCAGCCCAGCCTCCTTGCCACTGATCTCATCGTCGTCGAGTCGCGCGCGTACGGAAGCGATCGGCTTCCGGCTTATGGCGATCTCGTCCTGATGAATGTGCCCGGGGCCGCCTGGAAGGACCGTACCCCGGGCAGCGTATCCCTCGTGAAGCGGGTGATCGGGTTACCAGGTGACCGGGTAACGGTGATCGGTGGGGTCGTTTCGATCAACGGCTCGCCCTTGAAGCAGGAGGAACTGGGCGACTACGCCGTCAATCGTTGGGGACCATACCGGCTAAAGAGGCTCCGAGAGCAGGCAGCCAACGGCAGAAGCTACGAAATCCTGCAAGACCCCGCCGTTCCGACGTCGGACAGCGGTCCCTACACGGTGCCGCCGGGGCGCTACTTCGTCATGGGGGACAGCCGGGACGATGCGGCCTGGGATAGCCGGAAATGGGCCGGCGCAGCCGGGTGGTATCCGTCGCTGGCGAACATCAGGGGCCGGGTCAGTTTCATCTACTGGTCAGGCTGGGATCGGCTTTACCGCGTCGGAATGGTCGTCAAGTAGCTGGAATTGCGGCGCTTTCCAGCCCTGCGCCGGGTGGGAGAGACAGCCGCCGCCGGCCCTGCTATACGCGCGGGTTCTGTAGGCTGGAATGGCGATGACCGACGTGGCTGAACGGCGCAAGCGATCTCAGGACAAGTCCGGCGGCTGGCTGGAGACCGTGCGGACGGTCGGTTGGGCCGTGCTGATTGCACTGGCCGTGCGAACCTTCGCCATCGAGCCGTTCAACATCCCCTCGGGCTCGATGATCCCGACGCTGCTGGTCGGCGACTACCTGTTCGTCTCCAAGTACTCCTACGGCTACAGCAAGCATTCCTTCCCGTTCTCGATGGGCATGTTCCCGGGCCGCATCTTCGAGACCCCGCCGGTGCGCGGCGACGTCGCCGTCTTCAAGTATCCCGGCGACCAGGGCCAGGGGCAGAACCGCACCGACTACATCAAGCGCATCGTCGGCATGCCGGGCGACCGCATCCAGATCACCAAGGGCGTGCTGCACATCAACGGCACCGCGGTCGAGCGCCAGCGCCTGGGCGACTACGTCAAGGGCACCAACGGCCACTACCAGAAGGGCACGCTGTACCGCGAGACCCTGCCGAACGGCCGCAGCTACACCGTGCTCGAGTACACCGACGACGGCATGGCCGACAACACGCCGGAGTTCCTGGTGCCGGCCAACAGCTACTTCGTGATGGGCGACAACCGCGACGACTCGCTCGACAGCCGCACCCGGCTGATGCTGCGCGACTTCTCGGGCACGACCCGCGACCGCGACCAGCTCGGCTGGTACGTGCCGGCCGAGAACCTCGTCGGCCGCGCCGAGTTCATCTTCTTCTCGCACGACCCCTCGGCGGCCGGCTGGACCGAGCCGTGGAAGTGGCCGCAGGCGATCCGGTTCAACCGTTTCTTCATGGCGATCCACTGAACGACGTCGACCTGGTGGCGCTGGGCGCGAGCCTCGGCCATCGCTTCGCAAATGTCGCGCTGGCCGTCGAGGCGCTGACCCACCGCGGCACGCTCGACCGCCGCGCCGATCTCAAGGCGGCCTACCCGCACGGCAACGAGCGCCTGGAATTCCTGGGCGACCGCGTGCTGTCGCTGGCCATGGCCGACCTCCTGCTGCGCCGCTTCCCCGGCGAGCGCGAGGGCCAGCTGGCCCGCCGCCACGCCGCGCTGGTCAGCGCCCGCACCCTGGTCGAGATCGCCGAGGCGATCGGGCTGGCGGCGCACCGCATCGCCTGGCGCGGCGCGCCGGAGCCGACGCCCACCATCCTGTCCGACATGCTGGAGGCGCTGCTGGGCGCGGTCTACCTCGACGCCGGCTACGCGGTCGCCGCGCAGGTGATCGAGAAGCTGTGGGGCGAGCGGCTGGGCAGCCAGCACGCCGCGCCGCGGCCGCCCAAGATGCACCTGCAGGAATGGGCGCAGGGCCGCGGCCTCGCGCTGCCGGCCTACCGGCAGGTCCGCCGCGAGGGCAGCGAGCACTCGCCCGAGTTCCTCATCGAGGTGACGGTCGGCGACCTCGAACCGGCGCAGGGCCGCGGGCCGACCAAGCGGGCGGCCGAGAGCGCCGCCGCCGCCGCACTGCTCGAACGCCTGGGAGGCACCTCGTCATGACGGCCCATACCCGCGCCGGCTTCGTCGCCATCGTCGGCGCGCCCAACGCCGGCAAGTCGACGCTGGTCAACGGGCTGGTCGGCTCGAAGGTGTCGATCGTCAGCCACAAGGTCCAGACGACGCGGATGCGCGTCATCGGCATCGCCATGGCCGACCTGCCGGACGACGGTCGTGCCCAGGTCGTGCTGGTCGACACGCCGGGCATCTTCCGGATGACCAAGCGGCGGCTCGAGCGGGCGATGGTCGCGGCGGCCTGGCAGGGCGCCGACGACGCCGACGTTGTGGCGCTGGTGGTCGACGCCGAGCGCGGCGTCGGGCCGGAGACCGAGGCGATCCTCGAGCGGCTGAAGACGCAGCGCGCGCCGCGCTACCTGGTGCTCAACAAGATCGACCTGGTGCCGCGCGAGAAGCTGCTGGCGCTGGCCGCCGATATCAACGCGCGCGTCCCGTTCGAGCAGACCTTCATGGTCAGCGCCCTGAAGCACGACGGCATCGACGCCATCCTGAAGACGGTGGCGGCGGCGCTGCCGGCCGGGCCGTTCCTCTACCCCGAGGACCAGGCCGCCGACCTGCCGATGCGCCTGCTGGCCGCCGAGGTGACGCGCGAGCAGGTGTTCCTGCAGCTGCACCAGGAACTGCCCTACGAGGCGGCGGTCGAGACCGACAAGTGGGAAGACCGCAAGGACGGCTCGACGCGCATCGAGCAGACCATCCACGTCCAGCGCGAGGGCCAGCGCGCCATCGTGCTGGGCAAGGGTGGCGCCAAGATCAAGCAGATCGGCGCCCGCGCGCGGCACGAGCTCAGCCAGATGCTCGAGCGGCCGGTCCACCTGTTCCTGCACGTCAAGGTCAGCGAGAAGTGGTCCGAGGATCCGTCGCACTACAAGTCGATCGGCCTCGACTGGGAGCCCTGAGCGGCCGTCGCTTCATCCCCCAAACGAAAACGCGCCGAAGGGTGGGACCTTCGGCGCGCCGCGGGCGAACCCGCCTCAGGGGCCGGTGTGTGCTTGGGGAATGGCACCCTGCACATCGTTGGGTGGGGTGCACCTGACGACGCCGCCCCAGTATCCGGCCAGACGCACCGGGCGGCATCTGAAACGAAGTAATCTCACACATGAACGGCGCGGCTTTGTCGTCGTCGGAGCGCGGGCGAAAGGTCCCTCGCTGCGCTCGGGATGACAGGCCTTTCCTTGTCATCCCGAGCGCCAGCGAGGGACCTATCCGTTCTACTCCGCCATCTGGTAGCCGGGCGTCGACTTCGAGATGCGGGTCTCTTCCTCGTCCATGCCCTCGACGATGCCCTCGAACATCGGGGTCGAGAGGTAGCGCTCGCCGGTGTCGGGCAGCATGCACAGGATGACCGAGCCCTTGGGCGCCTTCTCGGCGATCGCCATCGAGACGGCGAAGGTCGAGCCGCCCGAGATGCCGGTGAAGATGCCTTCCTTCTGGGCCAGCGCGCGCGCCCACTTCACGCCCTCGGGTCCGGCGATCGGCACGCGCTCGTCGAACAGCTTCTTGTCGATCGACTCCTGGAGGACCAGCGGGATGAAGTCCGGCGTCCAGCCCTGGATCAGGTGCGGCTCGAAGGCCGTGTGGCTGACCGCCGGCGAGCCGTCGGCGGTGCGCTCCTGCGGCTTGCCGCTGCCGATCAGCTGGGCGTTGGCCGGCTCGCACAGCACGATCTTCGTGTCGGGCCGCTCCTTGCGCAGCACGCGCGCGATGCCCGTCACCGTGCCGCCAGTGCCGTAGCCGGTCACCAGCCAGTCGAGCTTGTGGCCCTTGAAGTCGGCCAGGATCTCGCGCGCCGTGGTCGCCTCGTGGATCTCGGCGTTGGCCGGCGTCTCGAACTGGTGGGCGAGGAACCAGCCGTTGGCCTTCGCCAGCTCGACCGCCTTCTGGTACATGCCGAAGCCCTTCTGGGCGCGCGGCGTCAGCACGACCTTGGCGCCCAGCATGCGCATCAGCTTGCGGCGCTCGACCGAGAAGCTCTCGGCCATCGTCACCACCAGCGGGTAGCCCTTCTGGGCGCAGACCATGGCGAGGCCGATGCCGGTGTTGCCGCTGGTCGCCTCGACCACGGTCTGGCCGGGCTTCAGCGTGCCGTTGCGCTCGGCCGCCTCGATGATGTTGACGGCCAGGCGGTCCTTGACCGAGCCACCGGGATTGAACGCCTCGAACTTGACGTAGACCGACACGTCCTTGGGGCCGAGGTTGTTGATGCGGATGCACGGCGTGTCGCCGATCGTGTCGAGCACGCTGTCGAACAGCCGCCCGCGGCCCGCGGTGGTCCTGACCTTGTCCGCCATGTGATGTCCTTTCCCTTGTCTTGGTCGTTGGCGTTCCGGGGCCGGATCGTGTCACGGCTGGCCCGGCAACGCACGCCGCGGCCGCCCTGGCGCCGGCGGTTTGGAAAAATTTTCTGCGCCGGGAAGCGGGCGGGAAAAGCCTGTTTTCAGCCGTTCGTCGCGCGGAAGGCGGGCGCCTCGATCGAGGCGGCGAAGGCGTCGGCGAGACCCTTGCGCATCCACGCGTTGGCCGGGTCCTGGTCGGTGTGGTCCGACCAGATCATCTGGAAGGGCAGGGAATCGGTCTCGAACGGCAGGTCGAAGGTCCGCAGGTTCAGCCCCATGCGTCGCCCGGCCGTCGCGAGGTGCGACGGTACGGTGGCGATCGCCCGGCAGACCGACGGAAAGACCGACAGGAACGAGTGGCTGGCGAACTCGATCGTGCGCGTCACGTCATGCCGCGCCAGCGCGGCCTCCAGCGGGTCGTGGCGCAGGCCGGGCAGGTCGAGCCTGAAGTGCGGCGTGTCATTGTAGTCCCCGAGCGTCACCGCGCGCCCGGCCAGCGGGTGGCTGGCGTGGACGACGCCGACGTAGCGGTCGCGGAACAACTCCTGCGCATGCAGCGCGGGCGAGACCGCGTCGGCGTACCACAGGCAGATGTCGTACAGGCCGGCCCGCACCTTGCGCTCGCCGTCGCCCTCGGGATGGTCGAGCCGCAGGCGCATCCTCGGCGCCGCCCCGCCGATGCCCATCCGCGCCTGCGCGTCGAGCAGGTTGAGGGTCCCCTCGGCGACGACGATGCGGACTTCCTTGTCGAGGTTGTCCGGCGAGAAGGCCTCGGGCTGCAGCAGGAGCTGGGCCGAGTTGAGCAGGTCGCGGACTGGCCGCACCAGTGACTTCGCCTTGGGGGTCAGGGTGAGGCCGTCGGCGCCGCGGATGAACAGCCGGTCGTCGAACAGCTCGCGCAGCCGGCGCAGCGAGTGGCTGAGGGCGGGCTGGCTGAGCGACAGGCTTTCGGCGGCGCTGGTGACCGAGCGCAACTCGGCCACGACATCGAACACGATCAGGAGATTGAGACGCGTACGCAACAGTTGGGACGCGTCGTTCAGTGCAGGCATGACGCCATTCTATGTAATCGCGCTGAAAGTGAAGAAATCACTTCTAACTTATGCGACAATATCTTCCAGAGCTTGAAACTCGGAATTGCAATTTGTGAACGCGTTGTCTCCACATCGGTTGCTTTGCGCCGCGATGCGAACGTTCGGTGATGTGACTTCGATCAGTTCGCTCAAGCCTTGGGCACGCGAGCCAAGCAAAGCTTTGGAGGCGTCGACCATGAACGACCTGTCCCGTCGGGACGTCGTCCTTCGGTCAGTTGTGTTCGGCTTCGTCCTTGCAATTCCCTCGGTCGCGCGGGCGCAGGCGACACCCGATGCCACCGCGCGTGGCCGGGCCCTGCGCGCCGACCTCGAGGCCCGGCTCGCCTCGATCCCTCCGCCGCAGCGCCGCGACTGGTTCGGTCGGCTGTTCGTCGGTGCGCCGTGGCTCGGCACGGGAGCGACCGACGTGAGCGACATCCTGCGGCGCTACATGCCGGCCGGCACGTCCTTCGCGGAGGCCGAGGCGGTCCTCGCGGCGGCCGGCATCCCGATGGTCGAGCCGCGCCCGACCGCGGCGCAACGGCAACGCCTGCAGGCGGGAGACGAATGGCCGATCGAAGCCATGCTCCAGACCCTGGTCGGCCAGCCGCCAACTCTCTTTCTCCTGCGGGTGTCCCTGCGCCCCGCCGCGCCCGGGGCTACCGCGGACGATGACCCGGTCGGGCGAATCGAGGCCGGTCTCAGCAAGCCGGGGGACATGCTGTCGCCGCCGGTCGAATTCCTCGTCGGCGTCGCCCAGCCGTGGCGCGTCGAGGTCCCGCTGCGGATCGAGGAACGGCGCGACTACCGCTTCGGCTTCGGCCTGCGCGGCAGCCGGATCGACGACCTGCGGCCGCAACGCGAGCCGGCCGCCGAGCCGCTGCCCACCCTCGTCGTGCCGATCCATCTCCAGATCTGGAAGGCGGACCTCAAGTCGCTCGTCTTCGACAAGACGCTGGAGGCGACGGGTGACCGGCGCGGCGGCCGGCTGCACGCGCTGCGGATCGCCGAGGGCGTACGGCTGTCCTCCGGCCGCTACCTCGTGCGTGTCACGGCGCTGGCCTCGGTCCCGGTGCCGCCCGGAACCCGGCTCAACTTCGTGGTGCGGTAGCGCGTCGGCGGCGGCACGGTCTTCCCCCGCCGCCCCGAACCCGCCATACCCGAGCGCATGGAATGGACCGACCAGGGCATCGTGCTGTCGGCGCGGGCGCACGGCGAGGGCGGGCTGATCGCCAGCCTGCTGACCCGCGAGCGCGGGCGGCATGCCGGCTTCGTGCCGGGCGGGTCGTCGCGCAAGGCGCGGCCGACCTGGCAGCCGGGCAACCTGGTCGAGGTCGGCTGGCGCGGCCGGCTGGCCGAGCAGCTGGGCAACTTCTCCGCCGAGCTGCGCGAACCCCACGCGGCGATGGCGCTCGACGAGCCCGCGTCGCTCGCCGGGCTGGCCGCGGCCTGCGCCGTGCTCGATGCCTCGCTGCCCGAGCGCGAGCCGCACCCGGCGCTGTTCGAGGGCTTCTCCGCGCTCCTGGGCGCGCTCGGCGTGCCGGGCTGGCCGGCGCTCTACGTCCGGCTGGAGCTGGGACTCCTGCAGGAGCTGGGCTTCGGGCTCGACCTCACCCGGTGTGCGGCGACCGGCGACAGCGAGGACCTGGGCTACGTCTCGCCGCGCACCGGCCGGGCGGTCAGCCGCGCCGCCGCCGCGCCCTACAAGGAAAAGCTGCTGGTCCTGCCGGCCTTCCTCGGCCCCGACGGCGGCCTGCCGTCCGAGCCGGCCGAGCTGGCGGCCGGGCTCGACCTCACCGGCTACTTCCTGGAGCGCCACGTCTTCTGGCCCCACAACAAGCCCTTGCCTGCCGCCCGGTCGAGATTTATGGAAACGCTCAGCCCGTAAGCCCGCGTCCGTTTCAGGGTTTCCGGAAGCAACCAACGAACGGCCTCGGGTCAACCGCGGTCCTCCCCCTCTGCAGTGACCGATGGCCAAGAGATCCACCACCGTCGTCGTTCCGCTCGCGGCCGTGAAGCCGGTGCAATTCGGGCAGGCGCTCAGCGAGCGCTACCTGTCCTATGCCCTCAGCACGATCATGGCGCGCTCGCTGCCCGACGTGCGCGACGGCCTGAAGCCGGTGCATCGCCGCCTGATGTACGCGATGCGCCAGCTGCGGCTCGATCCCAACAGCGCCTTCAAGAAGAGCGCCCGCGTGGTCGGCGACGTGATCGGCCAGTATCACCCGCACGGCGACCAGTCGATCTACGACGCGCTGGTGCGCCTCGCGCAGGACTTCGCCGCGCGCTACCCGCTGATCGAGGGCCAGGGCAACTTCGGCAACATCGACGGCGATAACCCGGCGGCCATGCGATACACCGAGGCGCGCCTCACCGAGGTCGCCGAGGCGCTGCTGGCCGGCATCGACGAGAACGCCGTCGATTTCCGCCCCAACTACGACGGCTCGACCGAGGAGCCGATCGTGCTGCCGGGCGGCTTCCCCAACCTGCTGGCCAACGGCGCTGCCGGCATCGCGGTCGGCATGGCGACCTCGATCCCGCCGCACAATGCCGGCGAGCTGTGCGACGCGCTGCTCCACCTCATCAAGACGCCGAACGCCCGCATCGAGACGCTGGTCGACCTCGTGAAGGGCCCGGACTTCCCGACGGGCGGCATCCTGGTCGAGCCGCACGAGTCGATCGTCGAGGCCTACCGCACCGGCCGCGGCGCCTTCCGCCTGCGCGCCCGCTGGCACAAGGAAGAGCTGCCGCGCGGCCAGTACCGGATCGTCGTCACCGAGATCCCGTACCAGGTCCAGAAGGGCAAGCTGATCGAGCGCATCGCCGAGATCATCAACGCCAAGAAGCTGCCGATCCTCGAGGACGTGCACGACGAGTCGGCCGAGGACGTGCGGGTCGTGCTGGTGCCGCGCACCGGCAACGTGCCGGCCGAGCTCCTGATGGAGCAGCTGTTCAAGCTGACCGACCTCGAGACGCGCTTCCCGCTGAACCTCAACGTCCTCGACAAGGACAACACGCCGAAGGTGATGGACCTGCGCGAGGCGCTGCAGGCCTTCCTCGACCATCGCCGCGAGGTGCTGGTGCGGCGCTCGACCCATCGCCTCGCCGAGATCGAGCGCCGGCTCGAGATCCTCGAAGGCTACCTGATCGCCTACCTGAACCTCGACAAGCTGATCAAGATCATCCGCGAGGAGGACGAGCCCAAGCCGAAGATGATCGCGGCCTTCAAGCTGACCGACCTGCAGGCCGAGGCGATCCTCAACATGCGGCTGCGCGCGCTGCGCCGGCTCGAGGAATACGAGATCAAGGGCGAGCACAAGAAGCTGTCGGCCGAGCGCAAGGACCTCAAGGCGCTGCTCGGATCGGAAGCGCTGCAGTGGGCGAAGATCGCCGAGGAGACCCAGGAGACGAAGAAGAAGTTCGGCGGCAAGACGCCGCTCGGCAAGCGCCGCACCGAGCTCGCCGACGCGCCGGCCGAGGTCGAGCACGCGCTGGAGGACTTCGTCGAGCGCGAGCCGATCACCGTGGTCTGCTCGGAGAAGGGCTGGATCCGCGCCGCCAAGGGCCACCTCGACGACAAGCAGGCCGCCGACCTCAAGTTCAAGGAAGGCGACGGGCCGCGCTTCGCGATCCACGCCCAGTCGACCGACAAGGTGCTGGTGTTCGGCACCAACGGCCGCTTCTACACGCTGGGCTGCGACCGGCTGCCGAGCGCGCGCGGCCACGGCGAGCCGATCCGCCTGATGATCGAGCTGGGCAACGACCAGGACATCGTCACGCTGGACGTGCTGAAGGGCGGGCGCCGGTTCCTCGTCGCCTCCGACGCCGGCCGCGGCTTCGTCGTGCCCGAGGACGAGGTCGTCGCCCAGACCAAGAACGGCAAGCAGGTGCTGAACGTCGCGCCCAACGAGAAGGCCCAGTCGATCGCCGTGGTGCCCGAGGGCGCCGACCAGGTGGCGGCGCTGAGCGAGGGCCGCAAGCTGCTGGTGTTCCCGCTCGAGCAGGTGCCGGAGATGAACCGCGGCCGCGGCGTGACGTTGCAGAAGTCGAAGAACGACCGGCTGGCCGACGCCATCGCCTTCGTGCTGAAGGAAGGCCTGCCGTGGGGCAACCGGGTGATCCCGGCGCCCGACCTCAAGTTCTGGCGCGGCGAGCGCGCCCAGGCCGGCCGGATGCCGGAAAAGGGCTGGCCGCGCGCCAAGCGGTTCAGGGATTAGGGCAGGGCAGATGGACGCGACGCTGATCTGGAAGACGGTGCTGATCGGCGTCGTCGAGGGCCTCACCGAGTTCCTGCCGGTGTCCTCGACCGGCCACATCATCCTCGCCGAGTCGGTGATGGGCTTCGAGGGCCCGCCGGGCAAGGTGTTCGAGATCGTGATCCAGCTGGGCGCGATCCTCGCGGTCTGCCTGCTCTACTGGCGCAAGCTGTGGGCGACGGCGACCGGCGTGGTCGCGCGCGACCCGACCTCGCTGCGCTTTTCTCTGGCGGTGATCGTCGCGTTCCTGCCGGCCGCGGTGATCGGCGTGGCGCTGCACAAGTACATCAAGACGGTTCTGTTCGACCCCAAGGTCGTCGCGGTGTCGCTGATCGTGGGCGGCATCGCCATCCTGGTGATCGAGAAGTACGCGCAGCGGCCGCGCATCAAGTCGCTCGACGACATGGACTGGAAGACCGCGCTGTACATCGGCTTCTGCCAGAGCCTGGCGATGATCCCCGGCGTGTCGCGCGCCGGTTCGACCATCATGGGCGCGCGGGTGTTCCGCGTCGACCGCGCCACGGCGGCCGAGTTCTCGTTCTTCCTCGCCATGCCGACCATGATCGGCGCGACGGTCTACGACCTGTACAAGAACTGGTCGACGCTCGACTGGCACGGCAGCGGCATCATCGCCCTGGGATTCTTCACCGCATTCCTTTGTGCATTGGTCGTGGTCAAACCCTTCGTGCGGTTCATCAGTCGCCACGGATTCGGCGTGTTCGCCTGGTACCGCATTGCACTGGGCGCATTGGCGCTCGCGCTTCTCGTCATGCATTGACCCTCCCGGTCCGGGAAGCCGCGTGCCATAAGCCCGCGCTTTCCGTGTTCCGTGGAGTATCTGGGTCATGCAACGTCGTAAGTTCCTGCGTACCACCGGTGTCGGCGCCGCCGCCGTCGCCACCACCGCCACCGTCGCCGCGCCGGCGATCGCGCAGTCCGCGCCCGAGCTGAAGTGGCGCCTCGCGTCGAGCTTCCCGAAGTCGCTCGACACCATCTTCGGCGCCTCCGAGGTGTTCGCGAAGTACGTCGCCGAGATGAGCGACAACAAGTTCCAGGTCCGCCTGTTCGCGGCCGGCGAGATCGTCCCGGGCCTGCAGGTCGCCGACGCCGTGCAGAACGGCACCGTCGAGATGGGCCACACCGCCTCGTACTACTACGTCGGCAAGGACCCGTGCTTCGCGCTCGACACCGCGATCCCGTTCGGCCTCAACGCGCGCCAGCAGGATGCGTGGATGAACTTCGGCGGTGGCCGCGAGGCGCTGGGCGAGTTCTTCAAGGACTACAACATCCACGCCATGCCGATGGGCAACACCGGCGGCCAGATGGGCGGCTGGTTCCGCAAGGAGATCAAGACCGTCGACGACCTCAAGGGCCTCAAGATGCGGACCTCCGGCTTCGCCGGCGAGGTGCTGAGCAAGCTCGGCGTGGTGCCGCAGCAGATCGCCGGCGGCGACGTCTACCCGGCGCTGGAGAAGGGCACGATCGAGGCCGCCGAGTGGATCGGTCCGTACGACGACCAGAAGCTCGGCTTCAACAAGGTCGCGCAGTACTACTACTACCCCGGCTGGTGGGAAGCCGGCCCGCAGCTCTCGGCCTACGTCAACCTGGCCAAGTGGAACGAGCTGCCGAAGTCCTACCAGGCGCTGCTCGAGGCGGCGGCGGCCAAGGCCCACACCAGCATGCTGTCGAAGTACGACGCGGTGAACCCGAAGGCGCTGCGCGAACTGGTGGCCAGCGGGACCAAGCTGACGCCGTTCTCGCCGGCCGTGCTCGACGCCTGCTTCGCGGCCTCCAACCAGGTCTACGAGGAGACCATGGCCAAGAACCCGCGCTTCAAGAAGATCTACGAGGGCTGGAAGCCGTTCCGCGCCGAGGAGGTGCTGTGGTTCCGGGTCGTCGAGAACACCCTCGACACCTACATGGCGCGGCTCTCGGCGGCCAACAAGCTCTGAGCGCAAGCCCCTGAAACCAAAAGGAAAACCCCGCTTCGGCGGGGTTTTTTCTTACCGGGTGCAGCGTGCTTTGCAAGTCCGTCCCGCTGTGCGATAAACCGCGCCGCCGCCCGGGGAGCGCGGCGGACCGTCGTCCGAAGAACGCGGTCCGAAGAGGGACGCTTAAGGAGTGAAGACCATGCAACGTCGCAAGTTCCTGCGCACCGCCGGTGTCGGCGGCGGCGCCACGGCGGTCGCCAGCGCGCTGGCCGCGCCGGCCGTCGCGCAGTCGCAGCCGGAAATCCGCTGGCGCCTGGCGTCGAGCTTTCCGAAGTCGCTCGACACGATCTACGGCGCCGGCGAGTACTTCGCCAAGCGCGTCGCCGCTCTGACCGGCGGCAAGTTCCAGATCCGCGTCTTCGCCGCCGGCGAGATCGTCCCGGGCCTGCAGGTCGTCGACGCCGTGCAGAACGAGACCGTCGAGTGCGGTCACACCGCGGCCTACTACTACGTCGGCAAGGACCCGACCTTCGCCTTCGACACGGCGCTGCCGTTCGGCCTCAACACCCGCCAGCACAACGCCTGGGTCTACTTCGGCGGCGGCCTCGAGCTGATGCGCGAGTTCTACCGCGACTACAAGATGACCTCCTTCCTGATGAGCCACACCGGCGCGCAGATGGGCGGCTGGTGGCGCAAGGAGATCAAGGCGCCCGAGGACATGAAGGGCGTGAAGATGCGCATCGGCGGCTTCGCCGGCCAGGTCATGGCGAAGCTCGGCGTGGTGCCGCAGCAGATCGCCGGCGGCGACATCTACCCGGCGCTGGAGAAGGGCACGATCGACGCGGCCGAGTGGGTCGGCCCGTACGACGACCAGAAGCTCGGCTTCAACAAGGTCGCGCCGTACTGCTACTACCCCGGCTGGTGGGAAGGCAGCGCCGCGCTGTCGCTCTACGTCGGCGACAAGGCGTGGGAGTCGCTCCCGGCCGAGTACAAGGAAGCCATCACGGTGGCCTGCGGCGACACCACCGGCTGGTCGGTCGCCAAGTACGACGCGCAGAACCCCAAGGCGCTGCGCGAGCTGGTGGCGGCGGGCGCCAAGTTCCTGCCGTTCCCGCAGACGGTGATGGAGGCCTGCTTCAACGCCGCCAACGAGCTCTACGCCGAGACCGTGGCCAAGAACCCCAAGTTCAAGAAGGTCTTCGACTCCTGGAAGCCCTTCCGGAACGAGGAAGTGCTGTGGTTCCGCGTTGCCGAGAACACCTTCGACAATTTCATGGCGCGCCAGTCGGCCGCCAACAAGCTCTAGGCAAAGGCGCCGGTTTTCGGCCCGGGAAAGCCCCGCTTCGGCGGGGCTTTTTCATGTCTGGGATTTAACCTTCCCGCAAGGATGGGCCTCAAAACCCTGTGAAATTGGGCCCAATCGGGCTTTCCCGGACGGCGTTTTCGGCGCTTTGTCCCGGTTCCCGTCTTTGCAAAATTCATTTCGCGTGTCAGTCTTGCCCCATCAACGAGGGAGCCAATCAGGGCATCCCGGCAGGGAGGTAAAAGACAGATGCAACGTCGGAAATTCATCCGTACCGCGGGCGTGGGCGCCGCGGGCGCGGCCGCCGCGACGACCATCGCCGCGCCGGCCATCGCGCAGAGCATGCCCGAGGTGAAGTGGCGCCTGACGTCCAGCTTCCCGAAGTCGCTCGACACGCTGTACGGCGGCTCGGAACTGTTCGCCAAGATCGTCGGCGAGATGTCGGACGGCAAGTTCCAGGTCCGCGCCTTCGCCGCCGGTGAAATCGTCCCGGGCCTGCAGGTCGCCGACGCCGTGCAGAACGGCACCGTCGAGGCCGGCCAGACCGCCGCCTACTACTACTTCGGCAAGCACCCGAACTTCGTGTTCGAGACCGGCCTGCCGTTCTCGCTGAACCAGCGCCAGCTCTACGCCTGGCTGTACTTCGGCGGCGGCCACCAGCTGATCAACGACTTCTACAAGGACTATAACTTCCGGTCCTTCGTGTTCGGCGGCACGGGCTGCCAGATGGGCGGCTGGTTCCGCAAGGAAATCAAGTCGATGGACGACATGAAGGGCCTGAAGTTCCGCGTTGGCGGCTTCGCGGGCCTGATCCTCGAGCGTCTCGGCGTGGTGCCGCAGCAGATCGCCGGCGGCGATATCTACCCGGCGCTGGAAAAGGGCACGATCGACGCCTGCGAGTGGGTCGGCCCGTACGACGACGAGAAGCTCGGCTTCAACAAGGTCGCCAAGTACTACTACTACCCCGGCTGGTGGGAAGGCTGCTCGGGCGGCTCGCTGTACATCAACAACGACGCCTGGGCGAAGCTGCCCAAGGCCTACCAGGCGATGGTCGAGACCGCGTCCGGCATGGTCACCTCGTGGATGGTGCCGAAGTACGACGCCTCCAACCCGGCCGCGCTGCGTCGCCTGGTGGCGGCCGGCACCGAGCTCCGCCCGTTCCCGCGGCCGGTCCTCGAGGCCTGCTTCAACGAGGCTTACAAGTTCTACGACGAACTGGCCGCCAAGGATCCGAAGTTCAAGAAGATCTACGACAGCCTGAAGGCGTTCCGGTCGGACGAGAACCTGTGGTTCCGCGTCGCCGAGAACACCTTCGACAACTTCAACTTCTCGATGTCGGCCCAGGGCCGCTAGGCCCGGCCCCATCGGCCAACGAAAGCCCCGCCGGCAACGGCGGGGCTTTTTTCGTGGCCGCGCCGCGGGCCGAATGTCATCCCGAGCGCAGCGAGGGACCTTTGCCGTCGTCGCTGAAGCCTCAGTCGACCCGCGCGTCGACCAGGGTCGAGCCGACCCTGTCGACGTAGATGCCGGCGACCGGCTCGAGATGGTCGCCGGTCATGCGGTAGGCGGCGAACAGGTAGTTGGGCGACCGTCGCCAGGCGAAGCCGGCGCGCCCGATCCGCGCCAGGTACATCGTGTCGGCGACGACGATGGGCACGAACAGCGCGTCGCCCTGGAACTCCGCGTAGACGGCGTGGTCGTTGCTCTTCGGCTCCTCGCCGAAGGTCGGGATGCGCTTGTCGAGGCGGGCCTGCGCCGACAGCCGGCTCAGGTCGGGCAGGCCGGGGCCCTGGCGAAGGCTCTCGTCGAGTTCCTTCGCGAGGCCCTGGGCCTGCTCGGCCATCTGCTCGCAATCCACGCCCTTGCAGAACCGCTCGGTGGCGGCGAACGCGTTGTCGAAGGACAGCGTCACGCGACAGGTCTTCTGCCACTGCAAGTCGCGCCAGGGGACGACCGACAGTTCGACGGCGTCCTGGTCGTCGCGCTGGACGATGAAGGCCGGAACGCCGTCGATCTCGCCGGCGTGGCCCTCGCTGCCGAAGCAGAAGGCGGCATCCTCGCCCAGGCCGACGCCCTCGGGGCCCTTCAGCAGGCGGCTGGGTCCGCCGGGCCGGGCCTCGAAGAAGGTGAAGGACTGGCAGTGCGCGGTGCCCTCGCTGGTGCGCCCGAGATACTGCGAGCTGCGGCCGAACCGGAACACGCTGCGCGCCGGCAGCGGCCCGATCGCCTCCAGCAGGTCGGGCGGCGCCTTGTCCGCGTCGCGCAGCCGGGCCAGCCGTTCGGCGGGCGACTCGGTTGGCCAGGCCGGCCGGTCGATGGCGACGACCCCGCCGGACGCGCGGTCGAGGACTTCGAGCGGCGACGCCCGCCGGCCCTCCGTGACCTCCGACGGCATCAGCCCGGAGATCGACTGGGCCACCGCGTGGCAGAGGGCCTGGGAGGGGTCCTGGCCCTGTTGTTGACCTTGGGCGAAGGCCGGGGCCAGGCCGAGCAGGACGGCGCAAAGGGGGAGCGGGCGCATGCCCGGGAAGGGTCCCTCGCGGCGCCCGGGATGACAAGGAAAGACGTGTCATCCCGAGCGCAGCGAGGGACCTTTCGCCCCAAGAGAAAAGCCCCGCCGTTGCCGGCGGGGCTTTGCGTTTGCGA
>JAIUOX010000076.1 GCA_020160955.1 Pseudomonadota bacterium
GATGGGCGGCAAGCTCTCGCGCCGCGGCGGCGCGGTCGACGCGTTCATCGTGATGGACGTGATGGCGGCGGCGGCGGCGAAGGAGGCGGCCGGCGGCTCGGTCATCCACCTCGAGGTCGGCCAGCCCAGCACGGCGGCGCCGAAGGGCGCGCTGGCGGCGGCCCACGCCGCGCTCGACGCCGACAAGCTCGGCTACATGCCGGCGCTCGGGATGCCGGCACTGCGCGAGCGCATCGCGCGGCACTACCGCGAGGTCTACGGCGCCGAGGTCGAGGCGGAGCGGGTGATCATCACCACCGGCTCGTCGGGCGGCTTCCCGCTCGCCTTCCTCGCCTGCTTCGACGTCGGCGACCGCGTCGCCCTGGCGGCGCCGGGCTACCCGGCCTACCGCAACATCCTGACCGCGCTCGGCCTCGAGGCGGTCGACCTGCCGACCTCGGCCGCCGACCGCTTCCAGCCGACCGTGGCGGCGCTCGAGAAGGCGGGCAAGATCGACGGCCTGATCGTCGCGAGCCCGTCCAACCCGACCGGCACGATGGTCAACCGCGCCGAGATGACGGCGCTGGCCACGTGGTGCGACGCCAACGGCGTGCGGCTGGTCTCGGACGAGATCTACCACGGCATCGTCTACGAGGGCGGCACGGTGTCGGCGACCGAGATGTCCGACACGGCGGTCGTGGTCAACAGCTTCTCGAAGTACTTCTCGATGACCGGCTGGCGGGTCGGCTGGCTGGTGGTGCCGCACGACCTGGTGCGGCCGGTCGAGCGGCTGGCGCAGAACTTCTTCATCTCGGTGCCGGCGATCAGCCAGCACGCCGCGCTGGCCGCCTTCGAGTGCCACGACGAACTCGACGAGCACGTGCAGCGCTACCGCGCCAACCGCGACCTGCTGCTGGCCGGGTTGCCGGCGGCCGGCTTCGACCGCTTCGCGCCGGCCGAGGGCGCGTTCTACCTCTATTGCGACGTCGCCCACCTGACCAACGACAGCCGCGACTTCTGCAAGCGCATGCTGGCCGAGGCCGGCGTGGCGGCGACGCCGGGCGTCGATTTCGACCGGGCGCGCGGCGCCGGCACGCTGCGCCTGTCGTTCGCCGGCTCGACGGCGGAGATGGAGGAGGCGGTGCGCCGCCTCAAGGCATGGAGACGCCTGTGAAGCGCTGGATGATCGTCGCCGGACTGCTCGTCGCGGCACCCGCTCTTGCGCAAGCGCCAGCCAAGGGCCCGAGCTTCGACTGCGCCAAGGCGCAGAGCGTGATCGACAAGGCGATCTGCAAGGACGCCGAGCTGTCGAAGGCCGACCGCGAGCTGGTCGCGGCCTACACCGCGCTGCTCGACAGGCTGAAGGGCGCCGAGCGCGAGACCGTGGTGAAGAGCCAGGGCCGCTGGGTGGCGAGCCGAAACCGCGTTTGCGCGTCGCGCGAGTTCGACGCGGTCACGGAGTGCCTCAAGGGACGCTACGCCCAGCGCACCGCGACGCTGCAGTCGATGATCCAGGCGCCGTTCGCGATGGTCGACGAGCAGACCCTGACCGGCAGCGGCAAGTTCGGCCAGGTCGGCTGGTCGTACGACATCGTCTTCCCTCGCTTCGAGGCCAAGGGCGTCGACTTCGCCGCCGCCAACACGCGCTTCGCCAACGATGCGCTGAAGAGCGCGCAGGAGGCGACGCCCAGCGACCTGTCGGACGTCGACGACGAGCGGACCTGGGAGTACCAGCAGTCGTTCTCGATCGAGCGCGCGCCGGGCGGCACCCTGGCGACCGTGGTCCAGCAGTTCTACGGCTACACCGGCGGCGCGCACGGCTTCGGCGCCACGGTCTGCAGCACCGTCGACCTCAGGACGGGCAAGATCGTGACGCCGGCGGGCGTGTTCGCGGGCGACCAGTGGCTGCGGCCGCTCTACCAGCTGGTGGTCGCCGACCTGCGCCGCCAGTTCAAGGAGCGCGAGGGCGACGAGGACTCGCTGAAGCCCGAGTCGATGAACAAGATGCTGCGCGAGAACGCCCGCTTCTGCTGGCTGCCGAAGCACCTCGAGATCGTGTTCAACCAGTACGACGTCGGCTCGTACGCCGCGGGTCCGTACTTCGTCGACCTTCCCTATGACCGGCTGAAGCCGATGCTGCGCGCCGATGGCCCGATCGCGCTTCGCTGACGGCGTCGCCGCGGCGGCCCTGCTGCTCGGCCTCGCCGGCGCGGCGCTGGCGCAGGGTCCGGCACAGGGCCCGGCACAGGGGCAGGGAAGCTCGGCCGCCATGCCGCCGCAGGTCGCGGCGGCCGAGCGTCGCCTGTCGGCGGCCTATGCCGACACGCTGTCGAAGCTCGGTGGCGCGGCGCGCGAGCACCTGCAGGCCGACCAGGCGCGCTGGCGGGCCAACCGCGCCACGGCGTGCGTCGGCGAGCCGGCCGACATCGCCGACTGCCTCGAAACCGGCTACCGCGACCGCACCTCGCACCTCGAGTGGCTGGCCGAGGGCGGCTATCCCTTCGTCAGCGACCAGGCGATCGTGAAGTCCGGCAAGGCGCGCGGCATTCCCTACATCATCGACGCCAGCTACCCGCAGTTCGACGGCCGGTCGGTCGACTTCTCCGCCGTCAATCGCCAACTCGCCACGGCCGCCGCCGAGGCGGCCGAGCGCGCCGTGCCGGGCCCCGATGCCGACACCGGCGGCGGCGCCTATGCCGGTCCGCCGTGGAGCTACGAGCAGGTCTACACGCTGCACCGGCCGGGCCCCAACGCGATCACCGTCTACGTCCGCTACGACTCCTACGATGGCGGCGCGACCGGTACGGTGGGCGTGCTGGGCACCCTGGTCGACCTGCGCACCGGGAAGGCGGTGGGGCCGGACGGCGTGTTCCTCGCCACCGCGCCGTGGCTGCGCGAGCTGACCCGCATCGTCGGCGCCGACATCAGCGTGCCCAACCTCGGCGACCTCCTGAAGGAGCCGCAGCGCTACGTGTTCCTCGAGGACCGGCTGGAACTGTCGTTCGGCCCGCACGAGGGCGGCCCGTTCACGGTCGAGATCCGCTACGACCGCCTGCGGCCGCTGCTGCGTCCCGACGGCCCGGTGCCGCGCACCAGCGCGGCGGCGCGATCCCCCGACTAGTGCAGCTTGCGGCGGTCGCGCGGCGGTGACGGGCCGGCGGCGGCCGGGCGGGGACCGGTCTCGACCGGTGGCACCGGCCCGGCATGGTGGCCAATCATGTGCCAGCCGTCGGACTGCCGGATGAAGGTGTTGGTCGCCATCAGCTGGCCCTCGGGCAGGATCTCGCGGCACACCACGATGGCGAAGCCGGGACGGCCGGCCACCCACTCGCCGGCGATGCGCACGCGCGGCGCCTCGGGATGCCGCAGGATGCCGCGCCAGCTCGCCATGATCTCGGCCCGCTCGTGCAGCGGCGGCTGGCCGGGATGGAGGCAGACCAGCGGGCCGGTCGCCGCCCACAGCCGCTCCATGGCTTCGACGTCGCGCTCCGAGAAGGCGCGGTAGAAGGCACGGTTGGCGGCGAGGACGCCCTCGCGCTCCTCGTCATCGAATTCCGCCATGAGCGGCGGCAGGCGCGGCGTTCGGCGCGGCATTCGACCCTCGAAACTCCCCCATTGCGCGGCCTACGATAAGCCGACAGAGAAGAAGCATCCAACCGTCGAGATGCAGATGTCCATTCCCAAGCTCGAGTTTCCGCCCTTCCACCTGCCGCCCGAGGCCGAGGCCCTGCGCGGCGAGGTCCGCAGCTTCCTCCAGGAGACGCTGCCCAAGGTCAAATCCGAGGACCGCTTCGCCAGCTGGAACACCTTCTCGCCCGAGTTCAGCCAGGCGCTGGGCAAGCGCGGCTGGATCGGCCTGACCTGGCCCAAGGAATACGGCGGCGGCGAGCGCAGCTTCCTCGAGCGCCTGGTCGTCACCGAGGAACTGCTGGGCAACAGCGCGCCGGCCGGCGCCCACTGGGTGGCCGACCGCCAGTCCGGGCCGCTGCTGATCCGCTTCGGCAGCGAGGAGATGCGCAAGGCGATCCTGCCCCGGATCATCGCCGGCGAGTGCTACTTCTCGATCGGCATGAGCGAGCCCGACTCGGGTTCCGACCTCGCGTCGGTGCGCACGCGCGCCGAGGCGGTGCCGGGCGGCTTCCGCGTCAACGGCACCAAGGTCTGGACCTCGGGCGCGCATCGCAACCACTACTGCATCGCGCTGGTCCGCACCTCGGGCCAGCACGGCGACCGCCACAAGGGCCTCAGCCAGATCCTGGTCGACCTCAAGACGCCGGGCCTCACCATCCGGCCGATCATCAACCTGGCCGGGCGGCACGACTGGAACGAGGTCACCTTCAACGACTGCTTCATCCCCGAGAGCTGCCTGATCGGCAACGAGGGCGACGGCTGGCTGCAGGTGACCAGCGAGCTGGCGTTCGAGCGCTCGGGCCCCGAGCGCTTCATGCAGAACTTCTACGTGCTGCGCGAGCTGGTGCGCGTGCTCGGCCGCCAGCCGGCCAAGCGCGCCTCGTCGATCCTCGGCCGCCTGGTGGCGCGCCTGTGGACGCTGCGCCAGATGTCGGTCGCGGTGGCCGGCATGATGCAGAACGGCAAGTCGCCGGTGATCGAGGCGGCCCTCGTCAAGGACCTCGGCACGATCTACCAGCAGGACCTGCCGGAGATCGCGCGCGCCATCGTCGAGTCCGACGCGACGACCGAGGAGGACCTCGCCGACTTCCTCGACGTCGCGCAGTACGCCACCATGATGGCCCCCAGCTACACCATCCAGGGCGGCACCACCCAGGTCCTGCGCGGCATCGTCGCCCGCGGCCTCGGGCTTCGCTAAGGGAGACGAACCATGGACCGTGATACCCGCGACATGCTGCTCGAGACCGCCGGCCGCTTCTTCACCGAGCGCTGCGGCCGTGCCGTCGTTAACGAGGTCGAGAAGGGCGTCTGGCCGGCCGATCTCTGGAAGGAGATCGAGGAGATGGGCCTGCCGCTGATCGCCGTGCCCGAGGACAAGGGCGGGGCGGGCGGCACGCTGTCCGACATGCTGTCGCTGCTGCGCGTCGCCGGCAGCCATGCCGTGCCGGTGCCGCTGGCCGAGACGGCGCTGGCCAACCTGCTGATCGCCGCCTGCGGCGAGGAGCCGAAGCCCGGCCCCGCGACCCTGGCGCTCGGCAGCCTGTCGCTGGCCGGCGGGCGGCTGACCGGCAAGGTCGAGCGCGTGCCGTTCGCCACGGTGGCGGACCGCTTCGTCACGGTGGTCGGCAACAAGCTGGCGGTCGTGTCGGCCGGCAACGCCACGGTCGAGGGCAAGCCGAGCCACGCCGGCGAGCCCTACGGCACGGTGACCTTCGAGAACGCCGTCGTCGACTTCAGCGCGACCTCGCCGGTCTCGGCCGAGCGGGCCGTCGAACTGGCCGCCGCGATGCGCGCCATGCAGATGGCGGGCGCGGCCGACAAGATCCTCGCCACCACGGTCGAGTACTCCAAGCAGCGCGTCCAGTTCGGGCGGCCGATCTCGACCTTCCAGGCGATCCAGCACATGCTGGCCGAACTGGCGAGCCACGCCGCGGCGATCATCGCCTCGGCCGAGACCGCGGCGCGCGACGCCGACGAGGGCGGGCTGGCCGATGGCGGCCGCTTCTCGATCGCCGCCGCCAAGTGCCAGGGCTCCGACTTCGCCCAGCGCGTCGCCGCCATCGCCCACCAGTCGATGGGCGCGATGGGCTTCACCCACGAGCACATCCTGCACCACTACACGCGGCGGCTCTGGGTGTGGCGGCGCGACTTCGGCAGCGAGACCTTCTGGGGCGACAAGATCGGCGCGGCCTACGCCAAGGCCGGTCCCGACGCGCTGTGGCCGTCGCTCAGCGCCAGCCGCTACGCGGCCTGAACGATCAGGCCTTGAGAAGCCGGGCGAGGGCGCGCAAGTCCGCCGTCGCCCCGCTCGCCGCGCGCTTCTCGAGCGCGCGGTAGCGGCGCACCAGCGCCTGGCCCGTGGCGGTCACGCGGGCGCCGCCGCCGCCGCCACCACCGGTCTGGGCGACCACGACCGGCTCGGCGAACATGCGGTTCAGCGCGTCGATCAGCAGCCAGGCCTGGCGGTAGGACATCTCGAGCGCGCGGCCGGCCGCCGAGATCGAGCCGGTTTCCTCGACCAGTTCGAGAAGCCGGATCTTGCCCGGGCCGATCGAGCGCTCGTCGCCGAAATCGATGCGCAGGTGAAGGGACGCCATGTCCCATTATGCGGCGACGCTCGCGCCCGCGTCAGCCCTTGATCTCGACCCCGGCCCATTCCTCGAGCAGGCGGGCGACGTTGGTGAAGTCCGAGTCGGCGCCGAACCGCGCCTTGGTGACGGCCAGCATCTGGCGCACCGCCGAGCCGACCACCATCGGCACGCCCATCGCCTCGGCCTCCTCGACGCACAGCCGCACGTCCTTGTAGGACAGCGCGGTGGCGAAGCCGAAGTCGAAGGTGCGGGGCAGGATGGCCCGGGGGAACTTGTCCTGCGTCGCGCTGTTGCGGCCGCTCGAGGCGTTGATGATGTCGATCAGCACGCGGGCGTCGAGGCCGGCCTTGACGCCCATCGCCATCGCTTCCGAGGTCGCGACCAGCGCGGCGGCGGCCAGCAGGTTGTTGGCCAGCTTGGCCGACTGGGCGAGGCCCGGCTTCTCACCGGCATGGAACAGCTTGCCGAAGATCCTGAGCGTCGGTTCTAGCGCGTCGTAGACGGGGCGGGGGCACGACACCATGACGGCCAGCGTGCCGGCCCTGGCGCCGGTGACACCGCCGCTGACCGGCGCGTCGACCCAGCCGATCTTCTTCTCGGCGAGGCGATGGGCGACCTCGGTGGCGACGCCCGGCCCGGTGGTCGACAGGTCGACGACGGTGCGGACGGTGCCGCCGTTCACGATCCCGCCGTTGCCGCCCAGCGCGACCTCGCGGACGATGTCCGGTGTCGGCAGGCTCATGAACACGATCTCGGCGGTCGAGGCGACCTCGGCGGGCGAGGCGGCGCGCGTCGCCCCGCGCGCGACCAGCGGTGCGACGGCGGCATCGGACGGGTCGTAGACGCACAGCCGGTAGCCGGCATCGAGCAAGCGGCCGGCCATCGGCCCGCCCATGCGGCCGACGCCCACGAATCCCACCAGACCGGCCATGCCGCTTCCTCCGCGCCTTTTCGTGTTATCGCTGTCAGCGTATCGAGGGGTCACAGGGCGGGCAAGGCGAGGAGACGTCATGCTGAAGGGACGTAGTGCAGTGGTCACCGGGTCGACCCAAGGGCTCGGCCTCGCCATCGCCACGCGGCTGGCGGCCGAGGGCTGCAACGTTGTCCTGAACGGGTTCGGCGATGCCGCCGCGATCGAGCGGACGCGGGCCGGGCTCGCCGCGGACCATGGCGTGACCGTGCTGCATCACGGCGCCGATGTCGGCGTGCCGTCGCAGCTCGCCGACCTCGTCGGCGCGGCGCAGCGCGCGTTCGGCGGTGTCGACGTGCTGGTGAACAACGCGGTGGTCCGCCACTTCGCTCCGGTCGAGGACTTCCGGCCCGAGGACTGGGACCGCGCGCTGGCGGTCAACCTGTCGGCGGCGTTCCACGCGGTGCGGCTGGCGCTGCCCGGCATGCGCGCGCGCGGGTTCGGCCGCATCGTCAACGTCGCCTCGATCTACAGCCTGGTGGGCGCGGCCAACCGGGTCGACTACGTGACGACCAAGACGGCGTTGCTCGGCTTCACGCGGGCGATCGCGCTCGAGACGGCGACCAGCGGCATCACCTGCAACGCGATCTGCCCCGGCACCATCCCGACGCCCAACATCGAGGCCCGGCTGGAAGCCGAGCGCGCGCAGTCGGGCCTGTCGCGCGCCGAGGCCGAGCGCGCCTTCCTCGCGACGCGCCAGCCGACCGGCCGCTTCATCGCGCCCGAGCGCGTGGCGGGCGTGGTGGCGATGCTGTGCGGTCCGGACGGTGCCGACATCACCGGGGCGGCGATCCCGATCGACGGCGGCTGGAGCGCCGCCTGATTCCGGCACCGCGTTCCGCCACCCGATTCCCATGGCGCGGCCGCGCGCGGCGTGCCTAGACTTCGGTCAACAACGACAAACCGGAGGAACGCCATGACCTTTACACGCCGGCAGTTCGCGCCCGCCGCGGCGCTCTCTGCCCTCGCCGCATCGCCGGCCTTCGCGCAGCAGACCAACGAAATCGTCAAGTGGCGCCTGACCTCGAGCTTTCCCAAGAGCCTCGACACGCTGTTCGGCGCCTCCAACACGGTCGCCAAGGTCGTGGGCGAACTGACCGACGGCAAGTTCCAGCTGCAGGTCTTCTCGGCCGGCGAGATCGTCCCGGGCCTGCAGGTGCTCGACGCGGTCAGCAACGGCACCGTCGAGTCGGGCCACACCTACACCGGCTACTACATCGGCAAGAACCCGTCCTTCATCTTCGACGGCTCGCTGCCGTTCGGCCTGACGCCGCGCCAGCACTACGCCTGGATGATGTACGGCGACGGCCGCAAGCTGATGGACGAGGTCTATGACAGCTTCGGCGTCGTCGGCCTGACGGCCGGCAACACCGGCGGCCAGATGTTCGGCTGGTTCCGCAAGGAGCTGAAGTCGCCGAAGGACTTCGAGGGCCTCAAGATCCGCACCGCCGGGTTCGGCGGCAAGGTGTTCCAGAAAATGGGCGCGGTGCCGCAGCAGATCGCCGGCGGCGACATCTACCCGGCGATGGAGCGCGGCACGATCGACGCCTGCGAGTGGGTCGGGCCGTACGATGACGAGAAGCTCGGCTTCAACAAGGTTGCCAAGTACTACTACACGCCGGGCGTCATGGAGCTCGAGGCCAACAACGTGGTGATGACCAACAAGCAGGCCTGGGCGGCGCTGCCGCCGCGCTACCAGGCGGCGCTGAAGTACGCCGGCTACTACGCGATGACCGACATGATGGCCTCGTACGACGCCAAGAACGCCCAGGCGATCGCCCGGCTGGTGGCGTCGGGCACGCAGCTCTCGGTGCTGCCGGAGGACGTCATCAAGGCGCTGCGCGTCGCGCTCGAGTCGGTGCTCGACGAGGAAGCCAACGGCAACGCGCAGTTCAAGAAGATCCTCGCCAACTGGCGCCAGTTCCGCGCCGAGCAGCACCGCTGGTTCTCGATCGCCGACACCCGCGCCGAGCTGGCGGTCTATCGCAGCGACCAGCAGCGTTGACGGCCTTCGGCCGTCACTCCGGCTCGATGCCGGCGATCTTCATCATCTCGCGGTAGAGCTGGATCTCCGCGAGCTGGATGCGGCGCATCTCCTCGGGCGTGCAGGGCGTGATCTCCGAACCGCCCTGCGCCTGCTTCTCGACGTAGGCCGGTTCGCTGACGATCTTCACGATGTTGTCGCGCAGCGGCCCGGCGATCGCGGCCGGCACGCCGGCCGGCAGCATCACGCCGGTCCAGGTCATCAACTCGAAGTCGGGGATGCCCTGCTCGATCAGGGTGGGGATGTCGGGCGTCAGCTTGTAGCGGCCGCGGTTGCCGACGCCGAGGCAGCGCACGGTGCCCGCCTTGACCTGCGGCAGCGAGGTCACCGGGTCGGCGAAGCACATCTGGACATGGCCGGCCATGGTGTCGGTCAGCGCCGCCGGCGTGCTCTTGTAGGGCACGTGCACCATGTCGATGCCGGCCTTGGCCTTCAGCAGTTCGCCCGAGATCCGCGTCGAGGCGCTGCCCGAACCGAAGTTGATCTTGCCCGGCTGGCGCTTGCACAGGGCGACGAACTCGGCGGCGGTCTTCGCCTCGACCTTGGGATTGACGATCATGAACACCGGGGCGCGGCCGATCAGCGTCACCGGGTCGAAGTCCTTGATCGGGTCGTAGGGCAGGGACTTCATCAGCGCGACGTTGGACGCCGCGGCGGTGTTGGAGCAGACGAAGATGGTGAGCCCGTCGGGCTTCGCCTTGGCCGCGACCTCGGCGGCGATGGCGCCGTTGGCGCCCGGCTTGTTCTCGACCACGGCCGGCACGCCGTAGATCCGGTTGAGGCCCTCGGCGATGTTGCGCGCGCCCTGGTCGGTCGCCGAGCCGGCGCCGAACGGCACGATCAGGCGGAACGGACCTCCGGGAAAGGACTGGGCCCGGACGGCCGGGGCCGCGAGTGGGGCCGCGAGCGCGCCCGCGGCGGCGCCGGCAATGAGTTGGCGTCGAAACATGGCGCTTACCCTCCCGTGGTCGCGCAGCTTTCCAGGGAGGCAAGTGTCGCACGCGACCGGCGGACCGGCCATGGCCGGTCCGCACGATGCGGAATGGAAGCGGGACCGCCTAGGCGGTCAGCGGCTCCACCAGCCGCGCTTGGGCTTCTCCGGCGGCGCGGTGATCGCCGGCACCACCGGCTCGGGAGCCGGCTCCGGGGTGGCAACCGGTGCGGGCTCTGGTACGGGCTCCGGCACGACGGCGGGCTGCGGCGCTGCGGCAACGACGGGCGGCTCGGCCTCGACGTTCACGGGCGGCGCGACCGGGGCTTCCACGGGAGCGGGTTCAAACGAGGTGTGCTCGACGGGCTGGCCATCGACCGGCAGGGCCGGGGCCTCACCGTTCGCGGACTCGGCCGCGTGAGCGGGCGCGTCGCCGGCCTCGCCGGACTCGGGGAACTCGCCCTCGCCATTCTCGCGACGGCGGCGGCGGCCGCCACGGCGGCCGCGGCGGCGGCGGCGATCGCCGCCCTCGCCACGATCCTCGCGCTCGCCGTCGGCGGCGACGTCCTCGCGGGCCTCGTCGTCGCCGGCTTCGCCGGCGGCGCGGTCATGGCCGTTCTCGGCCGGGCCCTCGCGGCCTTCCTCGCGATCTCCCTCGCGGTCGGCGGAGCGCTCGCCGCGCTCCTCGCGGCGCTCGTCGTCAGCCCCCTGGGCCTGCGAACGCTCGCCATCGCCTTCCTCGTCGCGGCGGCCGCGACGACGGCGACGACGGCGGCGACGGCGGCTGCCGTCGCGATCGCCGTCATCCTCGGCGCGCTCCTCGCCACCGGCCTCGCGCTCGGTGTCCTCGCCGTCCTCGACCTCGGACGCGGCCTCCTCGGAGACTTCCTGGTAGGAGGCGCGGGCGGTCTCCGGCGCCGGGCGGTCGCGATCGTCGCGGCGGGTGCGGACCCGCTCGATCTCGCAATCGGCGGCATGCAGCTCGTCGTCGGCCTCGACCGTCACGGTGAAGCCGTAGCGGTTCTCGACCTCGGACAGCGTGTGGCGCTTCTGGTTGAGCAGGTACAGCGCGACGTTCGGCGGTACGCTGACCACGATCTCGCCGGCCCGCCGGCGAACGCCTTCCTCCTCGATCGCGCGCAGCGCGTGCAGCGCCGCCGATTCGATCGAGCGGACGCGGCCGGTGCCGGCGCAATGCGGGCAGATCTCCGTCGAGTGCTCGAGCAGCGACGGGCGCAGGCGCTGGCGCGACATCTCGAGCAGCCCGAAGGCGGAGATGCGGCCGATCTGGATGCGCGCGCGGTCGTGGCGCATCGCGTCCTTCACCTTGTGCTCGACCTGGCGCTGGTGGCGCGTCTCCTCCATGTCGATGAAGTCGATCACGATCAGGCCGGCGAGGTCGCGCAGGCGGACCTGGCGGGCGACTTCCTCGGCCGCCTCCAGGTTGGTGCGCAGCGCCGTCTCCTCGATGTTGCGCTCCTTGGTCGAGCGGCCCGAGTTGACGTCGATGGCGACCAGCGCCTCGGTCGGGTTGATGACGATGTAGCCGCCGGAGCGCAGCTGGACGACCGGCGAATGCATGGCGTCGAACTGGCTCTCCACCTGGTAGCGGTGGAACAGCGGGATCGGGTCCTTGTAGGCCTCGACCTTGCTGGCCTGGTGCGGCACCAGCTGGCGCATGAACTCGGACGCGGCCTGGAAGCCGGCCTCGCCCTCGACCAGCACCTGCGCGATGTCGGTGTCGTAGACGTCGCGCAGCGAGCGCTTGATGAGATCGCCTTCCTCGTAGATCAGCGCCGGCGCCGTCGAGCGCATGGTGATCTCGCGGATCGAATCCCACAGGCGCGACAGGTACTCGTAGTCGCGCTTGATGTCGCTGGTGCTGCGCTCGAGGCCGGCGGTGCGCAGGATCACGCCCTGGCCCTGCGGCACGTCGAGCTCGCTCAGCACTTCCTTCATGCGCTTGCGGTCGGCCGGGTTGGAGATCTTGCGCGAGATCCCGCCGCCCCGGCCGGCGTTCGGCATCAGCACGGAGTAGCGGCCGGCCAGCGACAGGTAGGTGGTGAGCGCGGCGCCCTTGTTGCCGCGCTCTTCCTTGACGACCTGCACCAGCAGGATCTGCCGGCGCTTGATGACTTCCTGGATCTTGTACTGGCGGATCGGGTTGCGGCGGCGGCGCTCGCGCGTCTCGCGCTGCTCGATCACGTCGTCGCCGCCCAGCGTCTCGACCGAGACTTCCGGCTGCGGCGCCTCGGAGGGATCGGCCGACGGGTCGGCGGCGGTGGCGTCGCCCGCGGCTTCGGTGGTCGCGGTCTCTAGGGGCGTGCCCTCGGGGGAGGCTTCCTCGGCGGGGCCGTCGAGGCGCTCGCTCGGGATGGCGGCGGCCTGGGTCTGCGGCTCCGGTGTCTCGGCAGGTGTCTCGGTAGGCGCCTCGGCGACCGCCGGCTCGACGGCCATCGGCTCGGGGGCGGCGTCGACCGGGGCAGGGGCCTCGTCGTCGGCGGCGTGCGCCGGCGTCTCGTTGTCCGAATCCGCCGGCGGCACGATCGGGGCCTCGGCCACCACCGCGCCGAGCTCGGCGAAGTTCTCTTCCCGGACTTCCTCGATGTCGGTGCGGTCGACGCGGCCGCGGCGGCGCGGCTCCTCGTCCTCGTCGTCGTGCAGGCGCTGCTGCTCGGCGATCAGCCGTTCGCGGTCGGCGACCGGGATCTGGTAGTAGTCGGGGTGAATTTCGGAGAAGGCCAGGAAGCCGTGGCGGTTGCCGCCATATTCCACGAACGCCGCCTGCAGCGACGGTTCGATCCGGATGACCTTGGCGAGATAGATGTTGCCCTTGAGGGGCTTGCGGGACGCGGTTTCGAAATCGAATTCTTCGAGTCTGGTTCCATCGACGACGACGACCCGGGTCTCTTCCGGGTGACTGGCATCGATGAGCATACGCCTTGCCATGGGCTCGCTCCGAGACGTTCGGTCCCAACCGGCGCGAGCGACCGGCGGCCGTGCCGCCTCTCTGGGGCGAGGGGGACGCCGCGTCATCGACCCGTCGAAACGGCCTTCAGCAGGCCAGAACGGGGAAGCATCGCGCCGCCGGGCCACAACTGGACCCTGCCGACCTCGGGTTTCCTATAGCCACCGCCTGCCTGACAGTCCCTCCGCAGACCTGCCGCTCCCGTCAACGTGGGGCGGCCAGCCCGGCTTAGAAGACTGCCGTCGGAGCGCACCTTAACTCCGGGGAGAGGGCGCTTCGAACGACGGCGACTGCTCGCGGAACGCAACATACGGGGTTCGCAAGGCAGCCACAATCAAAACGTTGGGCTGCTTTCGAAATCCGCCGTAAACGGTTGAAAATTCTTGAAATTATGGACCTTCTTGTGTAATTGGTTGAGCATATCAGAACAATAATTCATTCCCCTCTCGTCCTGGCGGGCTGTTTGATGGCCGCTCTCCCTCGTCGTTCCCTGATCGCTGCTGCCGCCGGGCTCTCTGCCTTCGGCGTGGGCATGCCTGCGGTCTGGGCGAACTCGATGGCGCGCAAGTCGATGGGCAAGCCGGTGCCGCCGCCGCAGCCCAAGCTGATCTACCTCGACCCCGGCCATGGCGGACGCGACCCCGGCGCGCTGGGCTTGCGCGGCACCCAGGAAAAGCTGGTGGTGATGCAGATCGCCCGCGACCTGCAGCGCGAGCTGCTGGCCGGCAACCGCTACCGGGTGCTGCTGACCCGCTCGACCGACAGCTTCGTGGCGCTGCGCGAGCGGGTGGCCCGGGCGCAGTCGGCGCGGGCCGACCTGTTCCTGTCCCTGCACGCCGATTCGCATGGCGATTCGAGCGTCCGCGGCGCCTCCGTCTACACCCTGTCGGAGGAGGCCAGCGACCGCGAGGCGGCGGCGCTCGCGGCGCGCGAGAACCGCGCCGATTCGATGGGGCCGCCGTCGCGCTTCGCCGACCAGTCACAGGACGTGGCGCGGACCCTGGTGGCGATGAGCCAGCGCGGCACGGTCAACGACTCGCGGCGGCTCGCCGACACCATCGTCCGCACGCTGGGCAGCAACGGGGTGCGGCTGTTGCCGCGGACCCACCGCCAGGCCGGCTTCGCGGTGCTGACCTCGCCCGACATCCCGGCCGCCCTGGTCGAACTGGGCTACCTGTCGAACCCGCAGGACGAGAAGTTGCTGACGGTGCGCCAGCACCAGCTCTACCTCGCGCGTGCCCTGCGGGCCTCCGTCGATGCCCACTTCGGCACCGGCGTTGCCACAAAGAAGGCGTAACTTTCTTTCAAGCTGTCCGTTGCCGCTTCCAGGGTGGCCGCGTACAAGAAAATGAAAGTGCTCAACCTTCTCAAGATCCTGCTGGCCTTCACGACGGCCGTCCTGATCGTCGGCACGGGGACCGTGGCCGGCCTGTTCTGGCATTTCAGCCACGGCCTGCCCGATCACAAGCAGCTTGCCGACTACCAGCCCGCGACCTCGTCTCGCCTCTACGCGGCCGACGGCCGGCTGCTGGCCGAGTACGCCAAGGAAAAGCGCGTGTTCGTGCCGGTGGCGGCGATGCCCAAGCGCGTCCTCGAGGCGTTCGTGGCGGCCGAGGACCAGCGCTTCTTCACCCATCCCGGCGTCGACTTCGTCGGCATCGTGCGCGCGGTGGTGGCCAACGTCGCCAACCCGGGCAAGCGCCCGGAGGGCGCCTCGGGCATCACCCAGCAGGTGGCGAAGAACTTCCTGCTGACCAACCAGGCGACGCTGGCGCGCAAGATCCGCGAGGCGATCCTCGCCTTCCGGATCGAGGAGACCTACTCGAAGGAGCGCATCCTCGAGCTCTACCTCAACGAGATCTACCTCGGGTCGGGCAACTACGGCGTGGCCCAGGCGGCGATCAACTACTTCGACCGCTCGCTCGACGAGCTCAGCCTGTCGGAGATCGCCTACCTCGCCGCGCTGCCCAAGGCGCCGAACCGCTACAACATCAACCGCAACGAGAAGGAAGCCTACGCGCGGCGCGACTACGTGCTGGGGCGCATGCGCGACGACGGCTACATCACCCAGGCCGAGATGGACCAGGCGCGGGCGGAGAAGCTGCAGTACCGGCGGCGCGGCGCCACCGAGGTCGCGACGGCCGACTTCTTCGCCGAGGAAGTGCGCCGCAACCTGCTGGCCGCCTACGGCGAGAAGGCGCTGTACGAGAGCGGCCTCACGGTGTCGACGACCCTCGACCCGGCGATCCAGGCGGTGGCCGACAACGCGCTGCGCGACGGCCTGATCACCTACGATCGCCGCCACGGCTGGCGCGGCGCCTACGCCAAGATCCCCGACATGAGCGTGTGGGAGGAAGAACTCGCCCGCATCGCCCAGCGGCGTCCGCTGACCGGGCCGCCGACCTGGCAGCTGGCCGTCGTCAGCAAGGTCGAACCTCAGTCGGTGTCGCTGGTCGGCCTGCCGGGCACCGAGGGCGGCGAAGGCACGCTGCCGTTCGCCGAGATGACCTGGGCGGCGCCGACCCTGCCCGAGCAGCGCGTCGGCGCGCCGCCGCGCAGCCCGCGCGACGTCGTCAGCGTCGGCGACGTGATCGTCGTCGAGAAGGTCGAGAAGCCGGCCGGCGCCAACGCCAAGCCTTACCCGCCGCGCACCTACGCGCTGCGCCAGGTGCCGAACGTCGAGGGCGGCGTGGTCGTGATGGACACCCAGACCGGCCGCGTGCTCGCGCTGTCGGGCGGCTGGTCCTACGGCCGCAGCCAGTTCAACCGCGCCGTCCAGGCGGCCCGCCAGCCCGGCTCCTCGTTCAAGCCGTTCGTCTACCTCGCGGCGATGGATGCCGGCTTTTCGCCGGCCTCGGTCGTGCTCGACGCGCCGTTCTCCTACGACCCCGGCTACGGCCAGCCGGTGTGGTCGCCCAAGAACTACGGCGGCGACTACCTCGGCCCGACCACGGTGCGGCGCGGCCTCGAGCTGTCGCGCAACCTGATGACGGTGCGCATGGCGCAGCAGGTCGGCATGAAGAACGTCGTGCAGGTCGCCAAGGAATTCGGCGTGGTCGACCAGATGGGCGCCTACCTGCCGATGTCGCTGGGCGCCGGCGAGACGACGCTGCTGCGCATGACCATGGCCTACGCCATGCTGGCCAACGGCGCGCTCGAGATCACGCCGTCGCTGGTCGACCGCGTGCAGGACCGCAACGGCAAGACGGTCTACCGCCACGAGCCGCGGGCCTGCCGCGGCTGCGGCGAGCAGCCGGCGGGCAGCCGCCCGGCGGCGCCGGAGATCGTCGACTCGCGCAAGCCGTTCCACGATCCCGCGTCGGTCTACCAGGTCGTCCACATGATGCAGGGCGTGACCACGCGCGGCACCGCCGGCCGCCTCGCGGCGCTCGGCCGGCCGATCGCCGGCAAGACCGGCACGACCAACGACGCCCGCGACAACTGGTTCCTCGGCTCGACGCCCGACATCACGGTCGGCATCTACATCGGCTTCGACGAGCCGCGCACCCTCGGCTCGGGCAACCAGGAGACCGGCGGCGGCAACGCGGTGCCGATCTACGAGCAGATCGCCAAGCAGATCTTCAAGGACAAGGCGCCGACCCCGTTCCGCATCCCGCCGGGACTGCGCATGGTGAAGTACACCTACGAGGGCGGCACGATCGACGAGGTGTTCAAGCCGGGCACCGAGCCGGGCAGCGACGGCTTCAACCAGTCGCTGCTTGACGGGTCCGGCCCCTGGTCCGGTATAGACGCCGGCGGCGGCCCGCAGCAGGCGGGCAGCCCGCGCCGTCCCGGCCTGACCGGGACGGGCGAGACTTACTGAGCAGGTGTTGGAGTCATGCGCGCCGAAGCCCAATCGATGGTCACCGAGATCGAGGAGTCGCTGGAACTCCTGAGGAGGCGTCTTTGACTACGACCGTGCGGTCGTCCGTCTCGACGAGCTGAACGCGCGCGCGGAGGATCCCGCGCTCTGGAACGACCAGAAGCAGGCCCAGGCCGTGATGAAGGAACGGACCCGGCTGGAGGCCGCGATCTCGACCATCCGGCGGCTGCGCGCCGCGGTCGACGACAATGTCGGCCTGATCGAGATGGCCGAGGCCGAGAAGGACGAGGGCATGATCGCCGACGCCGAGCGGTCGCTGGCCGAGGCGCGCGCCGAGGCGGCGAAGGCACGGCTCGAGACGCTGCTGTCGGGCGAGGCCGATCCCAACAACGCCTACGTCGAGATCAACGCCGGTGCCGGCGGCACCGAGGCGCAGGACTGGGCCGAGATGCTGGCGCGCATGTACACGCGCTGGGCCGAGCGTCGCGGCTACAAGGTCTCGTGGCTGGAGGAGAGCGCCGGCGAAGAGGCCGGCATCAAGTCGTGCGCCTTCAAGGTCGAGGGGCCCAACGCCTACGGCTGGCTGAAGACCGAGTCGGGCGTGCATCGGCTGGTGCGCATCTCGCCGTTCGACGGCAACGCGCGGCGGCAGACCTCGTTCGCGTCGGTCTGGTGCTACCCCGAGGTCGACGACAACATCGAGATCGAGATCCTCGACAAGGACCTGCGCGTCGATACCTACCGGGCCTCGGGCGCCGGCGGCCAGCACGTCAACAAGACCGACTCGGCGGTCCGCATCACCCACATCCCGACCGGCATCGCCGTCGCCGTCCAGCAGGAGCGCAGCCAGCACCAGAACCGCGCCAAGGCGATGCAGATGCTGAAGGCGCGCCTCTACGAGGTCGAGCTGCAGAAGCGCGAGGCCGAGCGGCTGGCGGCGGAAGCCAGCAAGACCGACATCGGCTGGGGTCACCAGATCCGGTCCTACGTGCTGCAGCCCTACCAGATGGTGAAGGACCTGCGGACCAACGTCGAACGCAGCGACCCGCAGAAGGTGCTGGACGGCGATCTCGACGAGTTCATGGCGGCGTCGCTGGCCGCCCGGGTCGGCGAGGGCACGGACAAGGAAGCGGCCTGACGGCCTATTGCAGGCCGAGGTCGGTGTGCGGCGCCCCGACGGCGCGCTTGCCCAGCGACCACGCCCGGCCGGCCAGGTAGCCCGCGAAGACGCCCGACGTCGCGGCCATGTGGGCATGGCGAGGCAGGGTGCCGGGCGGCAGCAGCCCCGACAGGCTGTCGGCGAAGGTGATCGCGAACAGGCAGAACCCGGCGGTCACCGCGTCGTAGCTGACCGGCGTGCGGATGGTGCCCCAGATCTGGTCGGTCTGGACGGCGATGCGATGGCCGCGCAGCCAGCCGGCCAGGGTGCCGAGGGCCGCCGTGGCGACCCACGTCACGTCGTGCGCGAAACTGACCACGGCGCCGGCCAGCATCAGCAGCGAGACGCCGATCCCGAGCAGGGGCGGCAGGCCGATCCGCCACAGCTTGCGGGCGCGCGGCGACAGGTCGGACAGGGTCGTGTGGGCGCAGCCGGCCGCCATCAACACGGCGGCGATGTCGACCAGGTTGATCGGGTAGCTCATGGGGCCGGCCGGCAACGGGCCGACGTGCAGAAGGAAAACAAGGGCATCGGCCTCGAACTCACACGAGTGAACCAGCCGCGCCCGGCCGGTAGCGCGTTCTAGGCGCGGCTGCTTACGACACGCTTACAGTCGATGCGAATTGTTTGCCAGTCGAGAAAAATCACGTCGAGAAGAATCACGGGGGCTTGAAGCCCGGCTGCACCGAATTTCGGAACGCAGGACCGGTCGCCGCCCGAGGGGGCGGCGACCGGGACGCGGTTCGCTACTTCATGACGATCGGCGAGAAGTCCTGGAACCAGTTCTGGGCCTGCACGAAGCCCGTCACCTTCGGCGACATGGCGCGCGGGTTGACGTCGTGGGTCACGAACAGGAACAGCGCGTCGTCGACGATCTTCTCGTGGATCTGCTGCAGGACCTTGTCCTGCTCCTTGGCGTCGAAGGTGGTGCGCGCCTTCTCGAACAGCGCGTCCATCGCCGGATCGGCGTAGAAGCCCCAGTTGGTGCCGTTCGGCGCGACCAGGGTCGAGTCGAGGTGGCGGATGAAGGCGGTGAACGGGTCCTGGATGAAGTACGAGTAGTTCATGCCGCTGGCGCCCTTGGACAGGTCCGCCTTGGCGCCGGCCCGCCAGATGTTGATCAGGGCGTTCCACTCCACGACGTCGAACTCGACCTTGATGCCGACGTCGGCGAGGTTCTGCTGGATGTACTCGTTCATCGGCAGCGGCTGCATCTGGCCCGACCCGGAGGCCGAGATCAGGATCTTCGCCTTGAGCGGCTTGTCGGGGCCGAAGCCGGCCTCGGCCAGCAGCTTCTTGGCCGCCGCCGGATCGTACTTCACCTCGAAGGCGGGGTTGCCGAACCACTGGCTGCCTGGCGTGACGAAGCCCTTGGCCGGGATCATCAGGCCGTTGAGCAGCGTCTTCAGGCCGGCGCGATCGATCGCCAGGTTGGCCGCCTTGCGGACCCGCACGTCCTTCCACGGCGAGCCGTCGACCATGCTGAGGTGCCACGTCCAGTTGTGCGGGTAGGCGTTGGTCACCAGCTTGAGGCCGGCCTTCTCGAGGCTGGGCACCGCGTCGGGCGACGGCGCCTCGATCCAGTCGACCTGGCCCGAGCGCAGCGCCGCGGTCCGGCTCGACGGCTCGGGCAGCGGCAGCAGGACCATCTTGTCGAGCTTCGGCACGCGCCTGGCGTCCCAGTATTCCTTGTTCGGCACCAGTTCGGCGCGCGTGCTCGGCACGAACGCCGCCAGCTTCCACGGACCGGTGCCCGACGGCGTCTTGGCGAACTCGTTCCAGTTCTTGCCGACCTTCTCCCACTGCGCCGGGCTGGACATCATGATCCAGGCCATCTGGTAGGGCAGGAAGGCGTCGGGCGTCTTGGTGACGATCTCGACCGTCTGGTCGTCGATCACCTTGTAGGACTTCACCGCCGGGATGCGCGAGCGGCCCTGCGAGGCCTGCTTGGGGTCGTACTGGGGCGACTTGTCGTTGAGGATCTTGTCGAGGTTCCAGACGACCGCGTCGGCCTTGAAGTCGCTGCCGTCGTGGAACTTCACGCCGGGGCGCAGCTTGAACACCCAGCGGGTCTTGTCGGCGTCGTCGACCTTCCACTCGGTGGCGAGACCGGGCACCAGCACCGACGGCTTGTCGGCCGACGACAGGTCCCAGTTGATCAGCGCGTCGTAGACCGTGTAGCCCATGAAGCGCATGCCTTCGCCGCCCTGGTCGGTCTGGCCGGTGGTGAGCGGGATATCCGACGCGGTCATGCCGATGCGCAGCGTGCCCTGGGCGAGCGCCGGGCCGGCGGACAGCACGAACGCCGCGGCGAACAGGGCGTGGCGGGCGCGCGAAAAAGTGGTCCGCGAGAGCGAGGGAAGACGGCTGATCATTGGTCCTGGGTTCCGCAGCGGTTATCGACCCGCCTGCAGAAGCGAAGACCGTGCCAGCCGGTGTGCGGCTAGAGAGCCCGGCCGCTGGTGGCGTGCGGCGCGCCCAGCGAGCGCAGCCACAGGAGGGCCGCCCGGCCCGACAGGAAGCCGGCGCACAGCGCGGCGACGAGGTTGCCCAGCAGGTCGTAAGGGCCCGCCGTCAGGTGCACGGCGACGTCGATCGACATCGCGGCGAGTGCCACGGCGCCCAGCAGGTAACCCGTCCACAGCCCATCGCGGGCCTGGCCGACGCGCACCCGGTCCCACAGCCGGTCGACCTCCAGCGGCGCGAACCAGCCGCGCATCGCGCCCGCCGCCAGGCCGAAGCCCAGGGCGCCCAGCCACAGCTGGGGCTGGCGCCATTCGAAGTCCGTCAGGGCGAGCAACAGGAACGCCACGCCGAGCGCGCAGGTCGGCGCGAGGAACAGCCGGCCCGGCGTCAGCGAGCGGCCGCGCGCCTCGCGGCGCAGCGCGACGGCGGCGCCGACCGCGCCGAGGATCGCCAGCAGGTGGAGGATGTTCAACTTCAGCATCGCCAGTGCAGACTAGTCCGCGGTCAATGGCGCAAGCGGACAGCCTCGGGGCATTTTCGCGATCAATGATGGCGGCCTCGCCACAATCCCGGTCCGGGCCGGGGCCCAGGAGGAGCGGCGCGACAGCAGTTCCTCGGCCGCCGCCGGGACAGCGAAGACGCGGCTCGCCAGGAGGAGCATGGGAACGAGGGCCCGCATGGCCCGGCAATGGGCCGTCGGGGCGCGCGTTGCGGGAAAGGTCCCTCGCTGCGCTCGGGATGACAGGATTCGTTTTGTCATCCCGAGCGCAGCGAGGGACCCTTCCTCAATACCGCGCGATCACCTGCTCGGCGAAGTCCCGCAGGTTGCGCCGCGCCTCGTTCATGGCCGGCAGCAGCGTGATCTCGTTCAGTCCCATCGCCTCGCGCTCGCGCAGCATGGCGATGATCTCGTCGGGCGTGCCGACCAGGCCGCCGGTCGAGCGGATCAGGTCCTCGGTGATGAAGCGGCGCTCCTCCGGCGGCAGGAAGGCGCAATGGCCGAGATGGACCTGCTGGTAGCGCTTGTGCGGCGGCGTCTCCATGCGCTCGGTGAAGGCGAGGTACTCCTCCCACAGGCCGCGGCAGCGGCCGGCGACCGTGCTGGTGTCGCCGTCCTTCTGGTAGAGCTCCCACCAGTAGTGCAGCGAAGCGGCGGCCATCGAGCCGATCTCGTCGATCACCCGGTCCGAGGTCGTGCTCTCGCCCGGCCGCAGCACGCAGGCGTAGCCCAGCGCGGCGGTGTGGAAGTCGGCGGGCAGGGTGCGGCCCACCGCGGCGCCGCCGCCGCGCATCACCTCGAGGCTCTGTTGCAGGCGGGCCTTCGTCTGGTTGTGCGAGCAGATGCGGCCATCGCCGTACGCGCCGGCCGCCTTGAGGGCGAGCGGGCCGTCGGCCGCGACGTAGATCGGCACCGGGTGCTCGACGTCGATGAAGCCTTCGCCCGGATGCAGGAAGCGGATGTCGGTGCGCGGCCCGTCGCCCAGCGCGTAGTCGACTTCCTGGCCGTGCAGCAGGGCGCGCAGAACCCGCAGGTACTCGCGGAACTCGCGCGCCTTCATCGGGTCCTTGCCCATCACGCGCATCGCGGTGTGGCCGGTGCCGATGCCGAGGAAGGTGCGGCCGGGCGCCAGCCTGTTGATGCTGGCGATCGAGTGCGCGGTGACCGGCGCCAACCGCACGCCGGCGACCGACACGCCGGTGCCGAGGCGAATGCGCGAGGTGTTGGCCGCGGCCAGCGCCAGCACGGCGTAGGCATCGGAGTAGAGCATCTGCGAATCCGCCGCCCACGCGGCGTCGTAGCCCATAGCCTCGAGGTCGACGAACAGCTTCCAGTCGCTGATGCGCGGGGCGACGGTGACGCCGAACTTCATGACGGCTCCTTCGGTTGCGGCGCGGCGCGCGACGAGACCTGGTCGGAGACGAGGCGGGCCAGCACGGTGGCGGGGAAGATCTGGCCGATGATGGCCTCGACGTTGCACAGGCTGCGGACCAGCGGATCGACCGGCACGATGTCGCCGTAGCCGACGGTCGTGAGGGTGGTGAAGCTGAAGTAGACGAAGTCGGTCGGCAGCGAGGCATGCGGCTTGATCGACACGCCGCGGAACGCGTCGGGGATCAGGACGGCCATCACGAGGTAGAGGGCCACGAAGAAGATGCCGATCGTCACGTAGAGCAGCACCGCACCGATGATGCGGGCGTAGGTGATCGGGCCGGGCGCGTAGACCGCGCGGGCGACGATCCAGATGATCGCCATGGCGATCAGGAGCCACGACGCGGCCCGCGTCCCGATGCTGACCGTCGACGCGTGGGCGGTGTCCTCGAAGTAGAAGCCCAGCCCCAGCAGGATCGCGAACAGGGCGAGCATCGCCAGCGGGACCACGCCGCGGGCCAGCATCACCAGGCCGCTGCCCAGCAGGATCATGAAGACCAGCCCGATCGGCCGGAGGTGGAGCGGGTTGTGCAGTTCCAGCGGCGAGACGACGAACAGGTGAACCAGCAGCAGGATCGTCAGGCCGGTCAGGATGCGATCGCGTGTCTCCGGCTTCAGGTGACGGAAAAGGATCGAGGGAGAAAGGGAGACGCTAGGCTTGTCGGTCATGGTCGCCGGGTTTCGCAGGGGAGCGCCAGCCTAGACCAGTTGCGCCGCCCGGTCAGGCCGCCGCACGCCGCACCATGTCGGCACACTTTTCGCCGATCATGATCGAGGGCGCGTTGGTGTTGCCGGCAACGATGCTCGGCATGATCGAGGCGTCGGCGACCCGCAGCCCCTCGACGCCGTAGACCTTGAGCTCGGGATCGACCACGTCGTCGACCGCGCGGCCCATCCGGCAGGTGCCGACCGGGTGCAGGTTGGAAACGCCGTTGGCCCGGATGTGCTCGCGCAGGCCGGCCTCGTCCGACACGCCGGCCCCGGGCAGGATTTCCTCGACCACGAACGGCGCCAGCGCCGGCTGGCGGCCGATCTCGCGGCAGATCCGCAGGCCTTCCAGCATCGCCGTCCAGTCGCTGGCGCTCTTCAGGAAGTTGAAGCGGATCTCGGGCGCCGCCAGCGGATTGGCCGACTTCAGCCGCACCGTGCCGCGCCCGTCGGGGCGCAGGTGCACGGGCGACAGGCCGAATGCCGAGAAGGGCTGGGCGACCACGCCGTTGCGGTTCCGCTCCTTGATCGCCCAGGCGAACATGTTGATCTGCAGGTCGGGCCGCTCCAGCCGGCGGTCGCTGCGCACCAGCGCGCCGACATACAGGCCCATGCTGGCCAGCGGCCCGGTGCGGCCAAAGGCGTACTGCAGGCCGGCCAGCACCTGCCGGGTAAAGCTGTTGGCCAGGTCGTTCATCGTCACCGGCTGGGCGCACTTGTAGGCGATGTAGGTGTTGAAATGGTCGTGCAGGTTGCTGCCGACGCCCGGCATGTCACGCACCACCGCGATGCCGTGGTCGCGCAGGTGGGACGCCGGCCCGAGGCCCGACAGCATCAGGAGCTGGGGCGATCCGTAGACGCCGCCCGACACGATCACCTCGCGCCGCGCCCGCGCGGTCTTCAACCCGCCGGGCGTGCGGTACTCGACGCCGACGGCGCGGCCGTTCTCGATCAGCACGCGCGTCGCGTGGGCCGAGGTCGCGACGGTGAGGTTCGGCCGCCGCCTGGCGTCGCCGAGGTAGGCCCGCGCGCTCGACCAGCGCCGCGACTTGCTGATCGTCACCTGGTAGTAGCCGACGCCTTCCTGCGTGGCGCCGTTGAAGTCGGGATTGGCCGGGATGCCGGCCTGCTGGGCCGCCTCGTGCATGGCGCGCGCCAGCGTCGGCTTCCAGGCATGGTCGGTCACCTTGAGCGGCCCGCCGACGCCGTGGAAGTCGTCGGCGCCGCGCTCCTGGTCCTCGGCGCGCTTGAAGTAGGGCAGCACCGACTCGTAGTCCCAGCCATCGCAGCCGCGTTGCCGCCACTCGTCATAGTCGGCGGCGTTGCCGCGCATGTAGACCATGCCGTTGATCGAGCTGGTGCCGCCCAGCA